>JAKAVF010000032.1 GCA_021827605.1 Microcaldota archaeon
GAAATATAAAACCCTTCCTAAAATTCGAGCATGTTATATACACACCTGGGGAGGTGTCCGCATTTAAATACACCGAAACCTTCGGTAAGCTATATATATTTCATAAACCTGACCTCTAGGTAGATGGAAATGCAGAAATACGGCTTCAGAAAGGCAGAGGTATTTGCGATTCTATTTGCGATACTTGCTATAGGCGTACTCCCGGCACTGTCCGGCGCGATGATTCCTCCCGGGCATCCCTGTGTAAACCAGTCGGGGGGCTGCCCGAACATCTGTTACTTCTACCCACAGCTCTGCAATAACACTACTTCGGTCGGCAACAGCACTAACTCTAGCACAACAACGACGATAGGCAGCACCAGCGGTGGAGGAGGTGGAGGAGGCGGAAGCTATAACGGAGGGGGCTCTTTCACGCCGAGCGGCCCAACGCTGACACAGAGTGGCAGCTGCGTGACAGCTTCTGACTTCACGGCAGGCGAGGAATTCGGATTCCTTGCTGGGGGACCGACTTTCATTATTTCCAACGACTATATCGGGAAGAATTACGCCAACTTATCTGTCAACAATGTAGGTTACACCCTTGTGCAGCAGATAAATATCGTAACCAACGGCACAACGCTGACACTAAAGCTACTCAGCATAAAATCGGGATTTAACCCTTCGATATCGATGAGCGCATGCTATGCGAAACAGGTCATACCTACGACTACAGTAACAAGCGTGCCGACCACAACAGTGCCCGCTAACACGACCGCGCCGATAATCACGTCGACTGCACAGCAGTCCCAGACGCAGCCTCTCTCGCTTCCAGCAACAACGCCGGTAGTAGGAGGGCTCGCGCTTGCCGGAGTGGGCGCGACACGGCTAAGGAGGAGGCTCGTGCGGGGAAGGAAGGAGCACATGGCCATGGAGCCCGGATTGGTCAGGACGATTGAGGAGCTTGGGGTCATGGACACGGCCCTCTTCATAGGAATGGCGCTCGCGTTCATCAATGGTTACGTGCTGCTTGCAGCGATAATAGCATTCGCATTCGGAATAACGCTCACATACCTGCTCGACCACCTGAGAAGCAGGAATGCGATAATGGAAACGATATACGAGAGAAAGGAGGGCCTCAGAAGATACATAGAGGAATTCGGGATCATAGAGGTACTGATTTTCCTGATTGCGGCCCTGCTCCTGCTTAAGGGCTACTACTTATATGGGGTGTTCTTCGCGTTCATATTCGGAATCCTGTTCACATTCTTCGTTGACAGGATAAGGGAGGTGTCAGCGGTGATAAGGAAGGAGATAGAGGTGCAGGATGCAATAAACCTGCCTGTCCTGGAGCCGCCGACGCCACCTGCTGCCGAAAAGCCAAAGAAAAAAGGAGGGAAGAAGGAGAAGCGGGCAAAGAAAGAGGAGAGAGAGGAAGGCAGCGTAGCAGGCGAAAACGAAGACAACTGATTCTATTCTTTTTACCGTTGTCTCTACCGGGCTTAGATCAATCCGATGAATGGAATGAACAGGAATAATATAAAGCCGACTGCGAAGCTCGCTACGTTGAGCACGATGCTGAACGCAAGTGCGCTTGAAAATCCCCTGAAAGCCGATTTGAAGAAAAGGAAGTAAATAAGCCCCTCGATTAGCACGGCGAAAACCTCGTCTGCCACTATCAGAGTTGTATAAGCCAGATTTATCAGCAATGATGCCCCGAACCATATGCATACTAGCGAGACTACATTTGCAATAAATATCCACATTGCGCCCTTTTTCAAATCCGCCTTTTTGCGTTTAAGCCAGAGCAATCCGACCATCTCTTCGACTAATAGAGTCACTATCAGAGCGATGATGAACGGAGTCAATGCATACTGGTAGTTGACGGTGAAACCACCAGTAGAAATATCAAGGCTGTAATATGACTGCATACTACCAGTCAGATTTTCCGTTGGCGAGATATAGAGATTGTTGCCTGCGTATACAGCTACCTTGAATTGAGAGGGCAGGAAGTAATCGAATGTGCAGTTGTTTGAGGCGCCAATGCACCCTCCCCAGACGCCCGAGTCAAATTTCCAATAGCAGTTGCCTATTATATCATATTGGTTTATTGCAAGTATCGCATTGCTTACATTTTGAGAACCAGAGCCTATTGTAGGAGGGGCAGGGCTGCTCGAGCAACCCAAGAGTTTAGCATCAAAAGGTTGCGAGAGCAGTGCACCGTTCTGGGTTATAGTCAGATGCATAACTGGCTTAGGCCCCAAATCCGCATAGCTAAATTGAGATAGGAAAAGCAGGAGCATCAGCGAAGAGGCCAGCAACGCATTCCTTTTCATGCTCTTATAAATGAAGCAAGCTTTTAAGCTCATTTGTAGATCGACTGGTAGACCTGCCCCTGGTCATCCGTTATCGTTATGCATTCTCCTTCGCACTCTATCAGGCAAGCCTGGCATAGTATGCATGCTGAGCCGTTTACCGCCACGCTCTTCTTCTTGTAGTGGTCGTGGCACTTCTGGACGTCGTTGTTCCACTTCGCATAGATTGCGGGGTCGTTTACGCCCTTCCACTTCTTGTCCTCTGGCGCGGTATCAGCGTTTATTACTCCCTTGCTTCCGTCTGGGTCCTGTGCGATATCTCTCATCTCGAATACCGCGACCGGGCACACGTCGAAGCAGTGCGAACACCCTGTGCAGTGCGGTTTGTTAACGTATACGTCCATTCTAATCACATCACATTCTTTTCGATATGGTATTTTCATGCTATTTTATAAAAGTTATGGAATTTTCCAGAGTAGCGACTAACCCAAACGGAGAATCGTTAGACGAACTGCCCTGGGCATGCAGTCACTGGCGATTAGCCGAACAGTCCCGCCAATCCGCCTGCTGCCTCTTCTTCACTCTTCTTCTCCTCTTTTGGCGCTTCCTTCTTCGCTGCCGGTGCTGCCCCCGCTGCAGGTGCCGCAGCCGCTGCGACTGGTGCGCTCTGAGCGTTCTTTATCACTTCCTTTATGTTCACGCTCTTGAGGGACGAAACCACCGCCTTTGCGCGTGCCTCGTCTGGGCTCATTCCAGCTGCCTTGACTACTTCCATTAGACTCTTTTCGTTTATCTCCTTGCCCGCTGCGTCTAGCAGCAGTGCCGCATATACGTATTCCATAACTTCACCTAAGCATAACAATTAACGATTACTGTTCATGATGCTGGAGCTGGGGCTTTGGCTGATGCCTCTGCCGGCTCTTCCTTAACCATGCTCCCTAGGGCGCTTGCCTGTAGCGCCGCGTTTGCGACCAGCTTCTCGACTATTCCTGGCTCTGGGACCTTTCCTTCGATTCCGACTGCCAGCGCGCTCCTGAATGCGCGCTCTATAAGCGTGACTATTGTGTACTGGTTGACTATGCCTGCCTCTATGGACAGCGCCAGCGCGCTCCTGAATGCGACCGACATCTCGCCTGAAACCACAGTAGGAGTTATGCTCAGAACATCTGTTGTAAACACAAGCTTCCCTTGCAGCAGCACCTTTGGCGTAATCGCCGCAGTAAATGGCATAATGTCGAGGGTCTTAAGCGCCTTTGCCACCGCTACGGATATGACGGTTCCCTTCTTGACGAGAACCTTGTCCTTCGCGATGACTACCTTTCCCTTCTGTATCTGCACGTCGATGCCCGCCTGCTTCAGCTCGGTGACGGTCTGCCCTGGCTGGAGTGTCGTCTCCTGCGCCTCTATGTTTATGTCTTCCGGCGCAACCTGGCCTGGCTTCGCGGCAAGCTTTATAGAGCTCGACTTAAAGTTCTGGTAAAGCACGAATGGATCCTCGTTGCTGAGAAGTATGGCTGACATTCCGCCGAGCTCTCCGACGAGCGGTTTAGTCTTCTCATCGCTCTCGAGAATCCTGATTAGGAGCGACTTCTTGGCGATTATGAACCTCGTCTGGCTTCTCATCGAGTTCCTCGCCTTCTGGACCAGCCTGTCAGGGATTGCATTGAGCGGCAGCACCCCGACTACAGAGTACTTCTTGACCTCGCCCGCCTGCTCCTGGACGAATTTCATCTTCTGGTCTTTTGTAAACTTCATTGCTATCACATTATTGCAGCCTTAGCGGCTTGCTCATGGTCATCTTCACATACACGGATCGTATATGCGCCCTCCCATACTTCCTGATGAATGTATTCATAACCTCGTCTATGTTCGCAGCAAGTTGGTCTTGAGTCATCTTCTCGGTTCCTATGACAACATGTACGGTAGGCAGATACTTCCCCTTGCTCCTTATGAAGACGCTTCCCCCTATGTTCGCGACCATGCTTCCAACGTCGCTGCCCATCACCGGCTTCGGCATCTTGTTTCGCGGACCGAGGAACTGACCGAGGTTCTTGGCAATCATCGGCATGAGCGCAGGCTGCGCGATAAGCTCGTTGTTGAGCAGCTCGGCCATGCGCAGCTTGTCGTTTGATATCGTAGGGAGCTCCGCGCTAGATATCACCTTTGCGCCGGCGGCTTGGGCCTTCGCTACGAGATTCTTGTCATCGCCGAAGAATATCACCTTGCTCTCCCTGCCCTTTCCGCTTGGGAGCTTTATCTCAACGTTCGGCCTGTTGTCAGGCTTTGTGAAGTCCACGCCCATGAAGTTGATGGTGAGGTCAACGCTCTGCGTAAACTTCCTGGAGCCCTTGTTTTCATTGATGAAAGCGTTAAGCTTTTCTATCTGTTCCTGTTCCATTTTGATTCCCTCCTGCATTGCAGTGATGACGGGAAAAGCAGCGATAAGTATTGCTCATAAGGGTTTATAAAGATTTCTGAAGAAGGTCTATTGATGAGATAATGGAATACACATGCCCTATGCATCCTAAGGTCCGTTCGAAGAAAAAGGGAAAGTGCCCTGTGTGCGGCATGGACTTGGTGCCTGTCAAATAGATGGTTTTTATGGCAGGAAAGCTGTACAAATGCAACTTTTGCGGCCTGCATTACAATGACAAGGAGACAGCTGATAGATGTTACGCGTGGTGCACCGCCCACAATGCTTGCAACCTTGAGATAACCAGGAATTCGGTAGAGAGGAGGTCTAAGAAGTAGCGGTCGTAGAGAATGGCAACAGATCCGGTATGCGGGATGTATGTTGATGAGCATACCTCTACGCTTACCAGCGATAGGCAGGGAAGGAAGTACTACTTCTGCAGCACATCATGCCAGCTCCAGTTTGAGAGGCCGGAAAGGGAATTAAGACACCTAAAGACTGCACTGCTCGTTTCATGGCCACTGACCGCAATAGTCGCTGCGCTTACCTACGTCATCTCAATAGCTTATGGGAACTATGTGATGTTCCTGCTTGCAACAGTGGTGCAGTTCTATGCAGGCCAGAGGTTCTACGCAGGTGTGCTGGATGCGATAAAGAACAGATCCAGCAACATGGACACGCTGATTGCGATAGGAACTACAGCCGCATGGGCTTACAGCACGGTCGTCACCTTTTTCCCGAGTGTCTTCCCCGCCACTGGGATCTACTTCGACACTTCTACGATAATAATCTCCCTCATACTCTCAGGCACGTATATGCAGAGGCTTGCCGAGACAAGGGCATCCACAGCAGTCTCCGCGCTGATAGGCCTGCAGCCTAAGATCGCGCACGTGGTGAAGGGAAAGGACATCGTTGACACGCCAATAGAGAGAATAAAGGTCGGAGACACCATGCTGGTGAAGCCAGGGGAAAAGATACCGACGGATTCCATCGTCATAGATGGCGACAGCTCTGTCGACGAATCGATGATAACAGGGGAGAGCATTCCCTTGACGAAGAGGATTGGCGACAAAGTGATAGGCGGAACAATCAACGCGACCGGATCGCTCAGGATAAAGGCTTTGAAGGTAGGGGAGGATACCGCACTGGCGCAGATAATAAGGATAGTCGAGGATGCCGCATCAAGCAAGGTCCCGATACAGAAGCTTGCTGACAGGATTTCTTCCTATTTCGTGCCGCTGGTAGTCCTGATCGGGATAGTCTCGTCTTTGGCGTGGTACATTTTCGGTGGCGTCGGGCTGACCACAGCCGTGCTGATTTTCGTGAGCGTCCTGATCATCGCATGCCCTTGCGCGCTCGGCATCGCCACGCCTGCCGCGCTTCTTGTGGCTTCCGGAAAGGCGGCGAAGAACGGCATACTTGTAAAGAGCGGGGAAAGCCTGCAGATAGCGAGCAAGGTAAATGCGATAGTCCTTGACAAGACAGGTACGCTGACGAAAGGGAGACCAGAAGTCACCGATGTGGTTCCAGCGCCGGGGCACAGCGAAAAAGAGGTTATCGGGCTTGCTGCGATAGCCGAGATGAACTCCGAGCACGTATTGGGAAAGGCAATAGTTGATATGGCGAAGAGGAGAAAGCTCAAGATTGCATTTCCAAGGAAGTTTACATACAGGCAAGGCAGCGGGATAACTGCGATCGACAGGAGCGGAAAACGGATTTCTGTAGGCAACAGGGATCTCTTCGGCACCGCCACGCTGCAGCAGTTGGAAAAGAGGATACTTCAGCTTGAGTCAGACGGGAAGACGACGCTGATAATCGGTGTGAACGGGAAGCCGATCGGATTGATCGCGCTCGCCGACGTGCTGAAAGGAGACAGCAAGAAGGCGATAGATGCGTTCAAGAGAGCGGAGCTAGAGGTTTGGCTTATCACCGGCGACAACCAGCGTGTTGCCAGCGCAATCTCAAAGAAACTTGGGATAAAGAACTTTATTGCTGAGGCAAAGCCGCAGGACAAGATGAGGAAGATAGCAGGTCTGCAGAAGGAAGGCATGGTGGTCGCTATGGTCGGCGATGGAATCAACGACGCGCCAGCCCTCACGAAGGCTGACCTCGGTATAGCGATAGGCGCCGGCACAGAGGTAGCGATACAGGCAGGTGGCATAGTGCTGATAAAGAACAGCATCTATGACGCGTTTGTCGCCATAGAACTAGGAAAGAGGGCAATGGGCAAGATAAAGCAGAATCTCTTCTGGGCATTTGGCTACAACTCGGTCCTGATCCCTGTCGCTGCCGGAGCGCTGATACCGATTTATAGCGTAAGTGTATATGGATTCCTGCCGGTGCTCGCGGCGTTCGCGATGGCGTTCAGCTCTGTTACTGTTGTATCAAACTCCCTGCTGCTAAACAGGTTCAGAGCAAAGTAAATTAGGCCGGCATTCCCGGTAGAGGAAGCAAAATGCGGTTAAGGGGTGCCCGGTGGGGAAGTATTAAGCACTGCCTTAATCCGCAATATGAAATGAATCCTTCAAACTATTTATAGATTGCTATCGTGTTCCACAATCGTGCAAACCGAGATACAAAGACAAAGGCTTTTCTTTTTTGTTGAGAGAAGGATATTATGTATTCCCAGGACGAGCTCGACTTCGCTTACAAGTACCCTTTTTCAGAAGAGGCAAAGAGCGTGATAGCAGAACTGGATCTCAGGAAAGTTGACCAGAAGCACATAATTATAGGAAAGGCGCGTGTCGAGGAGGCGTTCCAGAACGAGAGAATCGAGTACAAGGACACGAAGTACGGGAGGGAGGACTTCATAATCGCATACGCATACGCAAGGATGATAGTGAGCGTGTTCAGGAATCTTGCGTATAATGCGAAGTATGCAGGCGCCGAGGCGAACAGGGCGGCGCAGGCGATGGAAAAGGACAGCGAGCACAATATCATAAGAATATCGAAGGAGTTGGGAATCGAGGTAAAGAAATCCGGCGATGGACTGTCAGTGGACTTCGCACAGTTCCTGATGAATGCGCCACAGAGCGAGGACTTCTCCCTAGCCAACCAGAGGCTTACGAACGGAGTTATCCTCTTTGACAGGCACCAATTGATTAGGCTGTTGGAGAACGCGGCTAAGAAGAGGATAGAGAGCGGGCTCCCGATAAAGGGAGACGAAATTCCCAAGCTTGTAGCTGACTACGCGAAGACGATAAAGCTGCCGATTGCAAAGCTCGAGTACAAACCGAAGGCTGGAAAGATAACTTGGGTTGACAAGCTGCTCGAGACGCCGATTCCGGACTGCAGGCACAGGACTGTAAACCTTATACTTGCACCCTATCTGGTAAACGTCAGGGGTTATCCAGTAGAGAAGGCGGTGGAGGTAATCTCCAACTACATAACGCTCTGCAAGACGGTCAATCCAGACACTAACATAACCGAGCGCTACATAAAGTACCAGTGCGAGTATGCAAAGGCGAAGGGGATGCGGACGCTCTCTCTGAAAAGGGCAAGGACCGAGCTGAGCGCAATAGACTTTAATCTCTTGCTTGGCGAAGATAAAAAGTCTGTGGATGATTTGAATGGCTGAACACGCAAAACTATGCTACATATGCGGGAAGATAGCTAAGAATACATGCAAGATGTGCGGCAAGCCTGTATGCAGCGAGCATTATGACGCAGCTACGGAAAGCTGCCCGGCGCGCAAGGGAAGAACATTCAAGAGATAGTTTCCTTACCAGGGAGTTTGATCAGCCCTTCTATCGAACTTGCATTGCTGCCTTTTTCAACTCTGTATTTTACCATCGGTGATTCGAATGAATGAGTACGAAATGCCGCAACTCTTACGCTCAAAGCTACTGGAGGGATGAGACAGGGAAGTTCATACGAAGAGAGAGCGGAATGCCAAGGCGGTAACAGAAACTTTATATATCTTATCGATTACAATACTCCTTGTCAAACGGTAATAGGAGAAGGGTAACGCCCAAACCCGTCCGATCTTGGAAGCTAAGCCTTCTCACGACATATGTGTACTGGTTTCGACCGGGAAATTATGTTGCTGTTTGACGTTTATGCTTTTTATCCGATCCTCTGATCGTTTCTTATAGGTGCACGTGCAGCGGAGGCAACAGAAACGAGAGAGCTCCGTAGAAGAGAAGCGATATTATTATGTTTGCTACGAGCGCTAGCGCGAGCGCCCTGAACCTGCTTATGGCATGCTGCTCGGCGAGCGCAACCACCAGGATTACAAAGCTCCATATCTCGATTATCACAAGTACGAACTTCCCATAAATCGGGATTGACGTTAGCCAGAGAAAGAGCACCAACGGCACAGAACCGTAGATGGCTGCTGTGAATGTCCCGGGGAAGTTGTTCTTGAAGATTTTGAGCAGCACTCCAGCTACATAAAGGAATGCGGATTGTATAAGTACTAGCACAGGCACAGCAATCCAGATCAGGACAAGGGAGGCAACGATAACGCCGCTCGCGCTAGATAAGCCGGGGAATATGCTGAGCACAGTCCTGTCGAGAGCATAGCTCATTATTATAAGAAGGATTAGCACGGGGAGCGAATACTTGTAATAGAATGCAAGGGACTCCTTTATCGACATCGGCCTGAAAGTCGCTGTCTTGACCCTGAAAAGGGTCACGTCGAAAGCCCTGTTAAGGTCCTCTATTATTATCAAGATTCCACCTTTTGTAGTAAATCAGAAGAAAGCTATTTAACCCTTGTATTGGAGCAGGGTCTTTATCGTGCCGCTCGTCTTGAGCGTGTAGAACGCAATGTCGCTGCCGTTCAGCCTCTTTATCAGGGAGAGGGCGAGTACCAGTTGGCCTGCTCCTTCGAGGCTGGACCTCATTATGAACCTTTTCTCTCCGAGAATCTTCATCATCTTTGGGTTAACTCTGTGGTAGTTCATCTCGCCTATGCAGCGGATCACTTCCCTGCTTACGCTGTCACTTAGCGCACGCTCGTCGCTACCTATAGGGATGTTCGACTCAACAAGTACGTATCTCTGCTTGTCCCTCATCCCTCCACCAACGACTTAGTTATCTCGCTCATGCTGTATCTGGCATATCTCTCTTCTGCTCCCACCAGCTTTGCCAGCTCGATGAGCTGCATATATGAGTTGAGATACGCCGGCGTCTTAGCCATGCTTGCGAAGCAGACGTCTATGCCCCTCTTTCGCGCGTCTGCAAAGAGTTTCCTCATCCTGTAAACGTTGCGTGCCCTCTCCACTCCGTAAGAAGCGGTGATTATGCTCATCGGAAGGCAGAGCACGCATTTGTTTTCCCTTATGGACTCCATCAGCTTCCTGTCTATATATGAATCTGTTATGGCAACCGCGCTTGCTCCGTTCTTGACCAGAGCAAGCAGCTGCTCCTCCGCCTTGCCGAATGCTATGCTCCTCTCCGTTATCTGCTTGTTCTCATCGCCACGACCCACGGCAGCTATATCTCTGTTGACTACAAATATCCTCTTGAAGCCGAGCCTCTTCTCAAATGCGCTATCGAATGTGCACGAGTCAGCAGCTATGTCATAGAAGTTCAAACGCACACCACACCTAAACGCTCTCCTGCGCGCCCTCTTTTCCAGGCGCTGCGCCGCCCCTGTCCTCGAACAGATCCTTCTGCAGCACCTCTGTCATCTTCTTCGCCGGATAAAGCAGCTTTATGAGCTTCGTGTGCCCCCTTATCCCTTTTCCCGACTCGAACGACGCGATCAGGCCCTGCATCTCAAGCTCGCTTAGGTACTTCCTATACCAGCGCTCGCTCTTCGGCTCCTTTTTTATACCCTCGGTAAGGGACTTGTACCTGTGATAAACCTCTCCAGAAAAGAGGTATGTATCGACGCCATCGGTGAGTTTCTTGTAAGTGCCGCCGCTCTGAGTGAGGAGTGCGATAGAGTAAAGCACGAATTTCTGGTGCTCAGGAAGCGTGGAGACAACATCGTATACGATCTCGTTCTCCGCAAGCTTCGCGGCCTCCTGCGCCTCTTTTATCGTGACCTTCGGGAGCTCCTTCTCGTCAGCGAGTTCGCCTGCCTTCGTCAGTATCTTAAGGGACAGCCTCGCATCTCCTCCCTCCTTTGCTGCCATAGCTGCAACGAAGTGCAGCACCTCGTCATCTATCATATCCTTCTTGAAGCCGACAGCAGCCCTGTCCTTAAGTATGGCATAGAGCTCTGTCGCATAGTAGGAAGCGAAGACCAGCTCGGTCTCGTAGAGCGTGGAAAGGCTCCTCGGATCGAGCTCCTCCTTGAACGAGACCTTGTTCGATATCCCGATGAGCGTCACCCCGCCAGCTTTTATATCGCTGTTTATCCTGGTAAGAGTGTATATCAGGTCGTCGAGGTCCTTCACGAGGTCAACCTCGTCGAGCACAACCACGAGTATCTTGTCGTCCTCCTCTATCCATGTTGTTAGCTTCTCATAGAGGTCTACCGCGCCGTACCCCCTTTTCGCATACGTGGGCATGTGGTCGCTGATTATCTTGTTGAGGACCCTGAACCTCGAATTGTATATCCTGCAGTTCACATACGTTATCCTTGCCTTGGTGTTCGGGATCATCTTGACTTCGTCGATGACGTACTTCACGCACGAGGTCTTGCCTGTTCCTGTCTTCCCGTATATGAACAGGTTCCTTCCACGATCGCCCTTGAGCGAAGGTGCTAGCGCCTTCTCAACGTTGTTTATCTCCTTCTCCCTGTAAAGCAACTTCTTCGGAGTAAAGTGCGGGGAGAGTACCTCCCTGTTTGCAAATATCTTCGAATCCGCGAGCATCTCGCTAAGTGAACGCATTTTACCCCTCTTCTTGTGAAAGCAGCAAAACTCTTTCTGCTTTAACCTTAAAATGCTTTTCTTTTTCATTCCGACGTGGCACTACACGCAATGAGTAAAAGATTGTTGAACGCGTTAAACGGAGTCTAGCGGATGCTATAAATATTATGTGATGTGAGTTTTGTTGCGTTGGTGAGAAGATGGAAAAAGGGAAGCCGAAGGTTGCAAGTCCGAAATCATGTTCTGAGTCGCTGATGCCTGTTGTGGAAACAGAGAAAGAGCCTAAGCTGACCCGGATATCCATTCCGGCAGCAAATAAGCTCATAGGGAAGAAGATCCCTGTCCCAGGGATAGACCATGGTTTCGTCGAGCTCATAGACTATATGGGCAGTGACCAGTCTATAGTCAGGGCGGCGAGAGTTTCCTATGGGGCAGGCACAAAAAGCGTCAGTTCGGACAAAGGACTTATACGTTATCTCATGAGGCACAGACACACGACCCCGTTCGAGATGGTGGAATTCGTATTCCTGGTAAACCTGCCTATATACGTCGCAAGGCAGATGATAAGGCACAGGACCGCAAACGTAAATGAGTATTCTGGTCGCTACTCCGTAATACTTGATGAATATGATGTTCCCGGCATTGACAGGATAAAGGGGCAGGATATGAGGAATAAGCAGGGAAGAAAGGGGGACCTGCCGGTAGAGGTCGTCGAGGAATTCAGGAAGAGGCTGGACAAGAGCTCGATGGATGCCTACAAGGATTATGTATGGGCGCTAGACAACGGCGTTGCAAGGGAGATTGCGAGGCTGTTCCTGCCTGTCAACTTCTTCACGCGCTGGTATTGGAAGATGGACCTGCATAACCTATTCCACTTCCTCGGCCTGCGCCTGGATGCGCATGCACAGTGGGAAATCAGGGCTTACTCGCAGATAATAGCCGATATAGTAAAGAAAGTAGCCCCGATCGCATACGAGGCATTTGAAGATTTCGCGCTGCACAGCACAAGCTTTTCCAGGAGGGAAAGGCATGCGGTTGCTGAACTCCTGCGCGGCAAGAGCTTTGAAGAGTCCTGCGCTGCTGCCGGCCTGCCATTGAAGAAGGAGGATGGCACTCCAATGAAGAGCGGAGAGGGGGTAGAATTCAGAGAGAAACTTGACGGGATGCGCAACATCCTAAGGGAGGAAGCCGGTGCCACTGCCTGAGGAATACAAAAGCTATTTAAAATCAGGCAGCAAAATACCTTCGATAAAATGAAGCGGGTTTACCTGGCGCTCTTGCTCTCGGTTTTTGCTGTTGCCTTTCTTCCCAGCGCGCGTGCTGGCTATACTGTGATAGGCATCAACACGACGGTGACGCTAAACCAGAACACGAGCGCGAGCGTGTCTGACATACTGAAGGTGTCTGTGAGCAATGACTCCATATCGCAGTACTCGCAGGACAGGCTTGCGCTCAACCTGACGCTAAGCCAGTGGCAGAACCTTATCGGACCAGCGCTTGTCGAACACATAATAAACCCTACCGGAAGCGTGTACCATTTCAACTTCCTGCCGGGGCCTTTGCTCGACGTGGGGAGCAGTGGAAAGATAGCATACCTATACCTGACTTACTACGTGTCGAACGTCACGAAGGTGGACCAGACAGCGCCGCGGGTGTTCAACTACTCCTTTGACAGCGCAGTGTTCAACTTCGAACACGCTGCGAGCGGGGAAGTCCTCGGCCAGAACACAACTCTCACGATCATACTGCCGAGCAGCTCGAGAATCGTCTATGTCTACCCGCCTCCGGATTCGCCCACATCTGGCTTCCTGTCAGGCTACAGGAACGTCACGCAGCTCTCATGGTACTCTAACGAGCCGCTCTCAAAGTTCACGCTTGTCTACGACGTGCAGCAGAGCCTGCAGGGGGAGGTGGTTTCCTTCTTCGGCCAGGTCTATTCAGCGCTCGGCGGGTTCATATACCTGATAATAGCGGCAGCGGTTGCCATCTTCATAATCTATACTTACAAGAGAGCAAACAAATGAAAATAGGTTTTCTTCTTGCACGAATACGAGATAAAACTCCTTAATGGGCTCAAAGAGAAGAAAGGCCAGAGTGTAAGCCAGCTGGAGAGGAGCACCGGCTTGTCCCTGGACTCGATACTTTGGGCAGCGGAGAACCTTTCAAAGAGCGGTGCTGTGGTTGTTGAAAGGAGCGCAGCCAGGTCTGTATCCGTAACGAAGGAAGGGGAGGGCTATCTGAAGCAGTTCCCGGAGGAGGAGGTGGTGAGGCTACTGGAAAAATCAGGGGGGAAGTCAAAGGTAGAGGCGCTCGGGAACCAAATCGGCATACTCTGGGCGAAGAAGAATGGGTGGATAACCATAGAGAAGGGCATTGCAGCCCTGACCGAGAGGGGAAAGCAGGCTGCAAATGGGGAGCAGTACGAACTCAGAGAGATTTTCAACTCGATATACCGCGAACAGCCAAAGATGAGCGAGAGGGCTGCATCCATGAAGGGAGTAGTCGAAACCCTTGCAAAGAGGAACCTCATAACTGTTGATGAAAAGAACGTGATATCTTCGATATCGATTACGAAGGAAGGCCTCGATGCGCTCTCCGGTGCAAGGGTGGAGAAGGGAGTCGATGCGCTTACAAGGGAGACGATAAAGTCTGGTGTGTGGGAGAAGCAGGGTTTCAGGCCCTATAACATAAACGCGCCGGGCGAGACTGTTTACCCGGCGCGGCTGCACCCGTTCAGGGAGTTTTCAAACTTCCTCAGGCAGAAATGGCTCGAGATGGGCTTCATAGAGGTGTCCGGCCCGATAGTAGAGACCGCATTCTGGAACTTCGACGCCCTCTTCTCGCCGCAGGACCACCCGACCAGGGAGATGCAGGACACATTCTTCCTCTCCAATCCGGAAAGCCTGACGATAGAGGATCTCGAAACACTCCAGAAAGTCAGGAAGATGCACATAAAGGGATGGAAGGAGCAGTGGAATGAAGAGATAGCAAGCGAGGCTGTGCTCAGGACGCACACTACAAGCGTATCGGCGCGCTACATGAGGAAGCTCGCTACAACCCTCAATGCAAACTATCCGCTCAAGCTGTTCTCGATAGGTCCCGTGTTCAGGAACGAGAACCTTGACTACAAGCACCTTGCAGAGCTGCACCAGCTCGACGGGATAATAGTTGGCGACAACCTGACGCTTTCTAACCTGATCGATACGCTGAAAAAGTTCTTCTCGAAGCTTGGAATGGACGACATAAAGATCCATCCGCAGTATTTCCCATTCACAGAGCCCAGCCTCGAGGGGCTTTACTACGACGAGGAGCACGGCGACTATATAGAGCTCTTTGGAGGCGGGATAATAAGGAAAGAGATAACAAAGGCGATGGGCACCGACAAGACGGTGCTGGCCTGGGGAATCGGCGTTGACAGGTTCCTGCTCAACAAAAACATACTTGGAGTTGACTCGCTGCCGGCGGTGTTCAAGAACAACATAGGCTGGCTCAGGTCAAGAAGGAATCTGAAGGTGTAGACATGCCCGTCGTTGCGTTTAATGTGAAAGATTTCGAGGACAGGGGTTATCCTGTAAAGAGGCTGCAGGAGCTCCTTCCAAGCCTTGGCATGGAAGCGGAGTTTTCAGAAGGCGGTGAGATAAAGATAGAGACCATGCCAAACAGGCCTGATCTCCTCGACTTCATAGGAATAGTTAGGGCGCTCGATCACTTTACCGGGAAGAGGCAGCCAAAAGAGAACTTCTACAAGATAGACAAGGAGCCTGTCCTCACCATAGATGTCGACCCTTCTGTGAAGAAGATAAGACCATATATAGCGGGGATAGTTGCCGAGAACGTAGACTTCTCAGGAAATCTTCTTAAGTATGCGATAAACTTCACCAACAAGTTCACCGAAACTTACGGCAGGAAGAGAAGGAAGCTCGCGCTTGGGATCCACAACCTGGACATGATAAAGGGGAATATAACATACGCCGCAGCAGAGGATGGGATGATGACGCCACTTGACGCCAAGGCGGACATGAGCTTTTCTGAAATCCTAAAGAAAAGCGAAAAAGGGATAGAGTATGGCGGAATGTATTCGTCGCAGAAGAAGCCGAAGCTTCCGTTCATAAGGGACGGGGAAAGAGTCCTCGCAGTGATTCCAATCATACAGTGCGAGCAGACGCGCGCAAAGGAGGACACGAAGAACATATTTATCGACATAACAGGGACATCGGAAGTAGCTGTGGAAAATGCGGCCAACATGATAGCTGCTGCGCTGATATACGGCGGCGCAACGGTTTACCCGGTAACCGTCAACTACGGGAAAAGCGCCGTACAGACCCCGGAGTTCAGGGAAAAACAGATGAAGATGTCGCTCAGAAGGGCCGAACTCACGCTTGGTGTAGCGCTTGGAAGGCACAATATCGTCGGACTAGCGAACAAGATGGGGCATACCGCCGCAAAGTATGGGAACAGCATATTATTCTTCATACCGCCTTACAGGCTTGATGTGATAAGCGAGCGCGACCTGATCGAGGATGTCGCAATAGCCTTCGGCTACGACAACATCACGCCGCTGCCCGTAACTGGTGTCGCAGATGGGCTTGCGCAGGACACCGCAGAGCAGGAGAACAGGCTGGCCACAAACATGGTGGGGCTCGGCTACACGGAAGCTATAAACTCTATACTCACTAATGAGACCGCAAACTTCGAGAACATGCAGCGCAAGGGCAAGGAAGGAGAATATGTCCAGATCGCGGACGCAAAGACGGAGCAGATAACGATGGTGAGGACCGACATAGTGCCGTGCCTGATGCAGAACCTTTCCATATCGACAAACGAGAAGATGCCACAGAGGCTTTTTGAGATTGGAAGGGTTTTCTCGCTCAACGGGAACACTATAAAGGAGTCTTCGAAGCTCGCATTCGTCGCAGAGCACTCTAAGGCTAACTTCGCTGAGATTAGGAGCGCGGTTGAGGCTGCATTGAAGAGCTCGGATGTAGAAGGCTACAGGATAGAGCAGTCGAGCGATCCATCTTTCATAGAAGGGAGGTGTGCAAAGGTTGTTTCCGGAGGCACGCAGATAGGAATTTTCGGGGAGATACATCCAAAGGTGCTGCTTGCATTCGGGCTTGAGGAGCCAGTCGTTGCCGCGGAGCTGACCATAATCAAGGAGATAAAGTACGAGGTCTAGCCCTCTTTCTCTTCTGCGGTTTCTTCGCTCCCTACAGGAAAAGGCGCTATGGATGCAGCTTTACTTCTGTCTTCTGCTCCTTATCTTTCTTCTTACCGAAAAGCTTTGCCAGCACTCCCGGATGCTCTTCCTTGTATTTCTTCTTCTCTTGCCTCTCCTGCTCCTTCTTCCACTCTTCCCTGGTCCATCCATACGGGGGAGATTCCCTTATGCTCTTCGGGAAGTACGCATACGAGTATAGCTCTTTGAAGTAATCGTAATCTGTCTCTTCCATGTTCTCTGCGTCTGCTTTCACATGGACACCCTCCCCTGCGAGGAAATCGATGAGCTGCTTCCTGCTTATCTTCTCCCTTATATTGTCAGCCTC
>JAKAVF010000007.1 GCA_021827605.1 Microcaldota archaeon
GATTCATGCGAAGTTTTATAATAACGGAACTCCATGATTTATTGTAGAACTTTTAGGCAGTGCTATAAAAACCAACGCAGGTTCATCGGTGATTTGATGGCTGACAACAGCAACGAGCAGATTGTGACCATGTCGCAGACCGAGAGGGAGCAGGCCATCAACCCGCAGGAAATCCAACCGCAGGAACGGCAGGGCAGCTCAAAGGTAGTCCAGATATCTGCGGTTCTCACTGCAGTAATAATAATGGTTTTTGTTTTCCTGATGTACAGGCAGAGCTCTGGAGTGTCGGTCAATCCGAGCTGCGGTCCAGGCCTCTCGTGCATGAGCAGAGCTGAGGCGATCGCATTGCTTGGAGCAGGCGGGATATACAACTCCTCATCTACGACAAACCCGCAGGTGCTCGACCAGCAGGTGCTGAACAACTCAGGCCTTCCAGGCGCGACATCCCAGAACTACACCGAGTTTTGGTTCTCCGGCTACAGGCTGGGGAACTCCAGCATAATCGAGTATGTGCTAAAGACTTCGAAAGCCGAACAGGCGTATGCAGCAGAGACGAATCGACCGCAGAACCCGTTCCACATGGGCAACTTCACCGCCAATGGCACAACCTATTCCTCAAATGCAGGCGCAACTTACGGCAGCATGGTTTACGCTGTCCTTTCAAACCGCAACGACACGAACGGAGAGACACTGATAAACATAGTCGGCTACAAGAACAGCGAGTTCGCGGCAATCGTAGCAGTTGGAAAATCGCTCTCAGTCCAGAGCCTTGTCAATACGCTTGCCGTGGATATGCCATGAGAGATGCTCCGATTCTGCCACGGCATTACGTTTATAAGGATATAGGTCTTATCTAATAAACGTGGTTACATGTATCATAAGAATACAAGCATGAAAGGAGTGTTTCCATTGATTGGAATCATTGGAATAATAATCGCGCTTGTTGTGGTGGTAGGGGCTGCGGTGGTATTGACATCGCATCCGTCGACTCAGAACAATACGAGCACGGTTAGCAGTGCAGGCGGCAGCACGGTCGCCACTACAAGCATAGGCAGCAGTTCATCAGGTTCAGGCCCGAACAGCGGCACAGGCGGAGGGCCAGGGCAGTGGTATATGAGCAGGAGTGAGATATCAGCGTTGACCGCATCCGGCGGCAATTACAGCACTCTCGCGCTGACGAGTGCCAACGCGTCCTTTAGGTACTACATGAGCCTCTACTCCAAAAACTCGTCCTTCTTCTACAACAATGTGACGGGACTGTATTGGATGTCATACGATCTAGCTAACGTAAACGCTTCAATAATAGAGGTAATATGGCAGTCGCCAAAAGCTCAGGAGCTTTTCTCGAAGTTAACTGCCAACCAGACGTCGAGCTACAATGTCACGAACGTCACATCCGGCGGCTTGACCTACGACTACTCTGAGCTCAACCTAACAAGCTCTGGATACAGCGCAAAGGAGAGTGTGCTAATAGGCTGGAAGAACCAGGGATTCGTAGAGATTATTGCGATAGGTGCAGTGCTCCCGCAGGCCCAGCTCGCGTCGACAGTAGCAGGAGATATACCGTAACCGGTATATCCTTTTTTTATTTTCTTTTCCTTTCTTTTCCTTTTCTATCTTGGCGCCAGAATGCGCAACAGAATCTTTTATAGCTGCATAGCTTCTATGCGGTGTTTTATATAGACATAGAATTGTTCAAACTGCGTATGAACTCAGCTGGCCCAATTGGCTTCCGCCTGCTAAATATCAATAAAGGGATTCCAAAGAATATGATGGTCCAAGCGCCTGCCCTTATGGCGCTGGAGCGCGGCAGGGGAATTCTTCTGGCAAAGTTCAAATGACCAAAATTCTCCTATATCTTCTCATTCTAATTTTTCCTTTTCAGGAATTCCTCCATCAGCACAGTGGCGTACGATCCCGAAGGAAGCGAGAACTGTATCCCAATCTCATTCTCCCTGGTCTCGTAGGAAAAGTTGACATAAGGGGCGAACAGCACCTTGTACGCTCCCTTGCAGTTGAGCTCTGGCATGCTCTTTACCTTGAACTGCTCCTGCGTTATGCCGAGCCCGTTAATGACCTCTTTCTCCACCTCGTTGATTTCGTTGTCGTAGCCAACTATGTTCCCGACTATGAAGAGCTTTCCCTCGTCTTTGCCAGCGTCTTTCACGCTCACTATCTTGTCCGTAATCGGGAAGCCGAACCTGTCTGCCCTGCAAACCTTGTCGAATGGTTGCGGCGCGGTGAGGCCGTCTCTTATCCTATTCTCAATAACAGTGTTGAATATGTACGAGTCGACGGAATGCACGAACATAAGCGAGAGCGTTCTTGGGAGCCTTCTTATCGCGCCTGCGAAATCAGAAGGTATCATGGAAAGATGGTCAAGAAGCTGCCTCTCGTACCTGAGATATTTGGGGAAGTATTCCAGTGCGCCCCTGAAGTCTTCGGTCTCCCTGAGCTTGTTCCTTGCTGAAATAGCATCCTCGTTCCTCTCGTTAGTCGTGTCTGTCAGGAAGCGCATCGCAGCGCTCTTGAAATCGCCTTTTATTATGTCGACGCCTATCTCGACATTGTTGTTGCGGTAGCCGAACCTCTGCTCTCCGAAATAGTTTGGGAAGATGCCACCGAGCTCAGCGTTTATCCTCTCTATGTTCTCCGGCCTTTTCACATCCTTTACAAGGATGGTGAATCTGTTGCCGAGAAGTTCCCCCATCTTTATCCCTTCGTTCGCCCGCCACGCCCCGTTTATCCTCAGGTCCTTGAGTCTCACGTCGCCGAGCTGCTCAGGTGTGACTCCATATATGCTGCACAGCTGGGTCGATACAGAGGTCCTGTCCTTTGTCCCTGCGAATCCGACCGACTTTATGCCCCGCCTCTGCCACGCAGCTATCCTCTTAAGCGCCTGGATGGTGTTCCAGTTCGACTTCTGCATGACGAATACAGTAAACCGCCCTCCCCCGTCTACCTGCATCCCGAGGTCCTTTGCCGAATACTGCTGGCCGGCCTCCAGTACAGTGCCATTCTCGGTTATCTCCTCGACAACAAAGTCCTCCGCAGCCTGCTTTATCGCACCGCCTATCCCTTCGCTTTTAGAAAGAGCCAACATCAAATCCACTCGTTGTAATTTTATAGGGAAGGTTTTTATATTAGGGGCTTCATTGATACTCCGCCTTCCAAGGAAGAAGATTGGATTAGCATGAAAGCTGAAAAGGGAATGGAAACGAAAGCAGCAAGCCGCACTGATGAGTGCGTGTTTGACGGGACTCCGCTCAGGGACTGGAGCGAGCGGAGCAACGATCTATACATACGCTCCACCGCGCTCTGCAGGAAATGCTGCGCAATATATGTGTCAAACCTCAATACCGTCAGCCAGGAGATTACCAACTATGTTCGAAAGGTTGGGGCGAGGGAGTGGAAATGCATCGACTGCAACCTGGAGCTCCAGAAGGTTACGCTCCAGCAGGAGGCGAGGCTGATATTCGGTCTCATAAGGCTGGTGCCAGCTACGCAGACCGAGATAATGGAGTGTCCAGGCTGCGGCACACAGTCTACTGACAGGATAGAGCCGCTGCTGATGCTTAGGTAAAGCAAATGATAGGTTCCTGCAATAACTATAAATATCTGCAGGAATCCAAGGTTAGAACCAGAGGGTCTTCTTATGGCTGCTACAAAGAGTCCTGAGAACAAGACAGGCGTACTGAGCATTCTTGCTCCGGAAGGGCTGAGAAACTACGAATCGCTCCTACTAAGCGGGCCAGCAAATGCCCTGGTGTTCTCCAGGAAGGACAAAGTCCTTTTGGAAAACAGGGACGGGCTGTTTTCCCTCTCACTTTCTGCAGACGGGGCTTTCATCTTGCAGCATGGCAAGGAACGCCTGCTGTGCACTATCAGCGACATCAGCGTTCATCCTTACGAGTTCTTTGAGCATGTGACAACCCATGCACCCGACAGGAGGGCGCAGAAATTCGGGTTGGCATATCTGGTTACGCTTTTTGGGAATAAGTTGGAGAAAAAGGCGGGTCAGCTGAAGGGCATAGACGCTTCCGATCCTGATATGATCAATCTAAAGCAAGAGATCGAGTGGCTGCGCCGGCTGACTCGGGCTATTCTCGCCCAAAACTCCTTCCTCAGAAGCACGAGTGAAGCGGATTTGGCGAGGAGTGCAATAGTGAAGTTTGCCAGGAGGGCAGAGCTGGAATGCATTTCAACAATCATGAGAGAAGAGCCGCACGAATAAGAGCGGTTTAATTGCGAGCGCGGCCACTTTTAAATTTTTTATATAAATGGCTGTACCTCTTCGGCGTTTCAAAGTTCAGGATCTTGTTTTTTGTCAGATATTCCCTAACAAGCTCGTATATGACCATGTGCCCCGCAGGGCTGAAATGTGCGCCGTCTTCAAGCAATGTTTTATAATCGAGTTTCAGGAGTTCATCAAAAAGTCCGAAGAACATAATATTTTTCTTTCGGCAAACGGCCTTTATCACATTATCGTATTCTTTGATCCTAGCGTTCTTATATGCATATCCCTTATCCCATGGAATTGGATTTACTTTGGATTCATCCACTGGCGCAGGCCCTATGAAAATAACCTTTTTTGTGCGTTCCCTTGCGAGGTCAGCCAACCTGTTTACGCTGCTTTCGAATTCTCTTATTGGCACTGTAGACGTGTCTTTCGCAATCGATACCATAGAATCGTTCGCTCCAAAACCGAATATCACTATCGTTTCCTGGGTTACGCCGGGATACAGTCTTTCCTTATACTCCGCTTCAAATCTTTTGAGTACGTCTACGCTGGTATTCCCCGGTATGCCTAGATTGTATACGAAATAAGCGATATCCGGATCCACGAGGTTCTTGACATCTATAGGCTCTCTTAGCCTATTTACCCAGCCTCCATTGTTGTCCCAGGCGCCGTAAACGCTGCTGTCGCCAAAAATCATGACGACTACAACCTCCGTGCTATACTTGTTTGTGAAACTTATTGAAACACCGAAATAATCTTTCTGCCTATAAATAAATAGGTTTTGATTACAGTCCAGCAAAATATAGGATAAAGTTGAGCTTCGATAGCAGCAGACTACTTGAGATTAACGCACGCCCCGCGTTTCAGCGTTGTCCTCTATCATACGCTTTAGCGTATCTTTAAAGCTATAACCGTACAGATCGATGTCAAAGGAGAGCCTCTGCCGCTTTCGGGGCATATTTTGTTCAGCGCGGTCTTCAATAAGGACGGCATAAGGACAGAGAGCGCCGGAAAGCCTAAACATCTCCTTCTTTGCTAAAAAAGCAACATTTAAATACCTTCTTCATCGTAATATCTCTTCAGTGCTTGTTATGGCAGCTTGAGTCTCTGTTGGCTCGTAATTGGAAAGCTATTTTTCCCTCTATCTTCGGGGGATGCAGGCTGATGACCAAATGCGTTTCCTAGAGTGCCTCATCTGTCTCATAATATTGCACGTCGTGAGAATGTCTGCTTGACATTTGATGTGAGGAGTGGAAGATTTCATCATACTTTTAAGCCACTTAGTGGATGGCTTGGCTGCAGTAGCGAAAAACGGCGTGGCAAGCTGCGAAAAGCCTCGGGTAGCCGCAGGTCAGGCATTGAACCGAGGATTCCGGAATTATGCATGCAAATGCAAGCGCACGCGGGGAACTGAAATATCTTAGTACCCGCAGGAGAAGAAATCAAATGAGATTTGGTCAGTAACGCGAGTGAAAGCCAAAAAGGGCAAACTGAATCCGACTTGGCAACAGGGAGGAGATGTGGTGCGGTGGTTATCCAGAACAGGAGCTGAGGACGTTGGAAAGCGTCGCCATAGAGAGTGACAGCCTCGTAGGCAAAATGTCCTGGAATGATCCGTGATAGAGTAGCACTCCCTTAATACGGAGCGCGAATATGGGGGCATTAAACTCCAACCCTAAATATTGGTTGCAGACCGATAGCGAACAAGTAGCGTGAGCGAAAGCTGAAAAGAACGCACACGAGTGCGAGTGAAATAGATCTGAAACTAGGTGGTGAAACGCAGGTAAGGCGGGAAAGGAATGTGAAGTGCAGAAGCGGGATTTCGAGAGGAATTAGCGATGCGCTTTGAACACCGTCTTATCATTCTTCTTGAAGCAAGAGCCAGGGAGTGAATAGTAGTGGCGAGACGAAAGTCGCAGCGAAAGCGAGCGCTCGCAACATGTGAGGAGCCCGGTATGAAAGTGCCGAAGTCACTATTATTCGACCCGAAGCCTCTGCGATCTAATCGTGGCCAGGGCGAAGGTAGGCTAACGCCTGCTGGAGGCCCGCAACCTGTCATGGCATGTCCTGTTGGGTGAGCTACGGGTAGCGGCGATATACCATTCGAGCGAGGCAATAGCGGGTCCCATCTGAAGTATCTTTAGGATAGCTTTGGGCGAGCTTGTGCGTACGGTAGAGCGACCGATTGTTGTGGACGGGTCCGAAAGGTCCCACTCAACTGTCAAACTCCGAATGTACGTACTGCGTAGACCCCAAGAGTCGGCGTGTTTGGGTAAGCTAGACATACGAGACTACAAAGACAGTGACTAGGGTTAAGGTCCCCAAATCCTGATTAAGTGTATCAAAGGCGATGGTTTTCTTAGACATCTGGGAGGTAGGCTCAGAAGCAGCCACCCTTTAAAAAACGCGTCATAGCGTACCAGTTGAGGAAACTGTTTCCGAAAATATACGGGGCTAAATCAGGTACCGATACCTTAGAGTGCGCAAGCACTGGTAAGATGGCGTGCAATATGTCAAGAAGCAGGCGCGGAAGCACCTGTGGAACGTATTGCAGTGAATATCCTGGTGTTAGTAAACAGCATACATGGGTGAGAATCCCATGCACCGGAAGCACACGGTTTTCTTCGCAACGCTCGTCAGCGGAGAGTTAGGCGATCCTAAGAGGTAGGCTAATCACCAAAATCTCAAAAGGGAAGCTGGTTAATATTCCAGCCCGTATTACGTAGGCGCGGCAACGCAAGACAGATTTCTGACAGTTGGGGACAGTGCCGCAAGAAAGTGCAAAGGGCTGCAGAGTCTCGTTATGAGGAGAAGCAGCTAAATGAACTGTTGGCATGAATTCCTGATTCCGTGAAAAAGGAATCTGTAACGATCGTAGTACTCCGTACCTAGAACTAGTACAAGTGCTGCAGGCTGAAAAAGCCAAGGTGTGATGGAATAATCATTGTTAGGGAAATCGGCAAAATGGTGGCGTAAGTTATCGACAAGCCATGTCTGCGTATTGTATGCGCAGATAGCATTGACCTGAGGTCGACGACTGTTTATCAAAAACACAACTCACCGCGAAGCGGAAACGCTTAGTACAGTGGGTGACGCCTGCTCACCGCCAGTAATTGAAGACCCGTTTCAACGGGAGTAAGATCTGGCAAAGAGCGGGAGTAACTCTGACTCTCTTGAGGTAGCGTAATACCTCGTCACTTAATTGGTGACTTGCATGAAGGGCGTAACGATCGGCCTACTGTCCCAACAATGAATCCAGTGAACTTACTGCGCGGTGAATATGCCGCGATCCTTCAGTGGGAAACGAAGTCTCTATGAAGCTTTACTACAGCCTGTAGTTGTTGTGCGATGAGATATACATAGCGTAATTGGGAGCGTCGATGCATGTGCTGCGGCGCATGCGGAGCAACAATGTAACACCAATTATACCTTATTACACAGCTTACCTGGCAAGGGACAGCTGCAGGTGGGTAGTTAGACTGGACGGTTACTTTCGATAAGGAAACGAAAGTGACCAATGCTCAGCTTAATCGGGTTGGGAACCCGATGATAAGCATAAAGGCAAATGCTGGGCTGACTGTACTCCGAAAAGCGAAGGGTGCAGAGAAGAAATTCTGGCTTAAAGAACGTTGGTAGCCCTTTTAATGAGGCTCCAAGCTATAAAACAAGTTACTCTAGAGGTAATCGATTCGTCGCGGGTGAGAGTCCACATCGACCTCGCGGTTTGATACATCGATTTGGTCCTGTGTTATCCTGGCTGGGCATAACCAGCCAATGGTCGGGCTGTCCTCCCGTTAAAAACACACACGAGATGCGTTCAGTACGTCGCGAGACAGTACGGTAGGATCTACTGAAGGTGTTAGTGCCAGAGGATAAGTTCCCCATAATACGAGAGGAACGGGGGAACGGCGCCTCTAGTGTACCGGTTGTATAAGCATTGCCGGGTAGCCACGCGCCATAAGGATAAGACCTGAAAGCATCTAAGGTCGAAGCCTTACCCGAAACGAGGCACTGGGTCGGCCGCAATAGACGGCTTTGATAGGAGGGGTGCGTAAGCAGAAAGCTCACGCGATCTGTGAACATTCCCTTACTAAAGACCAATTAAAATCTTTTGATGAAAGAGGTTTTATCAGGAGTTAGCGATAGCTCTTGAATGTTTGTATGAATGAATCTTCCACTCTCTCATTTCTTTTTGTTTTGAGAGCTACCCAGCGTGAGCTCTGAAAATTTCAGGAAAGTCTTATCTCTAGCCGGGGATGCCCTTGCTGCAGACATCTGCGAGCTCTCCTATGTGCTCAGCGATGCAAAGCGCATTTTTCCAAGGCCGTAATGATCCATAAATAATCTTAAATATCATCTAATACAGCTTTTATCTATGGAAAGCTCAACTGGCATGCCAAGCGGCACAGCTCTGAAAAGGGGCGAAACGCAGATCGGCCTGTCAATCCGGAAAGAGCACATTAGCGAAAATACTGTCATACTTTCTGCAATCGTCAATGGAAAGATCGTAGGCGGCGCGAGGATGGACTTCAGGGGCTGCATTCCTTCAATATGTCCTCTCGATGCAGCATTCCTGGCAGATATAAAAGTGAATCCGCACTACAGGGAGATGGGCATAGGCGGGGAGCTTCTGGAATCCGCCAAAAGAATCGCGCACCAGTACAACTTCAGGCGTGTCATGCTTGAGGTGTACCCCGCAGAAGAGGGCAACCTGCGCTTCTATCAGAGAAGGGGCTTCGTCGAGATAGAAGGTAATCCTCTGGGAATAAACAATGGACAATTATTGATAACGCGCAGCATAGAAGATGAGTTGCGGAAAGGCAGTGACAGGTTCGGCCTATCGCGCATTCAGGATATTGACAGAAGAATAAGGCCGCTGTTCAAGACGCGTGTTGAACAGTGATATACGGAAAACTAATTATTCCTGCTGTTGCAGATATCCTAGAATAAAATGCCATTCCTGTTCTGGAGACCAAGGGTACGAAGGGTGAGGAGAAGGTACCGCACCATAATCACCGAGAGGAAGGCCAAGCTTGACTTCGAGGACGGCATGGCATTTGAGATGCAGGGAAGGAAATTCAACGTCATTGTCAAAGAGGGTGGAGCCCGCTCGAGGGCAAAGATAAAGGACGGAACGCTTACAATAAAGATCGCAGATGGGTCCAGCGGAAGGGAAAAAAGGGCGCACACAGCGTATCTCGCAAGGAGAGCACTGACAAAGGAGCTTCTCCCAGTTGTCGAGAGGAGGATTAGGGAGCTCAACGAGCAGCACTTCAAGTCAGAGATAAATAAGGTTAGGCTGAAGGACACCTCCACGCTCTGGGGCAGCTGCTCGATACGGAATAACATCAATCTCGACTTCAGGCTCCTCTTTGCCCCGCCGCATATACTCGACGCGATAATCGTGCATGAGCTTGCGCATACCATAAGGAGGGACCATTCGAAGGCGTTCTGGAGCCTTGTGACCAATGTCATCCCAGACTACAAACAGAGGAGGAGGTGGCTCAGGGAGAACTCACATACTCTCAAGCCAGCCAAAACGCATTTTTCGGAGCAGTTAAATATTATGGAGAGCACGGCTGTTAGGGAAGGAGCAGTCCAAGATGCCACGCAGGCTTACGGAGGAACGGGCACAGAGGGTGATATTGAGGAGGGCGGAGGAGCCGAGCGCATCTAAAGCGGCGAAAATCCTCAGGTGCGCGGGGATACCTGTAAGCCATACCGACGTATCAAATATGCGGAGAAAGGCAAGAAAGGAAGAGGGAGAAAGAGCGCGCCAGGAACGTGTGCCGCATAATATTTAAATCCCGTCGTTCAAATCAGATTGATTGCATGAAGAGAGTTTTATTTGTGCTGCTGCTTGCAAGCATAATTCTTCCATTCGCATATTCGGCAAACGCCACCAGCGGAAACAGCGTGTCCGGAAACGGAACGGCAGTAAGTCCTGGCACTACAGTAAATTCAAGCAGCCTGACAATATCGATAGCCGACAATGCGGTGATCCAGAGAGTAGGCAATTCATATTTCAATAATTACATCTCCTTCGAATCTGCGCAGACGACATACCAGAACGGGCAGAACACGAGCGTTGTCAACTTTGCTTACAATATTCCTTACACCAATGGCTCTACCACGCCAGGATACGACCAGGTTGGAGGCCTTGTCTACAGGCTGGGGATAACCGTTCATATTAACTATGCCAGCGTATCGGAATACAGTGGTCCAGCTGCTCCCTACTACATAGCAGAGAGCCCTCGGTCTGCAGCGCTCGCCGCTTATTCATATGGATTGCAGAACATTACGAGGCTGTACATAACAGCAGCATACACCAACAGCTCTCTCCTCAGCGGTCCGTACCAGATAACTTGGGCTGCTCTCAGCGGCAACTACATCAGCGTAGGCAACTGCAGCGTAGGATGCCAGGCGCACCCTGGTGTCTACATCAACACCTCAACCGGTGCTGTGCAGGGGCAGTTTTCGATTAATCCTTCAATAGAGAGTGCCAGTCCGTCATACGCGCTCCTCGGCAACTTCGATGTCTTTACACTGCCGTCCTCTTCCACACAAGTCAACACCAACAACATCCTTATAGAGTCTGTCGGAATAAGGCTGATTGCCATAGCAGTTGTCGCGATTATCGTAGCTCTGCTCATAATCTCGAAGAGGAGGACAAAGGCAAGGGCAAGGAGATCGCGCTAATAGCGATGTGGTAAAGTGCAGGAAAGCTCTGATTTTGTTATAAGGCAATGCGCGGGAATGGCAGACCTCGACAAGCTGTTCGCAATGCTAAAGAAAGCGAACGGCAATGACATCGTTATACAGGTCTTTGACAGGAGCGCGGTGATAAGCAGGATGCACCTGATAGGCGCTTATCTGGATGCTGTGCAAGCTTTCAGGGATGGAACGAACATTGCGAACGACATCGCGATGGAGATGCTGCTCTTCGCTTCCATGGACAGGCAGATAAGCAAGGCTATAGAGAACTTGGGGGCAAAGCCTGAGAAGGACTTCGTGCTTTTCGCAAACAGCACCACAGCCTATTCGAAAGTCAAGAAGCTCATCAAGAAGGAAGAGGATTTCGCACCGAGCGCAGAGGAGCAGGTCAGGTCCGCAGAGCGTTATGGGATAATGCAGAAGGAAGACCTTGACAAATTCGTCCTCCAGAGGATGGCGATTGCGAGGATAGAAGACTGAGAGCCTGAGCGCATGGAGATAAAACATGATGAAGGAAAGTTTTACACAGAGACCAAGCACGGAGATGCGGAGCTCCTGTACCGCATACATGGGAGCATAATGAGCATCTATCACACCTTCGTGCCGGAAGAGGAGAGAAACAAGGGCATCGCAGAGGAGCTTGCAAAGGCAGCGTTCTCCTTTGCGGTCAAGAACGGTTTAAAAGTGAGGCCGGACTGCCCGTACATAGTGCACTTCCTGAAAACGCATAAGGATATGCAGGAGCATGCAGCATGATCAAAGGTCTGTGAGCACGTCCTCTATCATATCGAGGAGCTGCGGGAATTGCGTGTCATAACCTGACTTTTCATTGAAGTGACCTCCTCCCTCTATTACAGTTAAAGTTATTCCAAGCGGTTTTGAAACTTTTTCCGCCATATCTAGACTTACGTACGGATCGTTATCAGAATGGATCTGGTAGAAATACTCACAGTTCTTTCTTATTTTATCCCAGTCAAATTCCTTTTCATAAAAAGAACTCAGCCCGGATACGCTTGGCGCTCCTGTAACAAAACACGAGACCAGAAAAGCGGCCTTTATCTTTTTATTCAAATTCTCCAATAAACGCAAAGTAAAAGTGGCGCCTACGCTGTGGCCAACGAATACGGTGTCCTCGTCAACATACTTTTCGAACTGCTTGAATACCCCCATCCAGTTCTGCAGGGTGAGCTCCTCCCCTACCGGGAACCTAGGAAAGAAGACCGTGCACCCTATCTCCTCAAGTTCCCCTTTTAACCAGGGAAACCAAATGGGTTTTATCGCACCGTGCCTTCCATGGAAGATAAAAATATTTGGCATACCTTTACCTTATTTCACTTTTAACCCAGTTAACTATCACATTAGCAAGTTCATCCTCATGCTCAATATAGCTGTGTGCAGAGTTATTTATCACCTTTACTTCTATGCTCTTCGCCGATTTTGCCTTCTCCTTAAAGCGGCTTGCCACCTTGTTCGCATCATCTGTATTCATCGATCCGTTTATGAAAGCGTCGTTTCCCCCAAATACAGCCAGCAGGGGCTCCGTTGTTTTTTCCAGAGTTTCCCATTTGCTTGAAGACGGGTTGTGGTATGGGAAAAGATTCCCGACCCCTTCTTCTGTGAGATAGCCATAATAGGCTTGCGCAGCCATCGGACAGACTACGGCGAGCTCCTTGGGCAACATCTCAGTTGCTCGCCCTTCCTTTTCTACCATCCGTCTTACCATCGCATTGACTTCCTTGTACTTCTGCTCGCCTAGCCTGTAGAACATGAAACCAGCGTCATTGCATGGGGAGAGGTGAATCTGTGCAATTACCCTATTGTCTTTTTTCATGCTCTGGTAGTAAAGTATTTTCTGCGTGAGGCTGTGCGCCTGCAGTATAACTTTTTTTATTCCGCGGCTCTCGAGGAAGTTCAGCCACGCTGATATATCAGTGAGGCAATCCTCAAACTTCTCAAACCCACCTCCGACAGAAGCCCATTCAGTTTTTCCATCAACAATTTTCCTTATGTCTGCGTAAACATCATGCCCCCTATTGTTCGCGCTCAGAAACGAGATCTTCTCGGTAGCAAGCCTTTCTCCTTCCACCTCGATGAACTTATGGGTATAAAAGTCTCCAGCCGTGCCATGCGAATGAAATACCGCGACGTCGCTGCCGTTATCAGAAAAGAATCCCCTAAGCTCGAGCCCATCACCAGTTACTGTTGTAACTAACTCCCCCTTCATATTATTCACCTTCATAAACCTGATTCATAATCCTGTGTATCTGCTCCGCCTTCTTCTCTCCTATCTTCTCAACCTTCGCTAGCTGCTTCGGACTTGCGTTTGCTATCCTCTTTATGCTGCCGAAGTGCTTTAGTAGCGATTTCGCCAGCTTCGGTCCTATGCTTGGAAGGTTTCCGACAACGAATTCCTGGAACTGGCTGTCCGTGTATGCCCTAGCGCCCCCCTTCAATGAAGGGTCTCTTCTATTCCCGCTCTGCTCCCTCTTCGCTATCGATGCAAGTATCTCTGCGGTGTGTTCCGGTCCAGATGAGAGCATGACCGGTATCCCGTAGTCTACGTAGACTGATATTATCGTGCCGTTTATCACGTTGCTCCCCAGCCTGAACTCCCCGTGGTCTCCTTCCAGTATCAGAATTGGAAGCTTGTAGGTCTCTGACATCCTTTTTAGCTGGTCGAAGAGCCTGCCGCTCATTATCGAGCTCTCGAAATCCGATATCGTCTTCCGCTCTATGCATATCCTGTCTGATATCACGTAATCCCCAACTGGGATTGTCTGCACATTGATAGAGACGCCCCTTGTCTCAAGGCTGCCTATGAGCTTCTCGTTCCGCTCCCTCTGGTCGACTATAAGCCTAAGCTCCTGCTCCATGTAGAAACTCTCTCATCCGGATATAATAAGTTTTCGAGATGCGCCCCTTAAGGTCGCCTTGCGAAAGTGATGTTTATTATTCCGATAGGGCTCTGGTTGCTCGCTATCGGCTGCTGAGGTACGAACAGGAGTATGTTCGGCTGCGTGCCTGAGAACAGTACCGTGTTGACGGTATAACCCTGTACGTGGCCAGTGAGGTTGATAGCGGCTAGCGGGATGGTCTTGTTGCCTATTGCGTCGGCTATTATCAGGGAGCCAATCCCGCTCTCGGAGACAGCCTGCAGCGATATCGTTGTGTTTATAGGCTCAGATACCCCGGACTGGAGCTTCTGCCTTATGTTTGAATCGTTCGCGAAAGGCGCGTAGACTATTATCTGGCCGGGATAGGTCGGCACCCACATGTCTATCGTTGTCGGAACCGTGCCGGGAGCTGCGGGCGGCTGCGCCTGCACCTCGGTCCAGTTTTTGAACTGCGGATATGCTATGTAGTTCCTGTATACCGAGTTGTTTATCGCGTTGTAAGTGGAGAATGCCGCTGTCGTGTTGTCCGTGTATACCGGAGGGCCGAAAACACTCTGCAGGTACTGCGCAAGGATGTTAAAGTCCGACGCATTATACGCCCTATCATTGAGGATGACGAGACCCGTATTATAGTTGTAGAGCGTAAAGATTGTCTCTGCCGTGAAGTTCTCCCTAACAGGGCTCGGATATGCTGCGTATCCGCTCTGCTGCAGATTGCCTGCCTGCACTGCAATCGGGATATTGTAGAGTGAGAGCTCTTGCGTTGCGTTCTGCCTTGACGTATATCCTCCGACCAGCGGCTTGTGAGCCTGCGACAGGTAATACATCTCCTGTGCTATGTAGAGCTCTCCAGTATTGCTTGTCGGGAAGGCAGGCAGGCTGAATACGGTGAAGTTGGCAGGTATCTGTGCAAGTGTGGTGTACAGCTGCGGCACTGAGACGTGGGTTGAGATTATTCCGGCGAATTGGCCTGAGAGCGGTATACCTGCGCTCTCTATAAGAAACAGCACGGAGACCGCTATCGTCGTGAGCCTTAGGTTGGATGCACCTTTATCCTTGCGCTTCTCAAGGAACGCGCCCATCCCTATCGCTGCGAGCAGGGCTGTTATGAGTGTGACAAAGAGGTCGAACCTTCCCGGTTCCCTTATCACACTGAGGACCGGAATCGAGCTATATAGGGGATACAGTCCAGGCACCGGCGTGACATTGCCAGCGATCTGGATGTTGGGTCCGAGAGAGAGCAGGAAGAAGCCGACTCCCAATACGACCCAGAGCTTCACCCCCTTGCTCTTCTTGAAATACTTATAGACTCCGTATAGTGCGAATGCGAGAGCAACATACCCTATGTAAGAAACCCTCTCAGTAGGGTCGTTAGCGTAGATTCCAGCATATCCGCTCGCCGCTACCCCGCTAAAGATTCCGTTGTAGTAGCTAGGCAGGAAGAAGGAGAGCAGGTCCGGACTGGATATCTCGTTGAGGGCCGGGGAGTTGAGGTAATTTGCGGTCGTCAGGCCACCGGGCTGTGTTATCGCTCTTACTATTGGTATCAGCGCCCAGAAGCTGAGCACAAATACGAGCACTATGAATACACCCACACCTTTCCAGAAAGCCACTGTCTTGAAGTAATGCCTTGTGCTGGGGTTTATCACATAGGCGAGGAAGACGAAGAATAGGAACATGCTGGCCATGAGCGTGGATTCAACCCCCTCCATCAATATTATCAGCGAGAAAGATATTGCGAGCCATATCGCATTCCTGTACTTGCTCTCCTCCTTGATCAGCTTAAGGAAGAAGAGTATCGCAAGCGGAACGAATCCTATCGAAATCCATTCTATATGGGCAATCCCCTGCGCGATATGGAACGCGCTGAACGAGAATATTATCCCAGCAAAGAAGGCTGCATACTTGTTCTTTGTTATGTAATCTGCAAGCGCAAACATTCCTATTCCCGCGATTACAAATCCAGCAAAGAAGAGGATGTTGTATGCGAACGGTATGCTTACTCCCTGGAACGGCGCGGACAGGAACGCGAATAGTGGTGGCATAGTCTGGAACGCGAGGTTAGCCCCTACTGGATAGTCGACCAGGTTTGTCGAATATATGCTGCTGTGCAGGTTGAAGGTCGCATAGTTGACCCACCATATGTCCCATAGGTTCTGGTAAGTGTCTCCTCCTGTCCCCGGCGCAGCGCTTGCCATGTTTAGCGTTATCGGATAGAACACGACCAGCGCGACAAGCAGGTAGACGAGCGCAGCCTTTACATAAGGGTTGCTGAGCCTTACGCTTTTCATAATATCTGCTTTTCCGTGATGCGCAGCAGGGTTCTGTTGCGTGTGCGCATGCTGATGCTGCTCGTTTGTACCTTTAGAGTCTCCAACAACCGCTTCCATCAAATCAGCACAGATCCAGAATGAAAATCATTCCCTAATCTATTTATAACAATACTTTTAATAGCTTCTTGTCCAGATAGAATACCGCCTTCATTTCAAGCTGATTCGGTGTACAAGGGAGAAATTGTCAACGTATTGATGCCCGTCTACAACGAGGAGCGCACGCTGGTTGAGGTTGTAAAGAGAGTGCTTGCGCAGAAGGTAGTCGACAAATTGGTAATAGTTGACGACCACTCCATAGACAGGAGCGCCGAACTGATAAGGGTTCTTGCCAAGAAGGACAGGAGAATAGAAGAGATAATCA
>JAKAVF010000025.1 GCA_021827605.1 Microcaldota archaeon
TCATTCAACACAGCAATTTTAAAAGCAAGATTTCCAAGCTGTTCTTTACGCGCAGTCTCAATAAGTTTGGTCATAAGTGGTTCTACGATTATGACGACCTCGCGCTGCTATTGAATGATGCTGGCTTTAGGAACATAAAAAGACACAAGTACCGCGAAGGCAAATGCCCTGACATAAACCAGCTTGACAACAGACCTTTGGAGAGTTTATATGTGGAAGCCGAAAAGTGAAATTGCACAGATTGAATGTGACACGTTAAAGCATTCTGTAGCATATAAAGGATAAAAGCAATACGCTATAAGTTATCTACATCCGAATGGTTTAATGAAGGTAGCAATAGTAACCGGAAATATAAAGTACATAGTCACGGGTAGTGAGCGATATCTAAATGAAGTTGCGCTCTACCTGAAAAGGAAAAAGGTGGATACAACGCTTCTTATCGTAAATGACAAGAGAGTCCCAAAGAGAACAAATCCGAATTATACGAAGATAAAGCAAAAGTATGAGAAAATAAAGAGTAAGGCAATAACACCAAAGATTATTCATATTGGACCTTTGCATACCGACTTTTTTTATTTTAAAGGTCTACCAAAAGATAGCATACTATATTTGCCAAGCAACATATACGTACATCTCTTAAACATACTGCTTAAGCCGCCGAAGCAAAAATATATAATTGGTTCCCATGTCTTGCAGTTCCAATCTTATTATCAGTCGGGCAAGCACGTGGTGTTTGAAAAAACCTTCAACAAAATGATAAAAAATACATTGAAGCTGAAGAGCAAAGAATTCAAAAAGAACCTCTTCTTTCACGTAATAAATCTACAGCAGAAAATCTATCTGGAGCAAGAGTTCGGGATAAATCCAAAAAACATAATACATGTGCCGATATTTGCCCATGCCGAGAATTTTAAGATAGGGCGCAACAGTTCGAAACAGCTAAAGATTCTACACATAGGCGGAAGCGCAAAAAAAGCCGATCTTGTACTGAAGTTAATCCACGAACTTGTAGAGAGGGGAAAGATTGGTGAGTACGAATTCCACTTTATAGGAAAAAGCGAGCCGGAAGAGTTGGATAAGATTGCTTCTAAGTATCCTAATGTGATCAACCATGGTATGGCGGATGATAAAGAAAAGATCAGGCTCCACGCTGAATCTGATGTCCTAATCGTCCCTTCAATAGAGGCGTTTCCTCTTACTGCGCTTGAGGGGCTTGCAGCAGGCCTAGTAATTGTTTCAAGAAGCAATAGCATAAACAATGAACTAAGGGAGCTAGGTGCAGATATAATAAACGTCGCAGAAGAAACGCCGAGCGCTTTTGCCGATGCACTGGAAAAGGTAGCAATTGCAAAGGGAAAAGGGGAATTGACAGCTTCGCGAAAAGAAAAGGACAGAAAACTTGTACTGGAGAACTTCTCCTACGATGCCGTTATGCCAAAAGTGCTAAAGATGTTCGAGTTTGTTGAGGATGCCTAGACTTTTGAAAGAACGGTCCAGTATATACTATTTAAAATCTACAATATAAGGTATTTCGATGAAGGTACTACTACATGCAATAGAGCAATTTGAGTGGACACACCACGGTTTCAGGGAGTTGCTCGGAGAGCGAAATGTCGATTCATTCATCCCAAAAGAGCTTCGCAATACACGTTATATAGCAGACAAGACAAACTATTCGAATGAAAACTATATAGAGGATCTAGATAAGTATGATTTAATTGTTTTCAGATCATGGTTCTCCTTCGTTGACTCCAATTTCAAGAACGTATTGGACCATAGTACTAGTGCCCCAAAAATAGTACTAGATTATGAAGACAGTTACCTTATACACAACGTCTGCCGTAGCAAGCAGATAGCGCTTTATTTCAAACGCGAATTAGTAAGGCAAAAGGTTAACTTTTGGGATGCTATGCGGTGGCTGCCGGCACAGTTTGCTAAAACTACATATCTAAGTCCTATGTTCTTCCACAAGAACCCGTTTGATATGATAAATCTGACTCCAAAGGTCTATACAAAAAAAAGCAAACTACGACCATATCCAGTGACCACGATACCAGACGAGAGATACACTCATGCGCAAGACAAAAACAGAGATATAGACCTTTCCCTGATCATGACCCTTTCGCACGGTGAACGTAAAAAAGTCTTCAGCGGTGCGCAGAAGATGGCCGCAGTGCATAAGGGCAAGAGATTTATTTTAAAGAAAAGTGGATTGACAAAAGATGAGTACCTTAAAGTTCTCACAAAATCAAAAGTTAGCATAAGCGTACGTGGCATGGGCTACGATTCGTTCAGATACTGGGAAGTTCCATGCTATGGAGCTGCGCTACTCTCAAAAAGGACACCAATGGCAATCCCAAATGACTTTGTTGAAGGCAAAAGCGCGCTGTTCTTTGATAAATACGAAGAGTTAGACGCAAAGTTTAATAGGTACGTTGTGGAATCTGATGAGTGGAAGGAAATAGCGCGCGCAGGTCAGGAAAATTTCTTTAAATACCACACGCCAAAAAAGCGGATAAAAAATACAATATTAAGGGAAATTGAGGAGCTCAGTAGAAAATAACTGCAGTGGAATTCCAAAAAATCACAATAAAGATGAGATTATGAAGAGCAACATTACCAAAAGCGACTACATAATTGCAAGAATCAATCGCTTCGGCGACATACATTCAGTGCGTAAGATAGTCAGGAATTGGCATGATGTGCTACTTTACCGTTCTGGATTGAAGAAAAGAGTAATCCTGCGCCTTAGACACTCGGGCAAGACGTTCGAAATCAATTCGGAAAAAGATTACCTTGCGTTTTGGAACAGCCCGATCATGGTTGACGAGCTGCTTGCAGAGTGGCGCAATGAGAAAGGCGTCAAGATAGGAAAAGGAGTGATCACCGTAGATATGAATGGGAGAGTAGCAAGATTTCTCTATAGGGATTCTACCGAGCTGATGAAGAGCCTTGGCACGATAAGAGAGACCTTTATCGATGGCATATACTCAGACCTAGATGTTTCCAACAGACAAGTACTTGACATCGGTGGGAACATAGCAGACAGCGCCATATATTTCTCGCTTAGTGGGGCAAAGAAAGTATATGCGCTTGAGCCGTACTCCGTGCTTTATAATATGGGAAAGAGGAACATAACAAGAAGCGGAGTCTCCAACCGTGTGCTGTTCTTGAAAGCCGCCTGCGGTGGCAGATCTGGTACCGTAGACTTAGGAAGCAACGCAGTTCCGGGGAGTGGCGTTTCAGGATCGGGAAAAGGCGGTGAAAAGCTTAGAATGTTTACTTTGGAGGAGTTAGTCAGGAAGTACAAACTATTAGATGCCTGCTTGAAAATAGACTGCGAGGGCTGCGAATATTCGATTCTGATGGACTCAAACATAGAGACGCTGCAGCATTTCAAACAGATATCCATGGAGTACCATTATGGGTATCTGAATATAAAGGACAGGCTAAGAAGGGCTGGCTTCGCCGTCACCCACACTAGGCCAAAATACTCATTTCATTCTGAGCAGGAGAATCCAGTACTGTATTATGGTACATTATTTGCCGAGTCTACCCGGTAACACTTATTACATATACCAGTGAAGATATGACAAATGAATATCAGTATGATGATTTGTATTCAAGCAAAAACATCGCAGATGTTGTAAAATTCTATGACTCATTTAATACCGCGGAGTCTCTCGTTAAGTGGATGAAAAACAGACCCTCTGAAAAGATGCGCATCTTTGAGCAAGAGGGGGACAAAAGTATCATAATCGTCATACCGACGCCGGATGTAAATGGAGCCCGTGCCACATTTTGCAAAGGGTTCTACTCCGACTTCCATATAATATTTGTCGAGAGCAGTGGACGGTACTTCAACTTTGCAAGAAGCTGCGATCTTGGCGTAAAACTGGCGCTCAAGTATAGTCCAGACTGGATAGTGATATCAAACGACGACATAAAAAAAATTGACGAGCCGGCAATACTTAAGGCAGAACTGGACAAGCTCCAAGGCAGAGAACTGAAGGGCGTTTATATAAAATGGGGTGATAAACCGCCGATGAACTGTTCGATAGTGCGCTCAACCAATCCACTTCTGGATCTGCTCTACAGGTTCAAGGGTGACACAAGCAGGAAGATATGGGCATTGAATAAGAAGTTCGGGATTAGGTATGCAGGCTATGTGACCGACCCAAAGGAAATCAAAGGGAGCGCATTTATAACGCTGAAGGAAAGATTTGCGCGCGCAATGTTAGGGGAGGTCAGGCGCTTCACGCTGGAGGGCCCATTCCAGATAATTTCCTACGATTTCGCAAAGAGCGTGGATGGAGCCGTTTTCGATGGTACATTTATCAACAGCTATGAAGACTTGGAGCTATCCTATGAAATATCTAGGCAGAGTGTTGACTACGAGTACATAAATTTCAAGATAAGCTGGGAAAAAGGGGGTACTTTTGGAACAGACGATCTGCGTTGGATAAGATCGCTGGCAAACAAGGTGTACTTTAACTATAAGCACGCTGAGGAACTAGGCAAGAGGTCCAAGCAGTAGTTTTACACATAATGCTCCAATCTGTACCAATAAAGCACAAAGCTTTTAGCAGGTGAACCAATAATGAATTTCATGTCATCTCCGCATTCTATTGACTCTTTGCAGCGGCCAAAATCGCCATCAGTACTCCACATAGCACCAGGATTGGAAAAAGATAGCATCAAAAGATACGTAGAGCAGCTTGTCGGTAGCCTGCGGAAACTCGATGGGGTATATGATCAGGATATATTTTATCTCGACAAGTCGAAGCCATTCTCATCCTATTCTAAAATGTTGAAATATGTGCGGCACAAGAAGCCTGATATAGTACACATACAACATGAATTTGGTATGTTTGATACTTATCAGGGCCTTTCTTTCCTAATTTTTTATCCATGGTTTAGACTATACTGCAGAGTAAATGGGATAAAGACCGTTCTGACACTACACACCATTCCGGATAAGAGGGAGATGGCGGAGATAGGCTATCCCGGTGCGGTAAAGGGCGTAATAACGAAATTTCTGCCTCCTGTTTATTTTTTTGTAAACCTTTATGCGCTGTGTAGCTTATCCGATGCAAACATAGCACTTACAGAGCCCGCACGCTCCGTGCTTGAAAAACGTTATATGATAAAGCACTCAAAGGCGCATTTTATACCAAATGGGATTATGAGGTTCGACCTTTCTGTGAGGAAGGAGATAGTTGCGAGCTTCAAGAAGGCCTATGGTCTTGCCGGGAAGAAAATTATTTCCTTGGTCGGATTTGCGTTCAGGCTCAAGGGTTATCATTTTCTGATCAACGCGCTTCCGAGCGTCGTCAATCGTGAGCAGAATGCAGTGGTGGTCATCACAGGAGGAACACTTACGCCTATGGGAAAGGCTTATCTAGAATCGCTGAAAAGGTTGGCAAAGGAGCTATCAGTTAGTGACCATATCATCTTTACCGGCTACCTGAAGGATGTGGAGCTGAGAGCGCTACTAAACATTACGGACCTCTACGTCTTTCCCTACTCTTATAAAGTTGGGGACTCAGCAGCTGTGAATCTTGCGATAAATACTGGCAGGCCGATACTGGTTTCTAATATACCCGCCTTTGCTGACATCATAGAAAACAAGCTCGCGACCTCTATGGATCCTTCTGACAAAGAAGAGCTTTCAAGTCTCATAGTAAAGTATCTTGAAAGGCCACCAAGGAGAGTGAGCAAACGCAGACTCGACGACTATTTCAAGAGGAACAGCATGGAAACTGCGGCAATGTTGCACCTTAAGCTCTACGAGAGCCTGCTGAAGCGCTGATAGTATCCGCCTTTCTACATCTAGAATCCTATCAATCTTTTGTTCGGAAAGAGAGCCGAGCGTCTTCACCAGTTTGCATCTGGTAATAGCGCTCTTTCAATAGGTCTATCAGGAGAAGAACACCATGCCTCTTACCTCTATACTTCCTTGTAATCTCTTCCATAACAGCGGGATTGTCTAGTCTGAGGAATCGGATTATTCCTATCTTGTTTATAATCTTTGATATTTCGAAGTAAACCTTTGCATCTGGTAGCTTTCTGAGTTTTTTTATCCCTTCCAGCCTCGAATTCGCCACTAGCGGAACTTTGAGGATGCGTTTTAGGCTTTTGCTCTGCACAGCGTAGCCCAAGTCGACCAACGAATAATAGAAGAAGTAGTCCAGGCTGCTTAGTTCGCTGCCCCCTTTTTTGTAGAAAAGGCTCTCATAAAATTTCATCCAGCTATGGACAAACTTTCCAATAAAACTGCTCCTTGCCTCATCCATACTGATGACGAAGAACTTTGCTATATATTCCATCACCTTTTGGTTGTAAAGCTCGTATGACAGCCTCTGGTCTATCCACGATATCTCCCCGTACCTGGCCAGCGGGGTCTTCCTCAACTCCTCGTTCATGAGGCCCTTTGAATGCGATATATAATAGCCATCGCCTTCCAGCTTCCCCAACTTGCCATGCGCCATTGGCTGCTCGTGGAGCACTCCCGTGTACTCCGTCTTGCTCCTCTTGAAGAGCCTGACCTGCCAGGTTGCGAAGTTGCTCTTCCCGTCAGCCCCGGAGTACTCGTACCTCTTTATCGCAAACCCGTCGAGCTTCGTCCCGCTTATTATCCCCTTTATGTCCCTCTTCAGCGCTTCAGGGATCCTCTCGTCAGTATCAAGCCTCAGAACCCATTCGTTCGTGCATTTCGTGAAAGCGTATGCCTGGAGAGGCTCTGGGTATCCCAAAGCTACGCAGTCATAGACCTTGAACTTCTTGATCCTCGCTTTCGTCTTGAAGTCAATAAGCTTCCTCTTCTCCTCCTTGTCGCTCTGGTCTATGAGCACTATCTCGTCTGCAACGTCCTTGATGTCGTTGACTAGACCGATTGCGTTGTCGATGTCATTCCTCGAGAAGAACAGTATGGTCAATCGCTCTTTCTTACTCATCACTACTACCGAAACATTGCCTAAACATTTTGATGCATTAATAGATATTTAATGCCGCCTATTACATTATTACTTCAGTGCTGCCCTGAGTTCAGCTGCAACCGTTTCATGGCTTGGTGGATTTGCGATCAGCCTGTTCATCTCCCTGCCCCACGTTCGCGCGATTTCCTTTATCCTCCTTTCCAGCGCCGTAGCAGAGAAGACCTCGCCCTTCCTTCTCCCATACCGCTCCATCTTCGCAGCACGAGCTCCTTATCCAGTTTCAGGTAGCATTTCTTTGCTCTTTAGTCTGGCGACATTTATATCTATTGAATCATCTCTGTCAAAAATGATAGATTTGAATACACAAACATATCGTTGAACAGCGGAAGGCGGTTCTCCTAGAGGAATAGACTATTCGGTTTTTTACGAGCTGTACCATGAGGAACCGCGGCTGGCATCTGCGACTTGTTCCTTTATATAGAGAAAGATTTATATATTCTTTCCCTCCATATAATACTATGTTGGACGAAGCAAATATCACCAAACTCATAAAGGACTTCTACGAAAATGGCGTGCCCACCTCCATCTTCAGGAGAGAGCTTGAACTCCAGGTGGATCTGAACATTAAAAGGGCGCTCACCGTAATAGGGCCGAGAAGAGCAGGCAAATCGTACCTGCTATTCTATACCATCAATAAGCTCGTGAAGGAGGGCGTGGACAAGACCAGCATACTCTACCTGAACTTCGAAGACCCAGCGTTCGAGTCAGCAACGCATCTGGATCTCGGCACGGTTTTAGACATTTATTTCAAGATCTATCCAGATAAGCATAAGGAAAAGATATGGCTGTTTTTTGATGAGATACAGGAAATTGACGGGTGGGAGAGGTTCGTGCGGAGCACGATGGACAAAGTCAATGCTCAGATATTCCTTACCGGCTCGTCTTCGAAACTGTTGAGCAGGGAGATAGCCACATCTATGCGTGGACGCACCCTTTCCTACCTCCTTTTAACGCTAAGCTTTCCCGAATTCCTGGAGTTTAATGGCATAGAGCACTCTGCATCCCTGTCATCCTCTGATGAAAGCAGGATTTCAAAAAGCGCCACGGAATATCTGGAATTCGGCGGTTACCCGGAGACGGTTCTATACAAGAAGGAGAGGAAGAGGATTCTGAGCGAGCTTCTTGATGTCACGCTCCAGAGAGATATAGTCGAACGCTATGGGGTAAGGAACATAAAGGTCCTCAGGCTGCTTATTAAAACAATCGCTACATCTTCGGAATTCTCGATACACAAATTCTTTAATTTCCTGAAATCAAACAGTTACAAGGTCAGCAAGAACACGCTGTATGCCTATCTTCAGGCTCTGACAGATGCTTTCGTGGTACACGAGATAAAGAAATATTCAAAATCGCTGAGAGAAGGAGAGCAGAGCCTGTCAAAGTTCTATATGCTCGACAACGGGCTCCTGAGCATAAACAGTGCCTCAGAGTCCAAACTCTTCGAGAACGCGGTCTTCAATACCTTATATCGCAGAAATGATTCTGAAATCTTCTATTACAAGGACCAGAGCTATGAGATTGATTTTGTTGCATGCGAAAATGGAAAGGCGAAGGCGCTGATTCAAGCCTCCTACGATATAGATGATATCGCCACCAGAGAAAGGGAATTCAAGGCGCTGACAAACGCCTCGAATAAGTTGAAGTGCAAAAATCTTATAGTCGTTACACAGGGCAGCAAAAGGACAGAGACATTCAAGGGGAAAAGGATAAGAGTTGTACCCCTCTGGGAGTTTATGCTTTCCGATAAAATCTAATCGCCTTAACTCTGGGTTGCAGCTGCTGCGCCCAAGCGGAAAGCCGTGTGTTCTCTCCTCTCACGTTCAAAGCGCTACCGAAACATTGCCTAAGCATTTTGATAGGTTTAATAATATTTAATCCCATACTATCTCAGGTAGTTATGCCAGAACCAAAGGAAATGTCAATACCAACGTCCATTAACGAGATGGCATGGAGCGGCTGTCGACCGATCTCGCCTCCCTCGGAGGCAATCGTCGAATTAAGAGCCAATCTACTACAATGGACGAAGTATAAAACAGATTTTATACAAAAACTTTTACAGATGACCTATGGGTTTAAATACCTATCATTTTATGTTATTCCAATACTTAGGTGAAAGAATGAAAACTCTCAATGCAAAGAGGATCACGGCATTGGCGGCAGGAGCTGCCTTGCTCGGACTAGGACTTGCGTTCGCAGGCCCGATAACCTTCCAGAACGTCCCTATTATATCTAATAGCGGACAACCGGTGGCACAGATCGTAATAGGTTCAAGTGCAAAGCCTATCGACGGAGTGACTGCGGCAAACATCGCTGCTGCGATTGGCAACCTTGCTTACACAAGCCAGCCAGTGACAGCAACAGTGAACGCCACGCAGGCAAAGAGCGTCCTTGGCGTCTCGGTTTCCTCAGCGTCGTACGCGCTTTCGAACCCGCAGATATGGCTGAACCAGACCGGAACTACAGGAACAGTATCTGGAACATACGCGATATACTCGCTCATAGGCTCTGTGATAAACAGAGGGCTTATAACAGGATCGCCTGCAAGCACGAAGTCGCTGCAGACATCAACATCGACCTATGCATACGAGAACACGCATGGAACGCTATTCCAGCTGACGGCATCGCCATCAGACTCGCCTTACAGCGACTCGGCAGGTGGAGCACCGCCAGTCAGGAACCCACCGACAGCAGGCACTAACGGCGGCGGAATAACGTTCACAAGCTTCCAGAACAGCGGAGACAACATACTGGAGCTGACGAACTCGCAGATCCCAAGCCTGTTGAGCAACGCCGGAAACTATGGAGAGACAGAGTCGCTGTGGCTTACCGGATTCCCGGTATTCAACCAGACGAACAACAAGCCTCCAGGAACGCTTGACGTGCTCAGCACAGACGGCGCATACATGGCGCAGTTCAACAAGCCGATAGCGAACACGCTAGCGAGCGGAGCTGTAAACCACGCAGAGATATCCCTGCTCGGATCAAACTGGACTATACTGAACTACTACAACATCCCATCGACAGCAGTAAGCGGTGGAGTGACAGCAACCACATCCGGCTCCTCGAAGATCCAGCTTGCGTCATCGCTTACGCCACTGACAACAGTGTACGTAGGCCACAACCTGTCGAGCGGCGGATTCACAGTCCAGCTGACAGACCTTGGACAGCCGAACAACGCAGGAACATCGCCAGCGTCCCTTAACATATACTACAAAGGCGCACTGACGAACGTAACTCAGGTGTTCCCATCCGCAACGCCGGCAGTCTTCAACATATCCGGCCACAACCTGTACGTGTTGGTAAACAGCACATTCGCAGGATTGTACGCATACCAGAAGTGGGCGAAGATGCAGCTGTACAGCAACGTATGGAACGTAACATCAGGCCAGCCATTCAACAAGACGCTCGACGGCACGAACTGGACAGCAATCCTTGAGTGGACGAACAGGAGCTCAGGAACAGTGCCAGACGCACTCGCTGCTATAATAATATACGGAGCATCAGGTGCATCGAAGGGCTTGACGCCAGGAGAAAGCTTCTCGTGGATAACAGACCCGGTCGGCTGGAAGGCAACCTTCACAGGCGATACTCTGATAGGAAGCGGCAACTACGACGCGGTAACATTCCAGTCTCAGGACGTGTCGACTGAGTGGTACCAGAACGGCGCAGGAACAGTCTCAACCATCCCAGTAGCGCAGCTCGCAGCCAATGCTTGGAGCACATCAGGCACGCAGGTAGTCAACGACAAGGGTATAAACGAGTCAGCGGCAGAGCTGGTCTTGACAAGCCAGATACCGAATGCGTTCATCTACAGCGGAGGGCAGGGCAATACCGTAAAGTGGGACCTCACACCATGGGGTCTTACCGAGCACGCGGCTGTCAACTCGCTCACGACAAACGCGGCAACTGCAACGATAAACGCGATCCTGACAATGCCAACCGGAGTGTCTTCGGCGAACGAGATATCGACAACGTACCCATTGTACGTTACAGTAGTCGGTAACCAGGGAGGTGGATCAACATCTTATCAGTTCACCTTCAACGGCAGCGTAGGAACACCAGGAGCAGGCGGAACAGCGAACGTGCCAGTCCTGTCAGAGAATGCAATATTCTTCGACAACGTAACAGGCATAGTGCTGAACAGGCCAATACCTGGAGTAAGCGTTGACGTAAGGGCGGTGTCCAAGACATTCAACTCAGAAGACATAGCCACTCTAGCCCCGCTATCAGGTCCAACGATACTGTACCCGAACACGAACAGCAGCTCGTTCCAGAAGTTCTCCACGCAGAGCACAGTGCAGTACAACCAGCAGAACGGACAGTCGTACACAACCTGGTCTATAGCGAACTCCGCAGCGTCTCAGGCAGCCAATGAGGGCCTGATTGGACATGCAGTCCAGTACTTCACCCTCAACACGCAGGAGTACCCGGTGTACCCATACTCGACGTCGCTGACAGACAACGTGGCGTTCGGAATTGTGAACAACACTGGCGGAATCGCAAGCGAGAGCGGAGGTCCATTCTTCCAGGTCAACTACAGCGTTGCATCTGGCGTATCTGACCACGGACTGCAGAACAACGTGACCTACATATCGTCACAGCCGAACACGGTCAATGCACAGACTGGCTGGATAACTGAGCGCGGCAGCAAGGTAGCTGGAATAAGCCCGGACACGATATCCATAGATTTCGCGAAGGCTGTAGACACGATGAAGATAGTTGTTGGGCCTGCCACCACATCGGTGGGAGGAAGCAGCCACGTCACATTGTGCCCAGGAGCGGGATTGCCAGGAATCGGGCTAGGACAGTCGCTTAGCGTATGCGGAATCGCGAACACAACGCTCGCGAAGGTGAGCGCAAACATATCTGTAGGAGCAGGAGCCAACTTCACAATAACTGGCATCAGCAACATAAAGGCAACTCCATCGGTAACGTCTGCAACGACACCAGTGCTACTGAGCAGCTTGGCAACGACAGCGCCAATCGCAGTGCTTGACAGCAACGCAAACGCGGGAAGCAACCTGATCCTGATCGGATCCGGCTTCGTCAACTCGCTATCCGGACAGCTGCAGAGCGCATACAACATCAGCATGACGCCGACTACGGAGATATACCAGGCATATGGTTCCAACAGGATCCTGATAGCAGGATACTACGGCAACCAGACAAACGATGCCGGTAACAAGTTCATCCAGCAGCTCTACGCACAGGCAAGCGCATAAGCACGGTAGTAATTACAGGCTAACGTTTGAGGAGAAATCCTCAAACCATTTTTATTTTTTATTCATTCTTTCTTTTCCTGTTGTCTTCAAAGATTCTTGCGATAGCGTTTGTACGCGATTGCCACCAAACCGAAATCATAGAGGGAAAATGCGCAAAAGGCTTCCATCTATGGAGAGGCTGCTACCTCTTTGTCAGTCACTTGCTCCACACTGCCATAATGCAAAGGGGATTACGGAAACGATTTTGCCGCCTATCTTCCGTTCCCCCTCGCTGTCAAAGGTTATTACGGTTGCACTCTCCGCTCCAAGTTCCCTCAAGGAGGAAGCCAAAGGCCCAAGTTCCCTATCTTCATTCGACTTATTTAACTCAAAAGTAACCTGTATAAGCTCTATGACCTTTTTGTACCTAGAAACCGCAAAATCCACCTCGCCATCCCTTCCCTCTAGATAGCTTATCTCCAAAAGCGGGTCTTTATCCTTCCGCCTCAACAGTTCTATGCAGACCGCATTTTCTAATAGTCTGCCATAATCTTCAGCATTCTCAAATAGCCTCAAGAGGCCTGAGTCCGTAACATATATCTTCTTTCTCGACTGGTGCAATTTTTTGAAACTCTTGGAGAACTTATATAAATGATAAAACAGGAATACGGATTCGCCATAATTTATGAAGGAGTTTATCGTTTTTTTGCTTATGCCAATTCCTATGCTCTTAAAGTAGTTATACGTCTTTGTGGCGCTGAAGCTCTTTGCATAGGTGCTTATCGCATATCTAAATGTCATCGAAAGTGCGTTCGTATCCCTTACTTTATATCTTTCAATGACATCCCTGTAAGCTATGGCATCATAATACGACGACAAGACCCTAATCTTGTCGTTCTGGTCCTCTATGAGTGAAACCTCTGGGAATCCGCCCATTCTCAGGTATTCGTAGAGATGCCTGTTGAAAACCCTTCTTTTAGCGTAAAACTGCTTGCTATCAAGCTTGATCCCCTTTATCCCAAGAAATTCCTTAAACGAAAGTGGATAGACCGTGTATGTGACATTCCTGCCGGCAAGCGCGGTCGCTATCTCCCGGCTGAGCAATTTTGATGAAGAGCCGGTCACAAATATCTTATACAGAGTGCTGTCGTACAGCCTCCTTACCCATTGGGCCCATCCATTAATGTTCTGCACTTCATCTAAAAAGAGATAGATCTTGTGCTCTTTTGCAGCGCCAGAAAGCTCGTAGTATATTTTTATAAGTTCGTCGAGCTGATCGATGCCCAGGCCCCTAAGCCGTTCGTCCTCGAAGTTCATGTAAAAGAGATTAGCTCTAGGCACCTTTTTTCTTAGGAGCCCGTTCATAATATTATAAAGTTCATACGTCTTGCCGCTTCGCCGTATGCCTGCAAGCACAATCACTTTATTTAGATTTATGTTTATACCTATGTCCCTCTCAAAGGCGTCTGGCGGCACCATTGAAAGCGCTTCTGCTACAACCCCCCGCAGTATTCTACTCTCAATCATATGTAACCTATAGGAAACATAAATATAAAAACTTTGTTTCCTATAAGAAACCTTTTTAAATCTCTTTTTTCTATCGATTTTAGCTATAAGTAAGTGTAGATAGCGAACTACCGCACGATGAGCATATGGCTCCATAGAGGATAACCAAATAACATGTCCAAAATCAAATAAATAAACAGAAACTCCGCCAATTTCTGCAATTTTAATAAAAATTTTCCGGAATCCTCTAGCAAAGCTTTTTAAATTAACTTTTCTTATAGCTATACGACCGGTGTTTCATTGGACAAGAATCCTCTCCCAATAATGATTGTTTCCATTGTTATGTTAATCGGGCTTTCCGGCTATCCGGGCGCGTCTCACGCCGCGCTGAATTCCACCCTTGGCGCTTTCCTAAGCACATACGTGCCGAACGCAGTGATAGCGAACTCAAGCTACAGCAGTGCAAGCGCAGGCTCGCATTCCTACGTTATAATGCAGATCAACAGCACAGGAACGAACTACATAATAGTAAACACCAGCGCGCAGCCATATGAATTCGTGCTTGACAACAGCACGGCAAAGGCAGTGCTGCGCCCCTACCTCCTAGGCATCTACTACCCAAACCAGAGCACGGTTTCGAGCCTTGGCTCGTACATGAGCAGGTTCATAAACCAGAGCAGGGGCCCTCTCAACGACTGCCTTACGGAGACAGGCCTACAGGCATACCTGTGCAGCGCCGGCACCAACCGCACAACATGCCTGCAGAATTCATGCCAGACCGTCCCGGTCTGCAATGACGTGCTCAAAAAGTTCGGGCCTGCGAGCCCGTTCGCCGATGGGCTGATAAACTTCTCGTTACAGTACGGCACCCTCAATATGAGCTTCAGGGAATACATGTCCATGGCGTCGAGCCTGAACCAGGATAATGTTGGCTCGGCCCTGCCGCAGATGGGCAGCCTTGCGTCCCAGATAGATTCCCTAAGCCACAAGATTCCGCTCAACCCCCTCTTCCCGCCGCCGACCAACATGTCAGCCCAGCAGATAACCAGCATATGCTCGAACTACGCAAACAACGGTCCGTGGTACTGCTATGCGGTCGGGTTCTGCGCAAGCACGAACAGCAATTACACCGCGCTCAACAATGCGGAGGGGCAGATAAGCTACCTGCTTTCCACGCCCGTATCTAACTCCAGCATGCAGGCCATAGCGGAGAAGGCTACGTCCAATGCCGACTCATACTTCCTTCCGGTGTTCAACGCGACGGCGTCAGCGCAGTTCAACGCTGAGCTTGGCTCTACCTTCACCGCATACAACTCCCTCGCGGCTAACATGTCATTCGTCCTCTCCCACTACAGCAACGCAACGCTCTCCAGCGCGCTTTCCAACCTGACCGCGGTGCACGATATGGTCATAGCCGGCGGGTTGACACAGAACTTCACGGCAGCGCAGAAGGAGCTGAGCTCTGCGGTCGCAAATGCGCTCATTGTCTACAACAACGACGGCGCCGGCTTCCTGAAGGTGTACAGCGCGGCTTTCAACAGCACAGCGCAGATTGCGATACAGGAGTTCAACTACAAGCAGGGCGATGTGCCATTCTCCGTCGCCAACCTCGCCTCTGAGCAGGCTGGGATAAATGAGAGGCTGCAGGGGATGGTCAACACCACCTACCTCAATTCCGCGAGCCAGCAGATCCTCTCGCTGAGCTCGCAGGCGCAGGCGCTCGGCGCACCATTCTCGTTCGAGTCTATGACGAAGGCGCTCTACGGCGGTTTCTCCAGCGCACTTGCTTACAGCGCCAATACCCCGGCAAGCGCCCAGATTGCTGGCGCGCCGCTCTACTCCCCGATACTGCCTCTCATAGTAGGCATCCTTGCCGTGCTGCTCATATACCTGTTCACATATCACAGGCTCAACGTCAGGAAGAAGCTCAAGCTCACCCCAAGCGTGAAGAGGGCATGGGCCATATTGTTCTTCATCCTTGCCGTGATAGTCGCACTGGTGAGCGCGCTCACATACGTGTACGCTATCGGGGCCAACTCGTTCATGCCAA
>JAKAVF010000039.1 GCA_021827605.1 Microcaldota archaeon
CCGATATCATAAGGAACGGCTCCGTGCTGGTCAATGGGCGCGGAATCAGGGAGGTAAAGTATCCTGTAGGCCTCAACGACGTGATTGAGTTCAAGGGAACAGGCCAGTACTGCATAATCGGGATAGAGAAGCATGGCCGCATAACATTCGAGGAGCTCAAGAAGGCTGATTATGAGAACCAGCTTTTCAGGGTCATCGGCAAGTACAAGACAGAGAAGGGGCAGATCATGATCAGGCTGCACGACGGCAGCAATGCGAAGGGCAACAAGGACGTCAAGGTTAATGACAGCGTGATAATAGACTCGAAGAGGAGCGTAAAGATGCGCGTCCCGCTCCAGGTAGGAGCGCAGTGCTTCGTTATCAGCGGAGTGCACGTGGGGACGAAGGGCAGCATATCCTCGATTAAGGAGGGAACTGAAAAGAGGGAGGCGAGCGCCGTGATAAAGCCCAGCTCCGGAGACGAGTTCGAGACTATAGTAAGGAACATCATGGTGACAGGATAAGGTTGACGATTATGGCAGATGAAAACAAGATGCGCGAACTGGTGCTCGACAAGCTGGTCATAAACATAGGTACCGGCAGCGACGAGAACACGCAGGCGCACGCGAAGAGGCTCCTCGAAATAATAACGAACAGGAAGCCGGCCGACGCCGTATCGAAAAAGAGGAACCCGGCCTTCAAGGTATCCAAGGGCCAGAAGATAGGCGCGTTCGTTACAATCCGCGGGCAGGATATAAAGCCGCTCGCGTCAAGGCTGATAGATGCGGTCGACAACAGGCTAAAGGAGACGGCAGTAGCGGACAACAGCGTTAGTTTCGGGATACACGAATACATAGACATTTCAGGAGTAAAATACGACCCCAAAATAGGAATGCTCGGAATGAACGTCAACCTGGCCTTCAAGAGGAGGGGGACGCGGGTCGCCCTCAGGAAGAGGATGCGCGCGACTATCCCGAAGAAGCACAGGATAGTCGAGCGCGACAGGATAAAGGACTACATGACGAAGGAGTTCAAGGTTAAGTTTGTCTGAGTGAAAAAATGGTACAGCAAGAAGAGAGATACAAAGGAAAGGGTCTGAGGCGCTGCAAGCTCTGCGGAAACTCGAGAGGAATGATAAGGGCGCACAAGCTCTACATCTGCAGGAGGTGCTTCAGGGAGGTAGCAAAGGAGCTCGGCTTCGTGAAGTACGGATAAACGTGATGCTATGACAGACAGAGTTGCTGACGCGATAAACAAGATAAAGACGAACGAACGCATAGGCAGGCCGGAGTGCGTGCTCGAGTCCACGAAGCTGATAAGGGCAGTGCTCGACGTGATGAAGCGCGCTTCATACATACAGGGCTACGAGGAGTTCACGGAAGGGAAATTCAGGAAGGTCAGGGTAACGCTGGCGAACAGGATAAACAACATAGGAGTGATAAAGCCAAGGTTCGCGGTAACATCCAAGGAGATACAGACGTTCGAGACCAGATATATACCGAGCAGGGACTTCGGCATACTGATACTCACGACCCCGCAGGGGCTTATGACAAACAGGGAGGCGAAGGAGAAGAACACAGGAGGAAGGCTCCTCGCATATGTATATTGAAAATAGTGGGAAAATGATAGAAGTTGAGATTCCAAGCGCGGTCCAGATCGACATCAAAGGAGACGATGTCATGGTCAAGGGCAGCCTGGGCTCCAACTCGAGAAAGTTCAACAGCGCGCTGCTCTCGCTGAGCAGGGAGGGCAGCAAGATCGTGATAAAGCCCACAGAAAACAAGGTCCTCGCCAAGAAGGCGATGATGGCCGAGAAGGCAATGGCAAAGGAGATAATGAACGACATCTCCGGGGTGCAGAAGCACTTCGAGATAAACATGCAGGTGGTGTTCGCGCACTTCCCCGTAACAGTCGAGGCGAAGGGCGACACTGTGCTCATAAAGAACCTCATCGGAGAGAGAGGGCCGCGCTCAGCCAAGGTAGTTGGCGGCACGAAGGTCGAAGTAAAGGGTGCAAACCTGCGCCTCTACGGGACCAGGCTGGACGACGTCTCGCAGACGGCAGCCAACCTAAGGAGAGCATGCAAGATAAGGGAGAAGGACGGAAGGGTATTCCAAGACGGGATATACTTCGCACTGGAATGAAATTGAGATGAGTTGACGCTTATGCAGAAAAAATCACATCCGAAATTCAACGTGCCGAACTTCGGCGCAAGGAACAGGAAGCACGTTAAGGAGCGCTGGAGGAAGCAGAGAGGAGTAGACAACAAGAAGAGGATAAAGAAGGCGTTCATGGGAGCGGAGCCGACCATCGGCTATAGGAACCCGGAATCGCTCAGGGGCGTGCGCGCAAACGGAAGGAGGAGCGTCCTCATAACGAACCTCAACGACCTCAGGGAATTCCTCAGGAATCCGGAGGTGGCAAACTACGACCTCATACTCGCCGGCGCGCTGTCGAGAAGGAAGAAGATGGAGATAACGAAGCTCGCAATGGAGCACAGGGTCAATGTAACTAACGGTGTAACAAAATGAGCATCAGACTTACGAAGAGGATTGCAAGCGACCTGCTCGGCAGGGGCGAAAGCGCGATAAGGATAAAGGAAACCGCTGTACCCAACGCAGACAAGGCGATAACTAGGGAGGACGTCCGCCAGCTGATAAAGAAGGGCGACGTCTACGCGCTTGCGGAGAAGAGGAACGTAAGCACCTACTCGAAAGTGCTCAGGATCAAGAGGGCGCAGGGAAGAAGGAGGGGGCCAGGCGCAAAGAAGGGCACAAGGAATGCGAGGTCGAGCGCCGAGTACAAGAAGAAGGTGCGCGGGCAGAGAAGAGTGCTTCTTTCCCTGAAGGCTGACAGGAGCATAGACAATCTGATGTTCAAGCAGTTCTACAAGCTGGTTCGCGGAGGGACTTTCGAGAGCAAAGCGCAGCTGCTCAGCCACATAAAGGGCAAGGGCGTCAGCATAAGCGACGAGAAGTTTGAGAAGCTGAGGCACATATGAGTATAGCGGAGTGAGAAGATGTTTACAAGAATAAAGAAGAGGAGGTCGCAGTCGCTCACCGACTACAGGAAGAGGATAGCGCTGCTCTCCGGAGGAAGGCCGAGAGTGGTGGTGAGGAAGAGCAACAGGTCTATCCTCGTCCAGATCGTCGACTTCCATCCAGAGGGGGACAGGGTCCTGACAAGCACGACATCAGGCATACTCAGGAAGTTCGGATGGGAGCCGAGGGGGAACATCCCGACAGCTTACCTGACCGGCCTCGCGGCAGCAAGGATCGCTCAGACCAAGAACCTGAAGCTCAACGAACTTGTGCTCGACATAGGGCTCAACAAGCCGCAGAAGTCGTCCGTCGTCTTCGCCGCGGCAAGGGGAGCTGTCGATGGAGGGCTCAAGATAGCCAGCAATATAGAGTTCGACGCGAACAGATTGAAGGGAGCGCATATCGCGAACTACGCAAAGGAGCAGAAGGGGAAGGGAGCATTTACCGCTTACGCCGAGAGGAAGTTCGACCCGGAAAGGATGGTGGAGAACTTCGAGGCTGCAAAGAAGAGGATATTGGAGATGAAGTGATTTATTGGCATATCAGTACAGACACAATAGGATGGAGCGCGAAAAACCGCAGTTCAACATAGAGGCGTGGGAGCCGAAGACCCTTGTGGGGAAGAAGGTAAAGTCCCACGAGATCACCTCGATAGAGCAGATATTCCACATGGGCAAGAGAATAGACGAGGTCGAGATAGTCGAGGCGCTCCTCCCTGACCTGAAGCATGATATTATAGAAATCATAAGCGTCCAGAGGATGACAAAGAACAACAGAAAGGCAAAGTTCCGCGCCACGGCGGTAGTCGGCGACGGCAAGGGCCACGTCGGAGTAGGGGCGGGGAAGGACGTCGAGGTGAAGGCAGCGATCGACAGCGCGATAAAGAACGCGAAAGTCAACATAATACCTATACTGCTCGGCTGCGGATCATGGCAGTGCGCGTGCGGGACTGCACACAGCCTGCCAATCACGGCGAGGGGCAAGTGCGGCAGCGTGGAGGTCATACTCAAGCCTGCCCCGAGGGGGCTGGGCGTTGTGGCGAGCGATCCGATAAGGAAGATGCTCGAGCTCGGTGGCGTAAAAGACCTTTGGAGCTTCTCGCGCGGAAGGACAAGGTCGAAATACAACGTGCTGTTTGCTACTTATAGGGCGCTGCTCAGTGTAGAGAGCATGAAGAACATAGCGGAAACAAGCAGCGTGGAGAAATAAGCGGGAAGCGAAAGGAGAATGAAAGCAGGCCAAAGTTGTAATTGTATGTGGTAAGATGGATCAGGAGCAGCTCGTCATGCCGGGCGACAAAATAGGTGTGGAAGAGGAGTACATAGCTGCAGACAACACCTTCGTCGATGATGACGGGACGATAAGGTCGGCGATAATAGGGAAGGCCGTCATAAGCGAGGGAAGGATAAGCGTAGTCAACGAGAGGCGCGACGTGCGAAAGTTCAAGAGGGGGATGTTCGTCGTCGGCACTGTCACGGACGACGTGAAGAGCGTGATGTTCGTAAAGATAGACAACGTTAGCGTGGACGGAAAGGAATATATAGCGATTAAGGACGGGAAGATAGTAGCCCAGACGAGGAGGCCGCCGGGAAGGTTCGACAGGGGCGGCGGCAGAGAGGGCCATGGCGAAAGGGGCCCGCCGCCGGCGAAGGCGGAGAAACAGGCCGGCGTAGGCGATGTCATACTCGCGAAGATACTCTATGAGGATCCCGAGATATTCACGCTCACGCTGAACGACAACGAGGCTGGCGTAATCTACTCCGATTGCGGGTTGTGCGGAAACGAGATGCGCGCAGATGGGACTGCCGCACTGGTCTGCGACAACTGCAAGAACAGGGTGAACAGGAAGGTGAGCCCGCTCTACGACAATCCAGAGGGTATAAAAAGATTGTTTGTACAAGCATGATTGCGTTTTCCATTTCCAATTTCCAAAGTGTGGTATTATGAAGATGACAGTGATAAAGAACGAAAGCAGCGAGCTTATCGTCGAGTTCGACAGCGGAGACCTTACGGTGCCAGACCTGATAGCAAACCAGCTGCTCCAGAATGAGAGCGTGGAATTCGCAGGAGTGTCGAAGGAGCACCCGGAGGTCGGGAAGGCGAGGCTAGCGCTGAGGACCGGCAAGAAGAAGGCGAGCGCCGTGTTCGCAAAAGCCCTGGAAGAAATAGAGGAGAACATAGCAGAGCTCCAGAAGCAGCTTCCATCGAAGGGCAAGTGAGTAGCTATTTATTTGCTTCTTTTTCAATATATCTGGGTTAGATGCTCAGCCTGAGAACCAAGAGGGACAGCGGCCAGATCGCATTCGAGTTCCTCGTCGTATACTCGTTTATACTCATCGTTTTCGTAGTTGTGTTCCTACTTATAGTTTCGCAAAGGGCATCGTCGCTCAACGTGCAGCAGTATTCGAACCTGCAGATTCTGGCGCAGAATGTGGCCTCCTACCTTGACCAGGCTGTATCTGCCGGCAATGGTTACAACGCGACAATCCCGCTGCTCACTAGCCTCGGCACAGTCCCCTACAACCTGACCATATCGTCAACCGGCGTGGTTGTGGCCAGCCTGAAGATAGGCTCGCAGATAATCAGCGCGCAGGCGTTCAGCAGCGCAAGGAGCATAGTGGTGAACGGCACTCCGGCAGCGGGAAGCACGAACGGGATACAGCTTACGCTAATCCCAACTACGGGGATGCTGAAGGTCACCAACCTCAAAGGAGTGATATTCGTGGACAGCTCTCCGGCGCAGGTGTCGCAGCTCGCGCAGCACATGAGCGTGACTAAAATAGAAAGGACAATGAGCGCGGCCTTTAACGGCAATTCTTGCGCGGTCGGCGGAAGCGCGCCCCTCAACGGCACGGAAAATTTTACGGTAAGCTCCTGGGTCTACCTCAACTCATACGCTGGGAACACGGTGGTGTACTCCGAAGGGGGGAATCCGGCACGCACAGCTGCGTTGTTCGTGAACTCTAGCGGCGTGCCATGCATTGAAACGTTCAACAAGCTCAGAAGCCCGGGCAATCTTACATTCTGCGCACAGAGCCTGATAATTCCGATCAGGTCATGGACATATCTGGCTGCCACGCTTACCAACGGCGCCGCAGGCAGCGGTTTGCTCTCGCTTTCCGTTGACAACATTACAGCAAGCGGGACGCTGCAGGAAGAGAACGCGATCACGGCTAGCTCCACCGGCGTAGGGTGCAACATAGGCTACAGGCATGGAGAGCCGTTCAACGGGATAAGCGGCAGCATAGCGAACCTGCAGATTTATAATATATCATTGTCGCATGGACAGCTGAGCGGCATTTACAAGCAGGGCATCGGAGCGGTTCCCTCTCCTGCAGTGTCAAACGCACTGCTCGCCTGGTACCCGTTCGACGGCAATGCAAATGACTATAGCGGGAACAACCGCGCTCTGACCCCGGCTAGCATATCATATTGGAATGTGGCGCAGGTATTTGTGCGCACAACCAACGAAAATGGGACTGCACCGACCAATTCGAATGGCACGGTGGGCCAGGCCGGATCTCTCACGGGATTCGTTGCAAGCGCTGGATCTCTCGGCTATCATGGCGCATCGTTCGAGAACGAGACCTCGTGCGGAAACGTGCAGAGCGCCTTCCTTACAACGAACGCCTTGCAGGGGATAAACGTGACGATAACCGGGTTCAACGGCAACAGCACTTATCTTGCCGGCTGCGAGTTCACGCCCGGGCTCAAGAGCGACCTTGTCGGGTGGTGGCCGCTTGACGAGGGATACGGGACAACTGCACATGACCTGAGCGGCGGATACAACGACCTTGCCTCCTCTGGATCGCTCGATGGATATCCGGGCTGGTCCGTTGCAAATGAAAACACAACCAACTTCCAGGCGCGGATGTTCAACGGAAACGCTGGCGAGAATATCACCGTACTGCAGAGCAACGCATACAACAGCATAGTCGCGAACGGCACCGTCTCTGTAGTCGCATGGATCTATGAGGGCGGGGCTATAGTCACCGGTCACACGAACAACATCCCTCCGGTATACAGCATCACCACCCAGGGAATATTGAGCGATGAACAGAATGTGAGCGGGGTGCTCTCCAACGGCTTCGAGCTTGGGGTATTCAGCGGAAGGTGCTCAATCGCTTTCATAGTAGGAACAAAGGAAGTATACGCGCCAAATGCTACGTGCACGAGTAGGATAGACCTCGGGGTGCCTATAAAGAGATGGGTAATGGTTGCGGGAACTTATGACAAGAGCAGCGGCGTGGCGAATCTCTACCTCGGAGACAGGCTCATCGCTTCTGCAAACATCGGCAGCCAGGTCCTCAGCTCGTCCATACCGTTCGATATAGGCGGCGACCGCATAGCTGGCGTGCCCGACGTATTCAACGGCTCAATATCAAATGTGCAGCTCTACGGCTCGGTGCTGAACCAGTCGCAGATAAGCTATCTCTATTCCCAGGGAGTTAGCGGCGCAGCGCAGGGCGCATCCCTTCTCGGATGGTGGACCGTTGACGGGAACACCAACGACTACAGCGCAAATGCGAACAACGGGATATCGGCAAGCAGCTCATGGTCGAACGCCGGGTTCGATAACTACACAGTCGCGAATCCCGAATACGCAGCTGCCTTTGATCCAATAAGCTCGAACGACTTGCAGAGCAGCGGAAGCGTAACGCTCCCGATCGTTAACAAGATGACTGTCACAGCGTGGATAAAGCCAGGTCAGCAGTCCAATGCGCGCTTCAACGGGATCTTCAGGTATGGGCCTGGAGGCGTCTGCCCGCTCGGCGTCGACGGCACTTTCCAGATTGGCATACAGAGGTCAGGCATTCCTGAGTTCGATTCCTGGTGCGACCCGCTCCTCGAGCAGAATGGGCCCTCTGTCAACAGGAACTCCTGGAACTTCATCGCTGGAGTGCTAGATGGGCAGAAGATAGACCTGTTCCTCAACGGACTCTGGATGAACGGTACGCTCGCCGGGATTGCGAACATACAGCCGGGCAATATAATAATAGGTTCGAACGACTCGTCTGCCGCGGGTGGATTCTTCAACGGGTCAATCTCCGACGTGCAGGTGTACAACACTACCCTCACGCCACAGCAGATACTGCAGCTCTATGAACAGGGCCTGCCGCTGATGAGCAGGGTGAACGTGAGCGGATAAACCTGGTGGCAACATGATTACCTACAAAAAAGGGCAGTTCTGGAGCATTGACGTGATATTCGCGATCGTCATCTTCACGGTCGCCATAACGATATTGTCGTTTACATGGTACAACGTAAACACGCAGCTCTCGGTTGCGATAGGCGGCGGCTCCATAATAGCGCAGCTGCAGGCGCACATGCTTGCGGACAACATATTCTCGACAGGCACGCCGCCCTCGTGGCAGAGCGTTGTCAATACAACCAACACAAGCACGTGGAAGAACATAAGCATAGGGCTCGGGTCTGCGCCGGGAAGCACGAACATCTCGACGAGCAAGCTCTATACGTTTGTGGCGATGGCTAGCTACAACTACCAGGCAACGAAGCAGAAGCTCGGCGTCGGCTACGAATATGAGATAATAATCAACGGGAGCGCGATAAACATCACGATAGGCAGAAACCCTAACGCGAACGGCGCGCTGACGACGTTCGTTGAGAAAAGGAGCGCGTTCCTCGGGGGGAACCCCGTGAACGTTGAGGTCCTGGTGTGGACCAACTCGACACTGGCGGTGAGCTGAGCATGATTGGAATGGGAAGGAAATCTAAGAGTTATAAGGGCTTCATATACACAGTAGACGCAATATTCGCGCTCATAGTTGCAGCGGCGGCGATATCCATACTGCTGTTCTCTTTCTACAGCACCAACTTCTCTTCGCAGGCTCCGACATCTGAGGCATTCGGCGTAGCGCAGAACCTTCTGCAGACGAAGATGGCGCAGGCAGCACACGGGATCTTCATAGCGAAGGCCGCCACTGGAACGTTCACGTCAGGCCAATACGATTGGGAGCAATACGGAGGGAACCAGCAGGACTCGTCGAGCACCCCGGCACAGGGGCCGTTGCTCCCTACCGTCAAGTTCGCCTTCAATGCTTCTTCGCTAATAAATCCGATCGTCGTGGCGGGAGACGGCCTCGTGGTCTTTACCACGTCCACAAACCTGTACGCGCTCAACGCAACCAGCGGAAAGGTCGTGCTGAACGTTCCATCTACCTTCGGTGCGCTGGGACCGCCGCTGATGTACATGCACAATATCTATGTTGAGAGCATAGGCGCTGGAGGAAACAACATAACAGCCTACAGCGAAAGCGGAAACGTGCTGTGGTCGAGAAACATCTTCAACATCAACAGGTTCAGCGTACTGCATCAGCAGAACGGATTCCTGGTGGACAACCTCACCTACGTAAACCCTGTGAACGGAAGCATCGCGGCGAACATAATGTCCATACGCGGAGGCATCATAACACCGGGTATCTCGTTCACCTCCGCATTCTCAAAAGGCGAGACAATCGCTTATGCAGACGAGCCGGCTACGGGGACCGATTACCTCGCGGCTGGCATCGCGATGAATCCTGGTGTGCTGACGCTGCTGTGGAACAACGTGCTCAGCGTCGCTGCGGCATCCTCTCCTCCTGGACCTCCTCCGGCGGTATCTGGAAATGAGAGCGCGTTCGTCATCGGCACCAACACCGGAATCTTCGGGACAACCCTCGCGGGAAACGTGGTTTTCACGAACGCGACAAGCAACATCAGGGGAGGCCCTTCCATGCTCGGGGGGACGATATATGTGCAGAATGCGAGCAACCTGATAGCGCTCAACTATAGCGGCAATGTGATATTCGTAGAGAATGCCGGCGGCAACTCGTTTAACACTACTCCAAGCGCCACCCCGACCCTGGTCTACACATTGTCAGACAACGCGTTCAAGGCGTTCTCATCCGCTTCGGGAAAGCCTGCGTGGAGCACCACCCTGCCGGGAACGAGGGCCAATGCCTATGTCAGCGACATCGCCATCGCTTACGGCAACGCATACCTTTCCGTAGGCAACACGATATACGCGTTCGGCACGTGCAGCGCAGACCCGAACGGCAACTTGCTAAGCACCATAGCCGGCATGTACCTCGACGGCAACGGTGAGTGCGCGAACCTTCTCCTGTCTGGCGCGTACGACAGCGGCAGGATAGCGATGTTCATAAACAACACCTACGCCCCATCGGAAAGGCTGGCGAGGTTCAACGAGAGCAGCGTGGTCAACATACCAGAAGTGGGGAACGCGCCTGCCACGGCTGACAACTATTCGATAGCGCTGTGGTTCAGGGCTAATGCAACCCAGCCTTCTGACTTTTCATCGCTTGTCGCGCTGGGCAGCAGCAGCAACATCAACTACACCCTCTACATATCGGAAGCAGCTGGCACGTTCAACTCTCTGAACCCGTTGCCGCCATTGAACTTCAGGTACATAGGCGCTAGCAATACAGAGCACGATGCGGCACTCAGCAGCAACACCCTGGAAGTCCCGGGCAGGTTCTACTTTGCTGTTTTGACATATGGCTCCGGGGCGCTAAAATTCTATATTAACGGCGCTATGACTGCGGAAAACAGCAGCGCAGAGCCGCTCCTTCTCAAGAGCGAGAACCTCATGCTCGGAAGGCCAAACATCCCAATCGGAGTAGCCTCAAAGGCATTCAACGGCACGATAGCGGACGTGCAGATATACAGCAGCACGCTCGATGCGAACCAGGTTCAGGAGCTTTACCAACAGGGGATAGCGGCGCCTCCGGCGCCGAACGCCAACGTCATCGGATGGTGGCCGCTTGAAGGGGATACGAACGACTACAGCGATTACCACTACGGGTTCGCGCAGAATCTCAGCTTCTCAAAGGCGAACTTCACGCCGCTTGCGCTCTCGACCGCGTTCGAGGTGAGCAGGGCCAGCGTACCGCTCTCTATAGGTGTAAACGGCAGCTACAGGAACTACGATATAGGAATAGTGACATGGAGATGAATATGAAGACGAACGACAGCAGCAGAAACAGGAGTGGAATTCAAAGGAGCAGAAAGGGAATAATGCTTACGCTGCTCGTCATCATAGTCTTCGTGCTCATGCTTAGCGAGATAACGGCGTACATAGTGATAAACATAAATTTCAATCAGCTCGCGCAGCTTTCCTCAGCAGAGTCGAACCAGGGCAGCACCGCAAAGCTCATTTCCGCGAGCGCGTCGGTGCTGCTGCAGGCGAGCCTATCAAAAGCGGTGGCTGTGCTCTCCAATTTCGAGGCTTCGCCCCAGGCCAGGCAGTCGCTCTTCCAGAACGACACTGCGGGTGCATTGGAATCCCTGATGGAGTACGGGATGCTTGGCGCGCATGATTTCCGTTCATCGATGGGAACAGCGCTGATCAGCAACCTTTCTGCGATGGTAAACGCAAGGCTCGGGCCTGAGGGTGCGGAATTTGCGATAAAGAACAGCAACCTTAGCGTCTTTGATGGAAGCGCGTCGACAATAAACGCAAGCTACACCGCGCTTGCCGTGATAAACGCGAGCTCGGGCACTTTTACATACCCGATATTCGCGAGCGCAAGCATACAGCTCAACGGGACCGTAGATCTTTCCGGAGTAGAGTCGGCGCAGCCCTCGTATATCTCGATATTAAAGAGACTCCCCAGTGCAATAGTCCTTGGCGGCACGGCGATGGAGGCTAGCACATCGCCGTATTCGTTCGCGTATGGCACGGCTGTCAGCATAGCCGGAACTCCCCAGTGCAGCAGCATACCATCGCAGCTCTACAGCGAGAACATGATACTTGTCACTCCAGACGCGAGCAATATCCCTAATACACTCTGCGGAATGGGCGGCGTCGTGACAAACGTGATAAACACCTCGATACTAAAACCATATCTCGTCTACGCGGCTGGCGGCGTATTCAACAGCGTCATAAACGGGACGCAGGTGCTGCTCGACGGCAAAGGGAAGGTCCTCCTGGATGTATCACCGTTGCAATCGGTGATAGTGAACGGCTCTTATATGCCTTCGCAGATGCTGCCATCGTACCTTGACCGGGCAGATGCAGGGGTGACGCACAGCATAGGCAACGGGCTTTTCTCATTTAACCTCCTGCACAGGAGCGCGCCGCATTTCAGCAACAATGGAGGCGCATCGACAAGCAACATGCTTTCGCAGCGGGACATCCCGATCGGTTCGGAGTTTTCCGTATCGTTCTGGTTCAACAAAAACGAAGATTCGCTCCACTGCGGCGACATACTGAGCGGCGCAGGCGGCGGCTTCTCGGTCCAGGCGCTGACTGGCACAACACCGTTCACATATTGCAGCTCAACATCCCAATATGGAATGCCGCTAAGGCTTTCATATGTGGGGAGCGACGGGAACAGCTACTACAACATTTTCCCCTCTTATCTGCCCACAGATACTTGGATCCAGGGGGCTTTCGTATTCGGTGCGAACACGCTCGCGCTCTACATCGACGGACAGCTTGTCTCGTCTTCTTCCGGGATAATCAACCCTGCTCCAAGCTCAAACGCTCTCATAATAGGCTCCGGCTTGGAGTCATTTAACGGCTCCGTCTCCGACGTGCAGGTGTACAACGCGCCCCTGAGCGGCGCGGATGTGCAGGCTCTCTATCTCGAGGGAATTTCCGGCATCCCGGTGGGAGGAGAGAACCTTACGGCATGGTATCCATTGAACGGCAATGCAAACGACTATAGCGGGAACAACTTCAACGGCACGCTCAACAACGCTGGATTCACGGCATTGAACGGCTACTATGGCGACCCGATCTACGCGCACACCTTCACAGACTTCAACTCGAGCGTAGTTGCTGGAATACTCAACTGCAACAATCTGGACCAGTGCTCTGATTCCAGCCAGCACCTGTACCTGCAGAACCTGCCGCTTACTCCATCATCGAACGAGAGTGCGGCGCTCGGGCTTCCATACGCTGTATTGCCGATGGCGCTTGGGTTCTCCGGCGGCGCCGGCAGCTTCGTGCAGCAGAAGAGTGCCATTCCATGGCTCGCAACTCCTACGCCGCAGTTCTCCCTTTCCATCTGGATATATCCAAAATCCAGCGATGGCGTGGTCATAGACGAAAACAACAACAGCCAGGGATTCGACAACTCGGCGCTCGAACTTTATGGGGGAAATGCTTACATGAGCGACGGAAATCCGAGTAGCTGCCAGGCTATCGGCCCCGTGCCTGTTGACCAGTGGACGAACATAGTGCTCACATACAGCGGATCAGGCAATATGCAGGGATACGTTAATGGAGCGGAGCAAGCATCGCTGAGCGGGACATTCAATGCGCCTACTAACGCGGTATACTACAATCTAGGCCAGAGCGCAACGCAGAACTGCGGCTCCGGGGCGCCATACAGCGGGCTGATGGCTGACTATCAGGTATACAATACACAACTTAGTCCGACGCAGGTGGCGCAGCTCTATCTCAACGACACCCTCGCAGGCGTACCTGCAAATATCGTGATGCCACTCGGCATAGAAAGCGCCGGGATGCAGAACACTACAGCGGAAACCGTGGGCGGCAACTACGGCCTTTTTGAGAACAGTGCCGGCGTTTGCAGCGCTGCGAATGTAATAGGCATGCAGTGCGGACTTTACTACACACCCCCATAATGTCTTTAAAGCTTGCTGGCATTAATAAATAGAGTGAGTTTTGAATGCTCCTGAATAGAGCGCAGTCCGCTATAGAGTTCCTCACCACGTACGCGTGGGCCCTCCTAATTATCGCAGTCCTTCTCGGTGTAGTATTCACGCTTACCTCGGCGCCGGCGGGGAAGCAGGTGCTGCAGAACACATGCAACATCCAGGCTTCCCTCCCATGCGAGGACAGCGTGCTCTCCGCACACAGCTCCACGCAGCCGATAGCGTACTTCATAACATTCACCAATAGTTTGCAGAAGCCTATAGAGCTTATAGGCAATGGCTTCAACGTCACGACTACGGGCATAGGCGTCACTGGAACCTCGCACAGCTACGGAAACTGCTATCCGTCATTTGTGCTCCCCGGAACGCAGACTGTATGCGTTGCGCAGATAGCCGGAAATTACGAGCCGTCGATAGGCAGCAAGATTGGCACATACTTCCAGATAAGCTATGTCCTGTGCCAGGGCAGCGCGCAAAGCAGCTGCGCAGGCCAGGCAACTTACATAGCGTCCGGGAACGGGCTCCAGGACCTTTCCGGGGCTAGCTCAGGCCTCTCATCCTTCTATCCTGTCACATTCACGATAGACAACATCAATCCGCAAGGCCAAACTATAGATACGAATGGAATAATACTTCTCAACGGCCAGAGGTATACAAACGGCCAGACTGCGCTCATCTCAACAAGCGGTAACTATCAGTTATCCGCGCAACCGCCGGCAGGTTTCTCGTTTTCTTCATGGAGCACCAACAACATTGTATCTACAATCGCTCCGACCAACACCGCCTCGGCCACTCTCAGCCTCCTTTCAGCCGTCAATATAACCGCGACGTCAAACGAGATAGTCTCGGTGCCGAGCTATTACGTGCTGGTAACGGCCAGCCCGAGCATAGGCGGCAACGTCCTGCCTGCGAG
>JAKAVF010000029.1 GCA_021827605.1 Microcaldota archaeon
GGGGCAGTCCCTCTCCTTCGGGAAAATGCATGCACCCACATTCCTATATCCACATTTCTCGCAAAAATAGGAATATCCGAGCCGCGTAATGGAATCCTTAGCCGGAGCTGCACCTTGACGCAATCGCAATGCAACACGGAGATAATGCGCGTAGGAAATCGAGAGCACAACCTCTATTCCGAAGTTGAACTGCGCTGCGAGCCTCGCCGCAAAGCCGATCAGGATTCTCGAGGCTACCTCGTGACACACCTCGTTGTGCATAGGCTTCGCATCATAAATCTTCAGGCACGCCTGCTCGTGCGCTCCGCAGAGCACTGCCGTATCCGTTGCTGTGAGGAAGATGTAGGTGCCATCCTTTGATATCTTTAGCACGTCGAAGAGGTCTGGGGCAATGCTTCCAAAGGGATCAAGGTCAATTACATCGAAGCGCTCCTTAGTCGTGTTTGCGAACTCCTGAATGCTCTTGTTCACAGCGGCTGCCTCTATCTTGTTAACCTTTATGTTCTTTTTCATGGAGACGGAAACCCTCCTATTTATCTCTAGGAGAGTGACGTCCCTGGACTTCGTCTCAAGGTAGTAACGTATTCCTCTTATCCCCGTTGCAGCGGTAGGATCGAGTATCTTTGTACCTTTCTTCGCGAAAGTGCTGACAAGCGCAACGCTGAGGTCCCTTGAGAATCTCGCAACTGGATTCAGGAACGCAGCTCCGGCTTCTATCCTTGCCTTTCCTTCACTGTACATCTGCGCCATCACTTCCGTTGAGCTTTAGGATCGCATCCAGGAGACCGTGCGCATAGGAGATGCATGAGAATGCCGTGAGGAGATCACCCTTGCTTAGGTAGCTCTTCGCGTCGCTAGCGTACATGCGGGAGAGATCCACTATCTTCAACATGTTCCCGTCCTTGGTCACCCCCTCTATCTTGCCGATGTTTAGGTAGAACTTCTGTATGTCCTTCTCTATCCTCTCCTTCGTTGCGCTATCAGAACCAGCCATCGAATGGTTATTAAACTTAATCTTTATTAAGTTATAGGTGATAGGATGGCTGCTTTGTGGAGCGATTATACTGATGGAGTTATAACAAACATCGACGACAGTCTCAAGGGGAAGTACAAGTTCACTGTTAGGGAATTCCTGACAAACCCGGCCAAGTTCGCGAAGCAGCCCAACATCGAGACGACTGCCGGAAACATGCAGGACGATGCGCTGAAGTTCGTTGATACCGCGCTTGCAGGCATGACTGCGCAGAAGGCAAAGCTGGACAGCGACGTGTCGAAGGCCGATTCGGCCACTAAGCAGCTTTCGCAGAGCATAAGCATGCAGGCGAAGCAGTACAAGATCCCGGTAGTAAGGCCTGCTCTCACGTACAGGGATCAGACAAAGGACGAGATAATCTATGTCGACACGGTCGACACGAGCATAACCGCATTGGTCGAGAAGCTCGTCAGTTCATCAAAATACATAACCGACTCTACGGTAAGGTATGGTAACTCGAGCGTTGGAGAGTGGTACTTCTCAGGAGACAAGCAGTATGTGCTCCGCGTGTATCTACCGCCCAACGAGGCGCTCTCGCTACAGGGGACGAGGGACGAGCTTGCTCTGCTGTTCGACACCGCAAAGGACTTCATAAAAGCGCGCTGATTCATGGACAGATTAATTATTGCGATAACCGGAACGCCAGGCGCAGGAAAGAGCACGCTCGCAAAGGAGTTTGCAAACGAGATACCCAATTCGAGAGTAATAGAGATAAACGACATAGTCAACAAGTACAAGTTGTATTCCGGAAGGGACAAGTTCGGAACTAAGATAGTAAGGTTGGGGGCGCTGACCGCAGCGCTGAAAAAAGAGATAAGGAAATCTATCGGCATGACTATTTTCGTGACAGGCCATCTTGCGCCTGAGCTCAGGTTGCACTATGCAGTTGCGATAGTCAAGAGGTCCGGGCTGGAGACTCTTGCAAGGAGGATGGAGGAAAGGCGATATCCAAATGAGAAGATAAGGGATAATCTCATCGCAGAGGCGACGGACTACTGCGGCGGGAAGATATCCAGGATGTGCGGTGAGACATACGAGGTCGAGAGCGCATCTGACATAAAGAGAGTCAAGAATTACATAGCGGCGCTTGCAGAGGGAAAAAGCGCAAAAAAGCCGAGAAAGAGGGAAATAAACAAGCTGAACGACCTCCTGAAGCTCGTCAAGAAAGGAAACAGATATGGGTTATGAGGTAAAAGCGGACAGAAAAGGTGAAGTTGGATAAGCTTACCTAAAGGGCTATCAGATACTAGTCTTCTTCATGAAAGCCCCGTATAACAGCTTTGCCGTCTGCTCCGGCATGTCGTTGAGGAACAGCTTTGCATCCTCCCTTTTAAGAGATGAGGGAAATCCGTCCTTGCTCTTCATAGTATGTAGTATCACGTCCTTTGGAGTCTTGTGTGTAGACTCCTCCAGAGACACAAGCCTGTCGCCATCGAACATTATTCCCAGGGATTTGGTGTGCGCGTCAGTGAACCTGCTGCTCGCCTCCCTCATGTAGATGCTTGGCCCTCTCGCTACATAATGGCTTATTGTGTACGTCTTCATGAAGAACGCGATTATGCCGTCTTCTTTTGAAACATTCTCGAATGAGACTGCTGGGTCGAAGCCGTTCTGTTTCAGCTCGTGATTTAGCCTTGCCTCGAACTTGCGCAGTTGCTGCCAGATTATGTCCTCGGCAACGTCCCTTACTTTGAAGCGTAGCAGATAGATATCGAGGCCTAGCTCTTTTCTCAGCCTCATTAGCTTCCTCTCGGTGTAAACATCAGAGTACTTTGGCCCGTAGAAGAAATCAACAGTAGGGTTGCGCAGCAGCAGCCTTGATGCGACCACGAATCTCGCGAGGGACTCCTTTGATACGGCAGCTGCCACATTCCTTTTCTCATCGGTCGGGTCTACAACAACAAAGTCTGAATTAAACCTTTTTGCCAGCAACTTCGCTTCAGCGCTCGCAGGGTTGAGTATGGCTTTCTTTGACGGCAGGATTACAAGCGGCAGCTGCAGGTCCGCAATCTTGGATATCAGGTTGATGAATGATTCATATTGGTAGATAAGGAGCTCGCACAGGTAGCCGGAAAACCCTTCCGTTTCCACATCCGCGCCGTGGATCCTGTGCGCGTTGAGGAACGCCTTGAGCAGTCGCACGTTGTCTTTCTGCTCGCTGTCTATGTGCTCGTTCACGAAAGTGTTGTGGAGTGGAGTCCTGTCCACTGCAGTTATCCTTTCAAGCGCGTTGTTAATCTTGAAGGCCGGAACTATGTCCGCGGTGAGGCCCATGTCACCGAGGATAAGCCTTACATAAGGGTGCTGCGCATACTTTATCTCGAAGCGCTCGTTCTTGTGCTTCGCTACTATGCTCTTTGCCACTTCCATTCCCTTCTCGGCAGCCTGCTCCTTTGTGAAGTGCTTCGGGAACAGCAGGAATATGTCTATGTCGGATGTTCCCCTTATCTGGGTGCCTCGGGCGACAGAACCTACGGAAACGATCTCAACGCTCTTTGGGATAACCTTCTTCAGCCTCTGCACGAGGTCGTTCGCATAGTTGGTGGTGAATTCCATCTCCTCCTCTGTTGGCTTGACGTCCTTGAGCACTGTCTTTAGCACAAACTCAAGTTTTTTCTTGGTGATGCGTGAAACCTCAGGGTCGCGCCTATTTTTCTCAGCCATGGAGCATCATTAAGGATGGAGTGATAAAGACTAAATATCATAGTTGGCAGGGCTCGCAGCGTTAAGGTATATTTATAACTAATTGTTCAAAACTGTACCATGGAAAACAGGATCAAACTCAAAGATGATTTCAGAGTACAGTTTTTCAATCAGATTCTATCAAAGAATAATATTACACTCAAGCAGTTGAGCAAAAAAATTAATTGTGGCTATTCTGGATTAAAAAATTGGAGGACTGGAAAATTTCTAATCCCAGAAGAGGATTTTAATTCGTTATTGGCTTTAGTAGAATTTGAATCGGCGCAAGTTAAACATAATTTTACAAAATATCCATCAAATTGGGGGGCAAAACTTGGTGGCGTGGTGTCTAATGATAGATCTCAAACGTTTATAGCAAAAAGGATGGCACATGCAAGAAGATTTAGAAAACATAAAATAATCGTACCACCAGAGATGAACGACCAACTCTGGGAATTTTTAGGTACTTTTTTTGGGGACGGATGCCTTTCAAAGGTATTTTCAAAATATGATAAGCGTTGGCTTTATTTCTCAATTTTAACAGGACATATGCAAGATGATTTAGAATATTATAAAAATAAAGTAATGCCAACTTTAAAATATTTTAATTGTAATGCAAATTATAATTTAAGACCGGAGTACACAGTAGTAACTATTAGAATAAATAATAAAAACGTGTTTAATTTTCTTAAAAAACATGGAATGCCGGTTGGACTAAAAAAAGATAAATTGCGAATTCCAAAAGAGGTTTTTATTTCAACAAATCCCACAAAAGCTGCAATTTTGCGCGGTCTTTTAGACACAGATGGGCATATTTTTGCACGAAAAGACGAGGGCTACAAGTATCCTTACGTTAAGATTACTAGTGCAAGTAAACTTTTCCGTAAAGATATAAAAAAACTGATTAGAGGCTTCGGATTGCCTGCTTACGAACATGGTACTGACGTTTTAGTTCGAGGAAGTGCAAATTTTAAAACTTGGATGAACCTTATAGGTTCTTCGCACCCTTTAAATATAAAACGTTATAATAATTGGTTAAAGACAGGGGTTTTATTACCTAAAAATGGGCTTGTGGTATAGTAGCAGCATACGGCATTCGCAATGCCGAGACGCGGGTGCGATTCCCGCCAAGTCCACTTGTGATTATATGTTGGAAAAGAGGGTTGAGTTCTACAATACTAAGAGACAGAGGATAGTTGGGTTGCTGTCTCTTCCTAAAAACAGAAAGCCCCCAATCGCAATAATCATTCACGGCTTCAAAGCCAGAAAACCAGTACCGTGGTGCTGAAAGGCACAAGATATATGTATGGGGTAGTATGGTAAACATATTCAATCCGGTTGACCTGACTCTTCTGGAGGCGCTCGCCGTAGCGTTTGTGCTTGGGATAGTCCATGGCATAACTCCTGACGAGCACACATGGCCGATAACCTTTAGCTATGCGATTGGGTCGTACAGCACAAAAGGAGGGGCGAAGGCTGGCCTGCTGTTCTCTATTGGTTTCACGCTCCAGCGCGCGATAGTTTCAGAGATCGCGTTCCTCGGGCTTGCCCCGTTTCTCCTGAGCAGCAGCATAAACGGGATGATCTATGTTGTGGTTGGGGCTGTGATGGCTGCGTCAGGCTTTTACATATTGAGGACAGGCATATACGTGCACGTGCATAGGCTCTCCCACGCTGTAGACATGCTCTTCCATAAGCTGCTGGGGAGGGAAAAGCATAAGAAGGAAGATCTTTACCAGCATGCTGCATTCGCAAGCCATGGTGCGCTCGACCCGAGAACTGTGCCGCTGAAGCTGACAGTGCTGCACGGCATGATAGCAGGTTTTGGATTCGGAGCTTTCGCTCTAATCCTTTACACGGTAATAACTCCACAGATGCCGAACGCCTATCTGGGATGGCTTCCAGGATTTATCTTCGGCATAGGAACCATGCTGATGCAGGTGTTGTTCGGCAGTGCGATAGGCGGATGGTTAAGGCGGCGCAGGTTCTCGGAGAGGCAGATATCTTTCATTGGCAGGAAGACCTCAGGGAGGGTGCTCGCCTATGGAGGTATCGCCTTCGTACTTGCTGGACTGCTGCTTCTGGTCCTGCCATCAGCTGCAAGCTTCAGCTTCGCGACCGGCTTAGGCATACCAAATCTTGATGCGATAGACCTGGGATTCCTGCTGGCAGTTGGATCCGTTACCGTCATCGCCATACCCTCCTACATCCTTGCTGTGCGCGAGGCCAGGAGGATCAAACAGAAGGGCGACAAACGTTAGGCGGCTACCCAGATATATATTACTTTTCCGGCGTTCTATATGTGCCGTTAGAGGCTGAATCGATATTGGTGAGTGTGCGATAATAAAAGCGAGGGTAATCCCGAATTCCAGATCAGAGTCTGTAGAGAAGATAGGTCCATCGGATTACAAGATAAAAGTCAGGGAAAAGGCGATAGAGGGCCGCGCCAACGCAGCTGTGATAGAAGCACTTTCCGTCCACTTTAACGTAAGGAAATCCGATGTTGTCATACTCAAAGGCGCGAGCGGCAGGTACAAGACAATCGAGATTAAAGAAACAGCATTCCCCTGAGCCCGGATTTCGGCGTGTCCCACCGTAAAACATGATTTTGCCACAAAAACTTATATGCCTTCTTGTCCACATATTGTTGATTTTCGCTTGGGAAGCCCGCACCACTTACATGTGGGAGGATATCACAGACGTAATATGAGAGATGGAGCGCTTTGGTGAATAAATGGATGGAACCGATCAGCCGCAGCAAACACGGCAAGAGATGACACCAAAAACTTCGGGCCATGCGCTGGTTTATATTGGCGTCATTATGCTGGTCTTCATAGTGGCTTCTGCTTACTACATCTTCATTTCAGGGAAATCCACACCTTCAAATACTACAATACCATCCAGTAGCTCAACTGTAGTTAATGCTATCGCAGCGACTTCGTCCACTACCTCCGCCACCACAACCGCCGCAGCGAGTGTAGCAGGGTACATATACTGTGTAGGTGGCTTGACACACGGTTTAAGCGCATACAACACGACCTACTACGCACCACTTTACTTGGGTGGTGGGATAGGTAAATGGACCTTGACAACGTCGCCGTATGGAAAAGGCAACCTGGATTGCAACGCTTACAACAACTATGTATACTGCGTCGATGGCAACATTTCAACGTATGCGAGCCTCTCTTCTAACGGAGTTGGCAGTTGGTCAAATACCACGGAAACACCGAATAGTACCAACACTACGGATTCATGCGCTATTTACAACGGATATATATACTGCCTTCAGGTTGATAAGTACATAACGAAAAAAGTTCAGCCATCATTTGCTTACTATGCACCGGTTTCAAGTTCCGGAATAGGACCATGGAAGCAAACAACCAAATTCCCGGTAAGCTTTGAACCGCCAATACCGTACTGCCAAGCTTACGATGGCTACTTCTACTGCTTGGGTGGAAGCTACAATTCCAGCATTGGAATAAACAACAATACGTACTACGCACCAATAACAAGCTCTGGCATAGGGAGTTGGACGCGAACCACAAGGATTCCTTTCTCTCTTAACCAGACGTTCGTTTCAAGCTGCAATATCTATAACGGCTACATCTATTGCCCATACAACACAACAATAACGTATTACGCACCGGTTGGCTCTTTTGGAATTGGAGCTTTCAAAGAGACAACTGGAAGTGGTATAGACATAAATCCGTCCAATATGACACAGATATTCGTGCTGCAGGACTATGACTACTGTCTAGGCGATAACGGCATTCTGTACTGCCCCGGCGCCTATTATGCAGAGAAATATGCACACATAAACAGCAACGGCAGCCTTAATGCTTTCAATTTTACCTCGCCTTACCCGGAGACCAGGTATTTTGGAAGCTGCGTAACTTCATAAAGGCCACCGTTCCAAAACGTTTTGGATTTCTCCAGGAATCGCATTAAGGGCTACCAATTTGGGGAGATAAAATAAAGATAAAAACCCTATAAAACAGAAAGCCTTTTTAATCCGCTGGACAACAATTATAGAGTGATGCAATGGTTCTTCTTGAGATAGGAATAGCCGTGATAGTGGTAATCGTAGTTGCGGTTATCGTCATGTTCAATGGCTTCGTTTCAAAGCGCAACAGGGTCCAGGATGCATGGTCGCAGATTGACGTGCAGCTGAAGAGGCGATACGATCTTATCCCGAATCTGGTTGAGACAGTCAGGGGATACATGAAGTATGAGCAGGGCGTGCTTACGAAGATAACCGCGCTCAGGAGCTCGATTGTATCAGGCTCTGTGCAGGACAAGGCACAGGCAAACAACCAGATAAGCCAAGCGCTGAAGAGCATATTCGCAGTAGCTGAAAACTATCCGCAGTTAAAAGCTTCTGATGCATACCAGAATCTCCAGAGCCAGCTAGCTGAGACAGAGGACAAGATCGCTTTCATGAGGACATCTTACAACGACTATGTCCTAGATTTCAACAATGCGATACAGACATTCCCAGGAAACGTCTTCGCAGGAATGTTCCACTTCAGCAAATTTGACTTCTTCCAGACGCCGGATCAGGAGAGAGGGGCCGTAAAGGTCAACCTTACAGATACGGATACGCCAGGCGTGAGCTTTGGCGCATCCGGACAGCCGCAACAGCCTCCGCAGACTCCAAAACCCCCGAAGAAGTGACAGAGCAGTGGTAACTTATGGCAAGCTACTTTGACGAGATAGCCAAGAACAGGATAAAGACGATGTTTCTCTTTGTAGTATTCGGAGCGCTGTTCATGGGCCTCCTCTACTTCCTGATATGGTATTTCGGAGGCAGCACGCTCGTTCTGGTAATAGGCTTGTTCGCAATAGTGCTCTATGCCATCTTCTCATTTTTCATGGGAGGCAAGCTTATCCTTGCCATATCAAGGGCGAAGGAGGCAGACCCAAAGCAGTACGCACAGCTCTATTCTATTGTTGGCGACCTCGCCGCTGCGAACGAGATACCTATGCCTAAGGTATATGTGATAAACGACCCTAACCCAAATGCATTTGCAACAGGGAGAGGGAAGAAGGCAGCCGCGGTAGCGGTGACCACTGGCCTAATTGGCATGATGGACAACACGGAACTGCAAGGCGTGATCGCGCACGAGATATCGCACATATTTGAGAACGACATACAGTACATGATGATAGCTGTAGCATTTGCAGGCGCTGTCGGAATAATATCGATTTTCGTAAGGAACCTATTCTTCTTCGGCGGCCGCAACAACAGGAACGGAGGTCTTCTGATGCTGGTAGGCCTCGTTATAGGTCTTCTCGCGCCGCTGATAGCGCTGCTCATCAGGCTGGCGATATCCAGGAGCAGGGAATACACAGCTGATGCGAACGGAGCAAGGATAATAAGGAACCCACAGGCGCTTGCTAGTGCGCTGACGAAGATAATGCAGTACGAGAAGAACCCAGCATCAACACCGGTATTGCACGCGAATGAGATAACCGCAAACCTTTATTTCACTAACCCGTTCAAAGCGCGGAGCGTCCTCAACATGTTCTCTACCCATCCTCCCATAGAAGAGAGGATAAAGAGGCTCAAGGCAATGTACTGAAATCATCTACTCTCACACATGCAGATGAGTTGAGTCGAAGGGGATAAAGACGGAGTTCCATCACTGAGCGAAACCGAGCCCGGTGCTGTGGTTTTAAATATACTGGAATACAAATTAAATCATGAACGCTAGAGGCATGCTGCTCGCAGCGCTTTTGATCGCACTGACCGCGGCGACAGCTTTCGGAGTCGTCTATTCTGTCGTCAACAACATAAGCTTCCTCAACAGCGTGAAGAACGTAAACTGCACAGGCCAGTGCACGGCAACGATAATACCCGGGGACAGGTTGAGCAACTTCCTTCTCCTCCACCTGAACGGGAAAACCGATTCGGTTTCAGGGCTGTCTTACATGGTGTGGCCGCTCGTCTCGATGAAGGGCTATCCGGTTAATCTCTCCATCGGTGACTTCATAGGATATACATGCGATGGCTCCGAATACCAGCTGCTCAGCATAAACCTTACTGGAGATTCCGCAACGTTCGAGCATATCCAAACAAGGACCGGGCCATGCCCTGTCTGCCTGTCAGGAAACACGACCATCAGCACGCCTGAGGGTCAGGTCAATGTAAAAGACCTAAGGGCAGGAATGAGCGTGTGGACAATCGGCTCGAATGGCGACAGGATCGCTGCGACCATAATCGAAACCTCAAAGGTGAGAGTGCCTTCTGACCACATCGTGATGCATATAGTCCTTGTAGACGGAAGGCAGATATACGCATCGCCAGGCCATCCGACAGCTGATGGAAGGATGATTGGGGAACTCACTGCCGGCAGCCAGCTTGACGGCTCGACAGTCATTCTTGCACAGCCAGTCCAGTACAACGAGAACTATACGTATGACATCCTCCCTTCTGGCAGCACGGGATTCTACTGGGCTAACGGAATACTGATTGGAAGCACGCTGAAGAACTCGACAAACTAGGCGCCATCCTGCCGCGCCTCCTCCCGACTCCTCTCATCTACGTGGGCATCCCTCGGGTCAGTATCACTTATCATTGTGTGGACAGGGGGATTCGGTGGATCATTCAGCACAGCATGAAATATAACGTCACGCACGCAGCTGGCTTGAATATTGAAGTGAGGATGCACGGGTAGATTATGCAGGTCTTCCGGAATCTTTCAGGCTCTAGAAATCTCTTTTCGTATGGCTCGTGTGCGAATGAGGTAGGAATTCCCTCGTGCTAACCCCGCTACTTCCCCGCCTCCGGCTGCTTGCTGCCCTCTCCGCGTGCCCTCTTGACAGCGAAGTTCTCCATGTTTATCGCCCTGCTGTAGAGATAGTGGAAGCGTGCCTGAGCCTCCTTGAGATTGACAGTTGTGATGTGCTCGGCCCGCTTGTTGATTATGTTGAACGGAGGGATCTTGTACGCCATATTGTCGTCCATCATCAGGCGCTCGTGCTGCTCAACTGCATCCTTGTCGTCCATTAGCTTTACCTCTAGAGCAACACCGGACTCGTTGAGCTCGCTGCCAAAATCTATCAGGTTGGTGCTAAATCCTGAATCTAGCATCTCCTTCGATGTGAGTATTGTTATCTTGGAGAAGTTTGTGATGTTCCTGTCTACGGCTCTGTTAAAATTGACGAGCGCGTTTGAGTTGAAGTGCTTGTCCACTATGCGGAGGTGGCCAGACATATTCGGGAAAAGCTTCTCCTGTAGCGCGACGAGGTTTGAGAAAGGCGTTGATGGGTTCATTGTCATCGTTCGCCTTATCCTGGTGCTCTTCGCCGCCGGCTGCATCATCCTGTATTGAAGGTAGCCGTCTGCGGCGAGGCACAGTCCCATGCCGAAGTAGTAAATGTATAGATAGAGAGGTTGGAAGAAGTCGTAGAACGCAGATACGATTATTATGAAGAGGAGTATGTAGACTATGGTGAAGCCGAAGTGTAGGAAGTGGTATCGCTGCAGTGTCGCAGCTCTTTCGCTCCTTCTCGAGAACATCATCATCGCAGACCCCATTAGGCCCAGCGCGACGAGGAATATCACATAAGATTCGAGGATTCCGACATGGAATGCGCTAAGGCTGTACACGGTCTGCTGCAGCAGCGGCACAGATGCGATTGGCGTGTTCGTTGAGATGCTCTGGGAAGCAGCACCGACACCTACTCCAAAATAGAACGAGAAGTTCTTCACCATGTACAGCGCGCCAGCAATGAGTATGAGCGAGCCTATCCCTATGAGATAATAGAGCAAAGAGACCCTGCTCCTCGCCTCATCGCTAGCTGACATGATTAGAGATTAATGAAAAGATATATTAAGCGTTTCTGCAGGGAGGGCTTATCGCTCACTTTCTCTCGTGAGACCTGTCTCTGTCGACGGCCTGCTGCAGGAGTGCAACATTCTTCCTCTCATTTGCAACTACCTCCTTCCACATCTTTGCGCACTCCATATGCGCGTCCTTCTCAGACTCTTTCACGTAGCGCTCTGCGTGATAAAGGAACTGCATCCTCTTGACCAGCTGCTTGTGCACGTTGTATGAGCAATTGCTCATGATGTCGTTTGCCATCTTCTCACCGGATAAAAATGACTCACAAACTATAAATAACTGTTTATTTTCTGCACACTCAGGAGTCCAAAAATGAGCTTTGACATGCAAGAAAGGTTTAATCATGGCTTAATTGCTGCCATTACTTAGAGAGTCTTTAAGGCGCTTTAGGATGTAATACTTCTCCCGTGTCTCTACGTGCGCAGAATCGACCATTCCTTCAAGCTCCCTGACAACACCGTCGTAAGTCATCCGTGGAACTGGAAAGGGTATGCCGTCCTTCCCGCCAAGATTGTAGGAATATAGGACAGGATCCCTGTACGCGAGCTCCTTGTCATAGATCAGGGAGGAGACGAGCGCAAGAGACCTCAGGGTTGCACGGCCGATGCCTTTTGTGAGAAGTATTTCTTTGTAGTCTTTTGGGTCCAGTTCACTTGCCACCTTTAGCACATTCTGCGCGCGTTTGCTCAGATCGATGTCCGGCTTTATCCCGTGCCTGTGCGGATACGAGTGGTTGAGTATCTTGTTGTATTCATGAATCGCCTCTGCACCCGAGCTTCTCGCCCATGCATTGTCATGCGAGGTGAGGTCTAAGCTCCGTATATGGGCGTGCGAATGGATTGCAATATGCGGTTCATTTGCAATGTCATTCTTGTCAACACTCTCGGAAAACCATTGGAAACGGACAGCCGTGTCGCTGTCCGTGAACATTCCCTGCTGTACAACGGTCCACTTCCTTGACTTGGAGAATATGAACGAATGATGATAGATTCCAAGCCTGTCGTAAACAAGCGCAGAGTCGATTTTCGCCGAGAGCCTGCTGTTCTCCTTAAATTTCTCGGACTCTGCTGATATTGAGAGCTCGGCTGTCCCCTTTTCTATGTCTTCGGGAGTCTTCATTCCCGCCTTTCCCTTCCCCCCGGCGATGAATATCTCTCCACTTCCGTTCAGTGCCTCCTTCAGCGCGCCTATTGTCACTGTGGTTGTGCCGCTGCTGTGCCAGTCATATCCGATCGCGCAGGAAAGCGCTTGGAACCAGTTTGGGTCGCTGAGCCGCAGAAGGAGTTCATCCGCGCCGAACTCGTCCATAATCACATTAGAGATCGCACCCGAAAGCCTTACCATCCTATGAAATAACCAGCGCGGCGCCTTGCCACCGTGGAGAGGGAGCTCTGTTGCGGAGTGCATAATAGGTTTGCACAAAGAAAACTATTTAGAAGTGCAATGCAATTTTATATACTTCTAAGTGTTTGCTATGAGAACATCCGGTGCAATACTGTTTTTCCTGCTTGCGGCGCTTATCTCTGGCGGTGTGCGGCTTCCCCACGCACAAAGCGCCACTAACGCGACAGGCACAGTGTCTCCATACGCAGTAATCGAAGTATCATCAATAGCCAATCAAGGACCTCAACCACAGCAGCAATCGAACGTATCATCGTCGCTCCCATTTTATACCTCAAATACAAGCAGTCAGGGCACACAGACGGTAGCACCGCTCTATGCACAACAGACTGGTAGCGGATTCAGCAACACGACAACGGGCAATAGCATCGCGATCCTGCAGTCGTTCAACGGAATAAACTACTCCGGTTCCCAATGCAGCTGTGTTCCCCCCGATGTGGAGATAGCGGTCGACTCCAATGATGTCGTGGAGATGGTAAACGGACAGATGGCGGTTTACAGCAAGACAGGCACCAAGATATCAACTACACAGCTATCAAGCTTCTGGGGAACCTCAAATGCATTGACAGATCCAAAAATCGTTTTCGATACGGAGAGCGACAGATGGTTCGCCTCTGTGGCAGACCTTGGACCGAGCAAATCCTGCCCGTGCGCGGTCAGAGTAGCTGCAAGTACCTCAAACGACCCGCTTGGATCGTGGACGGAATACTTCCTTCCCTATTATGGGAACATACCCGATCAGCCGATTCTCGCGGTAAGTGGGAACTTTATTGCCTTATCCGTAAATGTCTTTAACTATACAACCAGCAACTATCTTGGTGCGCAATACACTTTCATGGATAAGCCTGAGATGGTGGCGGGTACGACTGCTGCAACACAGAGTTCATCTTTGGACACGTCATATCTTTCAATTCACCCGGCACAGAATCTTGCTCCATCTAATACGATGTACATGGCAAGCCTCAACGGCGGAAATGTAAGAACTTTGTATTACTTCGAAGATACCGGAAACGTACCCGCAGTAAGCGTTTCTGAGTACAATATACCAATACCACTGGACAGTGAAGTCAATTGCGGCCCCGTCGGGGTTTGTTATCCAAACGGTATAGATGGAAGAATAATGGATGCAAAATGGTACAACAATATCCTATGGGTTGTTGCGACAAGTGAGTGCACGCCACCAGGCGGCTCGTCAGCAGTGGCGTGCGCAAGGGTCACCAAAGTTAACACAACCACACGCACTAGCCCGGCGCGCTGTCCTGGGGTCAT
>JAKAVF010000023.1 GCA_021827605.1 Microcaldota archaeon
AGTCCGCAGGGGACCTGACGCGATTGCGTTCAGCCCGTCCGGCAATATCGCATATGTAACAAACTTCTACAACAACACCATAAGCGCGGTGAACACGTCTACAATGACCGTAGTCGGCACGATTGGCGTAGGCCCCGCTCCTGACGCGGTAGCCTTCCCGGCAGACAACATCGCCTATGTAGGCGACTGGTATGGCAGCGGCGCAAATGTGATAGATACCGCAACAAGCACCGTGGCAAAGACTATGCTGATAGGAAATAACACATGGGGCATAGCGGTAAAACCTCCTGCTGCGATAGCGCCGCCCCCCAAAAGCCCGGGAACCGTAAATTATGAATGCATCGGCGGATCAACCGGCTTCTCTTCAACAATCAAGTCGGTTTACTCGTCAGACCTCTCTGCGAGCGGAATAGGCTCATGGACACCATATGTGTCTCTCCCTGCAAACCTGTCACAGACAAGCTGCAGCTACTACAACGGCTCCGCATACTGCATAGGAGGCAGCGCAACAGGTTCTGGAGCGGAATCCGACAAGACCTACTACTCAAGCCTGCACGGCAGCTGGAGCACAACTACAAGCTACCCGTTCAATGTGACTCTCGCTTCGTGCAACGCCTACAGCGGATACATATACTGTGTTGGAGGCAGCGGCGGGCCGATAAAGGGATTCAGCGCCGTATACTCTGCGCCGATTTCTGCGTCTGGAATCGGCAACTGGAGCAGGCAGACCCCATTGCCGATAAACTACACGCAGCCTGAGTGCCTTGTCAACGGCATAGACCTGTTCTGCATAACAGGCAATTCCACCTCTTCGTACTTTGCACCGATAGGTGGTGGTGGAGTCGGCACGTGGACCAGCACTACCGCATACCCGCGCAACACCTCAATCATCACGCCAAGCTACAATGATAGGATAGGGTGCGCAGCATACAATGGCTACGTCTACTGCGTTGGAGGTGATACTAACAGCACATACTATGCGACGATTTCAGGTGGTGGCATAGGCTCGTGGAAGAAATCCACGCTCTATCCGGTGGCTCACGCCGCTTCGGAGCAGTGCACAGCGGAAAAAGGCTACCTGTACTGCGCGACTGGAGGAAAGGCTTACACTTCTCCACTGGCAGGCGCAAATCTCACATACTATGCGCCGATATCCAGCTCTGGGATAGGAAACTGGACCGCAGGCAGCCTGTATCCGGGAAATGGCGTTTCCGGAGCATCGTGCTTCGCTAACGTATCGCAGTCTCTCGCTTCTGGAGGTGTGTCTTCGCTTGTGCTGCTGCATCCCTTAATAAAGGTACCGCGCGGCTCCTCCAATTCAACAAAGTTCACGCTCAGCCTGGCCAGCGGATCAGCTGGACCTACAAACCTCAATCTCATAAACGCTGGTGCGCTGTTCTCCTCATATGGAATATCCAGCTCGGCAAACCCGAGCTTCGGCTATCCTACTTACAGCGGATACATCAACGTCACGGCTGGATCCACAACGCCATCCGGCCTTTACAACCTAACGATCAGCGCGACCGGGTACGACCCGAGCAGCGCGGTCAAGCTTACTATCAACGTCACAGGGGGTGCACCAACTACTACAACCACTACAAGCACAACAACTACCGTGCCTACAGGCTGCTATGTGTGCAGGGCTGAGCCTCCACCAGGAGTGCCGGCGTGCCCAAGCGAGTGCCCGGTACAAGTGACAGACGGCTGCAGTGGCCTCTCGCCCTACATGTGCATATTCGGCAACAGCACCTCTTCAACAACCAGTACCTCTACAACCAGCACATCCACCACAACGGTGACAACGACTACAATAACATATGATGCGCACATCGCAAACAACACAGGAAACAGTGACATTGTATATCCAAATTCAGGAGACACGTGGAGCTTCTGCACAGCAAGTGCGGGCTATGGATTCTCAAGCCTGAGCTGGACGCAGTACCCTGGAGCAAGCGGCTTCACATCAGACGGATACCAGAGCACAGGAGGCGCATGCTCGTTCTCCGCACTGACCATCGGCAGCTGGAACGACATCGGCATCATAGGCTCGAAATATATAACAAGCAGCATGATATACAGGAACTTCAGCGGCGGCTGCAGCAGCTGCGAGAGACTGCTGGTCAAGTGGAACGCCCCAAGCAAGAACAGCTACCTGTTCGTGCTCGCATCCGGGGATTGGCCTACCAGCTCAACAGGCGGATCAGCAGGAGTAAACGGCACAACATGCACCAGGCTGTTTTATGATACTGGAACGGCGAATAATGGAGCAGGCGGCTTCATAGAAGGATACGCATGCAACCCGCCGATAGGGACAAGCGGGAATGTCTCGGCATCGATACCATCGTCTGGCGGCGGAGAGATATCCATCTCTGCTGTTGTCGTAACCTGATGACGCATTTTGGCTCCAAAGTATCCGAACGGGGATAGATGCAATCAGTCTTCGAATACCACTACTTCTGCGGTTTTCTTGACGAGCTTTGTGAAGGCGCCCTTGTACGTAGTAGCGCGCACCTTCGCGTCGTCTATCCAGTGGTACTCAGAATATTTCCCCGCCTTCCGCGGCTTGTTCACCATTATCTGGTGATATTTTACGTTATGCTCCTTGAGCCACTTCTCTGTCACTTCCTTGTGCTCGTCCGTGCGCGCTGTGAAGATGCAGATGTAGTGCCCTTCGTCGTATAGCCTGTTGATTGCCGCTATCGAGTCCATTAACGGCTTCGCCTTAAGCATGCGGACCGTACCCTCCTCGTTCTTTATGTCCTCACAGAGGGTCCCGTCGACATCTATGAGATATATCTTTTTCCTCCACTCCATTCAAGCGCCTGATATTTCTCTGAGAAAAAGGATATGACGCCATTCTGCAAAGTCATATGCCGGCCTCGCTCTTGCTAAAAGCGTAGGTAGCGAGCGACGCGAACAGCAGTACAGCCCCGACGAGGACTGCGAGGTCGGTGGTAAGCGGCAGCTCGGAGACGCCGCCGAGAGCCCCCCTGATCCCATCTATCCCATAGAGCAGGGGGTTGAAATACGCGATATTCTGCACTATACCGGGAAATTGACTTAGTGGGAAGAGGCCGTTTGAAAGAAAAAGCAATGGCATGGTGAGGAAGCTTGTTATCAACCCAAAACCCTGCAGATCGGTTATCAATGACGCAAGGATGAGCCCGATGCTTATGAAAACAAGGCCGATCAATACCATGAAGATTATCGCAAGGACAAGTTCAATCGTGACCTGTATGTGGAAACCTATCAGCACGGATACGATTGTGATGATGACAGCTGAGACCATTGCGGTCGTCATTCCCCCGAGCATCTTGCCGATCACTATCGATGCCCTTGAATTCGGTGTGACTATTATTTCCTTTAGAAACCCAAACTGCCGGTCCCAGATTGTTGAGAATCCAGAAGAAGATGCGGCAGACATGAGCGACATGCCTATTATCCCGGGAACTATGAATTGAAGATAGGTGCCTCCCCCTATGGATGATATCAGGCTGCCCAGGCCAAGGCCGAACCCGAGCAGGAAGAAGAATGGCATGATCAATATGCCTATCACTCTAGACCTTGCCCTGATGAATCTCTTCATCTCTCTGAGCCACACAACATAAATTGCATTTGAATCTATCATCTCCTTCCACCTGACATAGCTGCATGACGCATCCTCAGTGCATCCTTCCAGCTCCCCTCCTCTTCTCTTATGCTCTTGCCGGTGTACTTTATGAACACATCCTCAAGGCTGGGCTTTCGTAGATCTACAGAGATCACTGTTATGCCTAGATTTCTTGCGAGCAGCACGATTTCCGGAATGCGTTTTTCACCATCTTCTACTGTGAACTCAATTAAGCTCTCATGCGCAGATACACTCTTGATCCACTTGGCGCGCCTGAATATTTTTGCAGAGGCCTTTGCATCACCTTTTATCCGCACCGCGATTACGTCACCTCCCATTTTTTCCTTCAGCGAATTTGGAGTGTCGAGCGCAACTATCTTCCCACGATCTATGAACGCAACACGATTGCAAAGGAAATCTGCTTCCTCTATGTAATGGGAGGTAAGAATGATTGTGGTCTTGTGCTCTTTGTTCAGTTTCGCGATGTAGTCCCATATGTGCCTCCTTGTCTGCGTGTCGAGCCCGATTGTGGGTTCGTCAAGAAACATGATTTTTGGGTCATGGAGAAGACCGCGCCCGATCTCCAGCCTTCTTTTCATCCCGCCAGAATAATTTTTGACCAGCATGTCAGCTTTGTCCTCGAGTTCCACCAATTTTAGCATATCCTGTATGCGCTTCTCCCTCTTGCTAGGGTCAACCCTGTACAGTATAGCATGGAACCTCATGTTTTCCCTGCCGGTTAGCTGATCGTCGAGGGAGGGATCCTGAAATACAACGCCGATGCTGTCGCGCACCTTCCTCTTTTCCTTCGTGATGTTTGCGCCTGCGATCGTCGCATTACCTGCGGTGGGAGCAAGAAGTGTTATCAGCATCTTTATCGTAGTGGTCTTTCCGGCACCGTTAGGTCCGAGAAGGCCGAATATCTCTCCAGTCTTTACCTGAAAGGAAATTTTATCCACTGCGGTGAATTTGCCAAATTTCTTCGTAAGGCCGTTTACGGTTATTATATCCAAAACAGCACCAATGGGATACGCTTAATAGGATGTAAATTCTTTATATTATGCGCTGGAAGACTAAAGTGCGACCGCCGGGATTTGAACCCGGGTTTATGGCTTGGAAGGCCATAGTCCTACCAGGCTAGACTACAGTCGCAAAGTACAGAATATGTTTGAAGGGAGAATATTAAAATGCTTTTAGTTGCGTCGTTCTTGCTTTTCTGCATGTTCCTTCTTAGAACATAGGATATCCTCATGCGTAAACGCAAGGGATTTCAGAAGCCATGCGAAACATTAAAGGTTAATAAAGAACAGGTGCTAAGGATAATTGATTCGATGGCCAAAAAAGGAACTATAGTGTGCCCTGCTTCAGAAGGGGATACTAGTGATGTCCTAAAACTATGGGCTCTTTTCGAAAAAGAGGATGAACGCGTGCAGCCTGAATTTCTTTCTTTATCGAGGAACTTTAAAAGAGAACTAAGGAAGTATGCATCGGACCTTGGAAGAAGAGGGGATTCCACTTTTATTGTAGCAAAGGTTAATGGCAGGTGTATCGGATTCGCAAATGTTAGGATAGAGAACTATCCTAAGATCTTCAAAAAAGCGAAAATCGGATCTGTCAACGACCTATTTATTATGCCGAAATACAGAAAGAGCGGGGTGGGTTCAAGAGTGCTCAAGTGCGCGGAAAACTGGCTGAAGAGCAAAAGGGTTAGATACATTCTCCTACAGGCAAGCTCAAGATTAGACTGGTTAAGCAGAATGTATGAAGACAGAGGCTACAACGAATATGAAAAAAGCTATTTCAAGAAAATTTGATAGCGGCTAGTAAACGTTTTGCGCGCCGCGCAATTCCTGCGCGCGGCGCGCAATGCCTTTTACCTGCCTTAGCCCTTTGCAGCGATAATTATGGCCGCTGCGCCGAGCTTCATGTTCCTTTTCTTCGCTTCCTCCATTGCCCTTATTGTGTATTCCGCAAGTTTCTCAGCCAGTACGGTCTTCATCGCTGCTCCGGCGCTTTCAACGTTTCCGTCCATGCCTGCGAGCTCGAAGACCGCTGCAAGGTCGCTCTCCTGTAGGGCCTCTATTGCCTTGTTCTTTATTCTATTCGCTGATGCCTTCCCCTCTAGTTGCATCACAGGAAATTCACCCACCATCTCACCCCTTCAATTATTATTTTCTTTTTTCAGATATTTAAAGCTATTTGGGGAACTAAGAGGGAAAAATCTCGTTTTATGACGGAAAACAGCTCGATTTTGGGAGTCAACTTCGTCAATTGTATATATAGATGGGGCTCGTCCGAAGGGTATATAAACCTTGCTAGCTCAGTTTTGATTGTGAATACAATGGGAAATGACAATTAAGGATTAAAATTCAATAGTCTACTCTTCGTTAGATTTAATCCTGATTACTCTTGCATCTCCGTATCTTCGTCTTCCTGGCTTGTGATATCGAAAGCGATTTCGCGCCTTCTCTTCTTGCTTTTTCTGATTCTCGCTGAACTTTCATAATCAATCTGCTGTGGCCTCTCCGCTCCAAACTGTTCTATTAGTGGTTTATATTGATCAGCATATGCCAGGTCAAACCTTCTATAACAGAAAGAACCCAGTACTAAGCTTGTTATAAGCAAGGGTTTTAGGCTTAGGCCCAAATTTAGGCTAGCCAACTTTTCAATTTCTTTATCAAACTCGTTTTCGTTAAAAATTGGCATAAAAAGCATGGACCCGTCCGGGTTCCCGATATTTCCGGTTAGGATATATTTGCTCCCCAATACCGAATTGGTCTTTTCAACTATATCAAGAAGGGATTTCTCCCTGTTTGCCCTAAATACTCCCTCGTCAATTATCTCCTTAATTATGATCCCGGTATACTTTACCGGTATATTTTGCATTGACACGGTTATCCGTTTTATTATGCCTCTTTCCCTTAACTTATGGTAGGTGTATGCAGCTCTCCCCGCATCAAACCTATACTTTTTGTCTATTTCCGTAAATCCTTCTGCACCATTTGAAATTAACTCTGTTATAACCGCATAGTCCCTTTTCAAAAGCTCTTTTTTGATAGAGTCTATGAATTCCTGCCTGATTGGAATATAACCGAAATGTTCTTCAAAAAGCGTTGTCTTCCAAATCGACTTGTATTTAGCTAGTTCCCCTTTCCTGAGGCTTATGACGGTGTCCAATAATTGTGCAACTCCGGTGTTCTTCGCTAAAGCGTATATGATTAGATCATAGTCCCCTTTGGTTATGACTGCTAATTGTACCAGCGGTTCTCTCTCTAAAATCGCTTTTAACTCCTCTAGTTTAGGAAAATTTTCAGTGAATTTTACCATTATCAGGAATCTCAAATAGCCTAGCTTTTCAACATCAATTTCTGCGAAATATCGCAGGTCTAAATTTTTTTCCAATTGTTTTATCCTATAGTAAGTTTCCGATTTCTCGTAGCCTAAGATTTTTTTACCCAAATAAGAAATATCCGCCCTTGCGTTCATACTAAGTATCTGTAACAGTTCCAGATCCCTACTTACTATCTCCATCGGTGCGTTCGCATGATCGGGTTCATTCGACTTTTGATTTGAAACTACGGTCTCTTCTCTTTTCTGTTTTTTTATAAAGCTGCCATCTTCCTCTATCCTGCCCAAATACTCTGAAACGCTCTTTCGCTTTTTTACTACTTTATCCCACCTGCTGCTCCTTCTATAAATGTAGTACTTTCCATTAATTTTAGCAAGTGCTACATAAAACGGATATTGTTTACGCAGCTTTTCAAAAGCGCTCTCGACTATTTGAGGTATTGCTTTCATTATATACTATATTTGGACAATATAATATATAAAGTTATGTATTATTATTGCGAATAATAAAACACAACAAAATTAGAAAATCGCAAATTTTTAATCCATTTTTCTCTATCTGTTCAGGAGATTTTGTAAAACTAGTTGACCAGTTCATATATACTTCAAAGTTCATAATACTAATTAGGAAGTGAGGGTTTATGGAAGGAAATGCAGGGTGGATGGAAAACGCTTCTTCAGACTCGGATAACCATTCTAGTTCTGCGAGTCGCCGGTGTGCATCGCCCAAGGCACCGGCAAGTCACCCAAAAGAAAGCGCGAGTACCGGACACTGGGTTTACCTTGTGTTCTTTTTCGCTCCTGCATCACCCTCCTTCTCACCCAAATAATTCATGGTTGTTTTTTATGAGCGACAGAATGGAATTGTTCCTTCAGAGACTTTCTATCGTGACGCTGATCTTTGTCTTTCTTTATTTTGCCATTGCCTTGTGATACTAATGAGATGCCCTAAGTGCAGCAGATATATGCGAAGGAGCGCCGCTGACGGAGTTATAAGGATGGTCTGCCTGGGCTGCAATACTGACAATTTGGGATGGAAGAGTGAAAACAAGATTGGGGAATCGAAAGCGTGGAGTATTCCATAGGTTCCGTCTTATTGAACCGAAGGAGAACGCTGATTCGGACAAGCTTGCGGACGGCCTGATCAGCCTGAAGCCAGTTGAAGAGGTGCTCATCACGGATGGGAGCTATGGTCTTGTGGTCAAGGTCAGATTCCAAACTGGAAAAGAGCCTTCGAACGTGACCGACTTCATATCCAGGCATATAGGCAGCAGGTTCGGGACTCTGGACAGCTGTCACCAATACAGGAAATAGCAGATAAAACTAGTGGGTCCTTCCGAAGAACTTCCCTCCAGTCTTCTCTGCAAACTTGACTGCGTCTGTCCTTGCTTTTTTCGTGCTTTCCCTTTTTGCCATTGTCCTCTTTAGCCGAGCTCCCACTTCGTCGCAGATTAGTCTAATCTTACGGCATTAGTATTCAAAAGATACGGCACCTCGCATTTTTATAAGTCATCCACTCCTGTTTTTTGGCACAGCAGGCTTTAAGCAGCATTAGTAGCTGCTCCACATCTCATCGAAGTGCTCGGAGAGCTCGTCTATCCTTGCCCGGTCGTCTATCATCTCTATATGCTCTATGTTCCTGTGGGTGCCGGCGTATGTGAGGTTAGCACTGCCAACTATCGCGCTCCTGTCGGATAGATAGAGCTTCTCGTGTATGAACCTGTTGGTAACGACCTTCAGCTTTAGGTTTGATTTTGGCCGCCTCAGCCAGAGAACGACCGACAGCGCCAGCACAACCGCGCTTATAACAGAGTACAGGAAGAGCTTGAGAGCGATAGTCCCAAGCAGGACTAGCAAAAGCCCAAGGACTATCTTGTAGCTCATGATGCGCCTCTTGCCCCGCATGATGCTTATCGCCTGATTCTGCTTCGCAGACTGTGCTCCAGAGGTGAGGACGTACACCCTCTTCCGCTTCGACACTCTCTGCAGCATGCCCGCATAGTCCGGCGTTATGAAAGGGCTTACTACCTTAAGCACGCTACTGCTGTCGTTTATCAGCCTGTCTATGTGCCTGTGGGTATCGCTGCCGCTATATCCTCTGCTCTGGGACGCTCTTCTTGGAAGGCCGAACATCCAATCGCACACATAACCTTTAAGAGATTTACGAATCGTAAGTATAAATACCTGTTATCGGTTTCTACTTTAGTCTGTGGTCTTGATGTTGAACCTTAACGAAAGAGAGGAGAAAATACTTGGTGCCTGGAAGGCAGAGCGCATAGTGCAGAAGCTCAAGGAGAGGAACAAGGGAAGGAAGAAGTTCTACTTCCTCGATGGCCCTCCGAATGCATACGGGCTCGCGACACATCATATGTGGGTATACGCGATAAAGGACCTTGTTACCAAGTACAAGAGGTTTGCAGGCTTCGATGTCCACGACAGGGGCGGCTTCGATGTCCATGGACTTCCGATAGAAAACAAAATAGAGAGGAGCCTCAACCTTGCTTCGAAGGACGAGATAGAGACAAAGGTAGGCGTTGCCAATTTCGTGAAGGCTTGTAAGGATTACGTTGACAAGGAGATGGCGGGTTCTATAGAGCTGCTCAAGAGGTTTGGCGTAACTATGGACTGGGACACCTATTATGTGCCCTACAAGAGCGCTTACATAAGCAAGGGATGGGAAATATTCAAGAAGATGCACGACAAAGGGCTCCTATACAAGGACCTCAAGCCTATGGCTTACTGCGCAAGGTGCGGGACGGTCCTCTCGACACAGGGGCCGGAAGTGGAGTACGCAGACGAAAAGGACAATTCGATTTTCGTAAGGTACAAGGTCAGGAGCTCTCCAAAGCTGAAGCTGCCAGAGAACACTTATCTTGTAATCTGGACAACAACTCCCTGGACGCTTCCTGCACATATGGCGATAGCAGTCAATCCGAATGTAGAGTATGTAGTCGCTGAGGTAGAAGGATTCAACTACATAGTTGCGAAAGAGAGGCTTGATGTTTTCACAAATGAGATAGGGAAGAGCAATATAGTGAGGAGCGACTTCATGGGATCTGAGCTTGAAGGCACGCTCTACTCAAGCCCCCTCGAAGGAAAGGTGCCTACGCAAAAGAGGTTCAATAAATACCACAGAGTGCTTCTTGATGAGCACCTCGTGTCGGTCTCGGAAGGAACAGGCCTTCTGCACGTAGCGCCGGGCCACGGGCCTGAGGACTACTTGCTCGCGAAGAGGAACAAGATACCCGTATTCTCGCCGGTAGACATGCATGCGAAGTACACAGAAGAGGCTGGTGCTTACAAGGGAATCAGCATCCCGAAGGAGGCGAACGAAGCTGTGCTCGCAGACCTAAAGGCCAGCGGAGACCTTCTCTTCTCCGGCACCCTTACCCATACCTATCCCCATTGCTGGAGGTGCCACAGCAAGCTGATATTCCTCGCAACGCCCCAGTGGTTCATCAACATTGGAAAGATAAAGAGAAAAATGCTTAAACAGAATGAGAAGATAACATGGTATCCGCAGTTCGCGCAGAAGTGGTTCGCAGATGCGATAGAGAGCTCTCCCGACTGGTGCATATCGAGGCAGAGGTACTGGGGGGCACCGCTTCCGATATGGATATGCGAGCAGTGCAAGGAGATGGAGGTCATAGGCTCTGTCAAGGAGCTGGCGGGAAGGGCTGGGCTTCAGAATGAGCCAACAGACATGGAGCTCCACAAGCCGCACATAGACGCTGTCACTCTAAAATGCAAGAAGTGCAGTGGAACGATGAAAAGGGTTGTCGATACCGTAGATGTCTGGTACGAATCCGGGATTGCACACACCGCAAGCCTCAGCGATGACGAGTTCGCAAGGCTGTATCCCGCTGACTACATAACAGAGAGCCTTGACCAGATAAGGGGATGGTTCAGCACCCTCCTCAGGACTGGCGTAGCTGCTCACGGGAAAACCCCTTTCAAGAGCGTCACAATAGGCGGCATGATGAAGGATGAGTTTGGCGAAGAGGTACACAGAAGCCATGGAAACGCTGTTAGCACCGACGACCTCTTGAAAATCACATCTGTGGATGGATGGAGGCTTTTCGTTACGAGCAAGCCCAGATACCTAGACCTGAAACTCAAGAAGGACGAGCTCAGGGAGGCGAACAACCACATAATCATGCTCTACAACATATCTGAGCTTATCAAGGAGTTCTCAGCGCTTTCCGAGTTCAATCTCAAGGAAGTAAAGAAGCCATCAATGGGCAGGCTGCGGAATGAGGACCTTTGGATTCTCTCAAGGCTCAATACACTTATAGAGAAGGTAACGAAGGATATGGACGCGTATGCGATAGATGAAGCCGTCGGCGCGATGAGGAACTTTTTCATAGAGGACTTCTCGAGGTTCTACCTAAAGTTTGCGAAGCAGAGAGCGGCAGAAGCGGGGAAGGGAGAGCTGAAGAGGATAGCCAACCTAACAGGATACATTCTAAGGAACCTCGTGATAATGCTGTCTATTGCAACGCCGTTCTCATGCGAATACATATACAGAGAGCTCTTCGCACAGAACGGGGAGAGCGTATTGCTAGCGCAGTGGCCGAAGAGCGTGAAGAGGATGGCCGACATTGACCTTGAGAAGGACATGGAAATAGTCAAGGACTCAATCACAGCCCTTCTCAACAGCCGGGAGAAGGCCGGCATATCGCTAAGGTGGCCTGTAGCTACCGTATCGCTTGAAGTAACAAACGATGACGCGTACTCTGCCCTGCAGAGGCTGTCGACTATGGTGGAGAATTACGTTAACGCTAAGAAGCTCGAGCTCAAGAGAGTGAGTGGGGTAAAGGAGGAGGTAAGGCCGATTTTCGCAAAGCTGGGACCATCTTTCAAGGAGAAGGCTGGTGCTGCGGCTAGCGCGCTTAAGAACACTAGCGCGAGCGAAGTGAGGAGCGCAATAGACAGGCAGGGCTACTACCATCTCGACCTCGGCAAGGACGGGCATGTCGAGATACTGCCTGAGCACTTCACCATAGTCCAGGGAGTGGAGGAAGGCGACGCTGTACTATTCAAGTACGGGAAGGCGTTCGTTGACAAGAACATCCCGAATGAGCTAAAGGAGGAAGCCTTCCTCAGAGAGTTCGAAAGGCACGTACAGCTAGCAAGGAAGGAACTCAACCTCAAGAAAACAGATAAGATAGAGCTGGGCTACGAAGCGCTGACAGATATGCAGAGGATAATAGACGCGAACATGAAGAAGGTTAAGAGGGACCTAAACGCCGCTTCCATAAGACAGAAGCTGATAGAGGGGACAACGGCAAAGGAGTTGGACCTTGGAGGCGCACTGGTAAAAATATCAGTGAAAAAAGTGGAAGACTGAGGCTGATATCAGGCCTTTGCCGGCTTTGCAGCCAGTGCTGGCGCCTGCTTGTTCTTGTACATCGCCCTAACCGCTAGCTTGCTCCAGTCGTCCTTGCAGATGACGAGCCTGGTGATCTTGTTCGCCCGCTGGGATGCCTTGATGCACTCGGTCCCTATCTTCCTCCCGCAGTAGTTGCAGGTCTCCGTCCTGTAAATCTCGCGCTTGCATCTCTCGCATACAGTCGTCATTCTAAAAACCTTAAATAGCCTTTCCTGATAAAGAGATATCGGAAAACGCTGAGAAGATATTATGCCTGTACATATAAAAACCTATGGCTGTACCCTCAACCAGGCTGACAGCGAGCTCATGGCTGGTCTGCTTACCGACAGCGGGGTGAGCCTGGCGTCAGAGAACAGGTCTGAGGTGGTGGTGGTAAATACCTGTACGGTAAAGACGCCAACGCAGCAGAAGATACTCCACAAGATAAAGGAGCTGGAGAGCAAAGGCAAGAATGTTGTCGTCACTGGATGCCTGGCGAGCGCAAACCAGGCTCTCATTGAAAAGTACGCGCCGAAAGCGAGCATAGTGACTACAAGCAACATAGGTTCCATAACTAGGGCGGTGCAGGAGACGATTCTTGGAAAAAAGGTTGTGATAAACAGCTACAGCAGACAGGACAAGCTCGCTCTCTTCAACGGCAACGATTCAGTAATCGCAAAGGTCCCTATCAGCGAAGGGTGCCTCAGCAGCTGCTCCTTCTGCGAGACCAAGTCAGCAAGGGGCCCTCTCAACAGCTTTTCCGAAGACCTTATTGTAAATGCAGTAGCGATGAGCGCGAGAGGTGGAGCTAAGGAGGTGCAGATTACGTCGCAGGATACGGGAGCATACGGACTTGACAGGAGGACGAACATAGCCAGGCTGATGAAGAGGCTCTCTTCGATAGATGGCAATTTCAGGATCAGGATAGGGATGCTGAATCCTGAACATCTTCCAAAGTACCTCGACGCATTCATCGAGTCGCTACAGAATGAACGGTTCTACAGGTTCGTGCACATCCCGATACAGTCTGGAAGCAACATCGTCCTCTCCGCGATGAAGAGGATGTACACCGTTGAACAATTCAACAGTTATGTCGATGCGCTGCGGCAGAAACTCACCGACGTTACAATCGAGACCGATATCATCGTCGGATTTCCCACAGAAACCGATTCCGGCTTTGAGGAAACCCTGGACTTCGTTAGGAAAACAAAGCCGAATGTCGTGAATATGTGCAGGTTCTGGGCAAGGCCGCACGCAGGCGCATCAAAGATGGAGCAGCTTTCTACAAACTTGATTGCAGAGAGGAGCGCAGAACTCGGGAGAGTCGTTCGGAGGGTCCAGCAAGACATAAATGACGCGTTCATAGGAAGAGAAGTCGATGTCTTTGTTACCGAAAGGGAAGAGAAGTCGATGAACTGCCGCACCGACTCGTACAAAAAAGTCATAATAAGGGAAAGGGATACAAACGAAAATGTTTTTATAGGCAACAAGATTAGAGTAAGAATAGAGAACGCCTCGTGCAATGTCCTGTACGGCAGGCCCATCGGTTGAACTTATGTACTCTTCAAAACTGGCAAACCTATTCAAGGAGAAGAAGATAGCCATCGGTGACACGATAAAGGTGGAGAAGGCGGGCTTTGCAATTGAAGGTGAACTGATGCCAAACACCGATGCAGGAAGCGACAGCTCGATAATAGTTAAGATGAAGAGCGGATACAATGCCGGGATCCTCTTCGACGACAAGGGCAGATTGGAAAAGTTGAG
>JAKAVF010000052.1 GCA_021827605.1 Microcaldota archaeon
CAAGGTCTGTTGTCGACGACTTCAACCTGTCCCAGGCGAACACCAACTTCTATTACCCGGCAGTGAGCATTGATTCCTCAAACAACATAGACTTCATATGGGGATTTTCAAACCGCACCTTTTATCCGAGCATAGCGATAGCGAGCCAGCCGAACCGCTCCATAGGCACCAACAATACAACACACTATGTAATAGGATATGTCGGCGGGGCTAACGTAACTGGCGGCAGGTATGGCGACTACTTTGAGGCATATCCAGATCCGGTGAACCCAAAGTATACATGGGCTGCTGCAGAGTACATACCAAACCCAAGCGATCCGTGGGCGACCAGGATATTTGAGTTCCAGAACTATGTCGACCCTACGGCTACGCTGACTCCGAGCAACGCAATAGTCATCACGGGGATGCCTGAAACGTATACTGTGACGGTCAGCGGGGGGGTTGGGCCGTTCACAGCAGAGCTGTACAATATAACGGGAAGCCATCAACAGGGATCTAATGTCATAATATCTGCGCCAGGGGGCAGCAATACAATAACTTTCAACGCGGTTAAAGGAGGCGCGTTCTCTTACAATGCAATAGTTACGGATTTGGGTGCTTCACTTACCTTTAACTCTGTCACAAATACCATACTGGTCAGCGCGCCAAATGTAACAGAGCCCACTCCGAGTGCAGTTCTCCTTGATTTCGGCCAACAGGTTACGTATAATGTGCTAATCTCTGGCGGAATAGGACCATTCACTGCCAACCTTGTGTCATCTAACGGAGTGGTGGTGAACACCCTATCCGAAACAAACAATGGAATAGTTGAGTTTGGGGCATTCGTGCCGCCGATAGGCACCGATACCTACAACGCCATGATCGTAGACGAAGGCACAGTACCCGCATTTGCATTTAATTCAATTTCGAACAGCATACAGGTTAATGCATCGCTTGATATACCGACTGTGCCTGACATTGCATCAAACACTATCAGCTATGAGGGCGTAGAAACCATAACAACGTCAGAGACAGGCGGTACGCCGCCCTACTCTTACAATTTTATCATCTCAAACGCGATAGATAACTCAATAATCGCATTCAGCGGTTCGCAGGTTTTCAACTATTTCAACTATACTGCAACACAACTTGGCACCTTCCACGCAAACGTCGTGGTGACAGATAGCGCATCAACTCCAATTTCTGAAAACTCTGCTTATTCGTTGACCTTCAATGTAGTGACATCGCCGGTTCCGACAATGCCGTTACCATCCAACTCCGTTTTGGACGCAGGGCAGTTTGTGACTTACAATACGATAATATCGGGTGGAGTTGGGCCGTTCACGGTGAATCTCGTCGCAGCAAATGGCACAACAATCAATACGATATATGTTATTTCACCTAGTACATCACCAATTGTATTCAACGCATTCCTGCCTGCGACAGGATTGGATACATTCAATGTTGTAGCTTATGACGCAGGCGCCTCGTTAACGACAAACTCTATATCAAATACGATACTGGTGAACAATGCGCTCGGAATTCCAACTCCGCCATCGATAAGTCTGACTGCACTTGCTCCTGGGAATATGATAACATTCAATACACTGGAAACCGGAGGCTCAGTCCCATACACCTATAATTTCATAGTCTCCTACGCTTCTAATGACATTATCGTTGCGTACAGCATGCCGCAGGCTTCCAATTTTTTCACATACGATGCGATCCAGATGGGAAACTTCCACACGAACGTCACGGTCTCTGACAGTGCAAGCACACCCGTCATTGCAAACTCGAACTACTCATCCAACTTCTCTGTAAGCACGACGACAACTACGACAACCACCTCGAGCACAACAACCGTGCAAAGCGGTGGCGGGGGAGGGGGAGGAGGTGGTGGCGGTGGAGGCGGATTCTCTGGGGGAGGGGGCGGCGGCAGCCAGAAGCCAATAATCACACAGACTATCAACGGCTATAACGTTACGGACATAGCACAGCTCAACACGTTCAATATCTCGCTCTGTGGACAGGTCTTCGTTGTGGTAGACAACTATATCACGCCAACCTACGCTGGAGTAACGGTGAACGGCACGCAGTATGTGCTGTATCCGAACGCATCGGTTGCACTTGGCGGTGGATGTTACATGAAGCTCAGCAGCATCGCTTACATACCAATACTCCAGACGATAACGATGCTCTTCTACGAAGAAGGCATGCCAGGTCCGCAGCAGGAGAGCATAAACATAACCGCACAGCAGACAAATCTCACAATCAACGTGTCCGCACCGAGCGCTATAAAGATAAACATGAGCAATCTTGACAGCGTATTCAAGATATCTTCAAACAGTTCAGGAACGATTTTTGTAAGGATTTCCAACTATACATCCAACGCAAGTCTGATACCTAAACCAGGCGCGCTGCTGTTGTTCGCGATACGCATAAACGTATCCAGCAACTCTACCAAACAGGTAACCACGGTGAATGCAACGATAGGATACCCGTGCGGAAGCGTGGTTGCACCATACATACTTGCAAATGGGGCGTGGCTAGAGATAAACCAATATGCCATTAACTCATCCGCATGCACGGTCTCGTTCGAGATTCCAATCGATCCGATAGTAGCACTGTTCCAGAACCAAGCTACGACGTCTACAACCCCAATCTCTACGACGGTGCAGACAACAGCCACGAGCAGCAGCACTGTACCTGCACAGCAGAATAACATTGGACAAACCGATTACGTCATCGGCACAGCCACCGTTCTGATTATTTTGATAGCGATTTACGAACTGTTGCGCAGAAGCATGAAGAAGCGGGGACTGCCGAAAGGGTGAATGCTGCCAGCAAGGCTTTAAGTTTATCAGACATATGAGATATCATGCTCAGCGGCCTTGGAAGGATAGTGAGCTCAAAGGCTCCGGAGTTCCCGAAGGATTTCAACTGGATAAACACAACAGAGCCTCTCTCGCTGCTGGGGCTCAGGGGGCACATAGTGATTCTCGACTTTTGGACGTATGGCTGTATAAACTGCATCCATATGGTCCCGATTCTTGAAAAACTGCAGGAGGCATTCAAGGACCAGCCCGTCATCGTGATTGGCGTGCATTCTGCGAAGTTCGCCAATGAGCAGAAAGCGGAGAACATAGCAGAAGCTGTAAAAAGGTATGAGATAACGCATCCTGTGGTTGTGGATGAAAAGATGCAGATATGGAAGTCATACGGGATAAATGCATGGCCCACCCTTGTTATAATAGGTCCAAAGGGAAACATAGTAAGAAAGCGGTCTGGAGAGACGGGCTTTGCGGAGCTTGACGGGATAGTGCAGATGCTGCTCGACGATCACAGAGATGACGGGACTCTTGCAAAAAAGAGGATCGAGATAAAGATGCCGGCCGTTAAGGACAGAAGGGTGCTCTCCTATCCGCAGAAGATCGCCTTCTCTCCAGATGGCTCAGCATTGGCGCTCAGCGACACCAATCACAACAGAATACTGATTGTCAATCCGCAAACAGGGAAAATCTCAACTGTGATAGGCAGCGGGGAAAGGGGATTTAAGGACGGGAGCTTCGCCTCAGCGCAGTTCCTCGAACCGCGAGGAATCCTCTGGGTTGGCAACGTACTCTATATCGCGGATACTGGCAACCATGCAATACGCGCCGCTGACCTGACGAAGAAGACTGCGTCGACCGTAGCTGGCACTGGAACCCAGGGTGGCTACTACCCATTGGAGTTTTCAGGAAATGCGCTGTCTACAGATTTGAGTTCACCGTGGGATATAGCGCTATATAACGGAAGGCTCATCATTGCGATGGCAGGACTGCACCAGCTCTGGAGCTACGAACCGAAGAGTGGGCTTGTGTTCCCATTTGCGGGCAACGGTGGGGAGGGGATAGTTGACGGTGATTACAGGAACTCGGAATTCGCGCAGCCGAGCGGTCTTTTCGTGGAGGGGGACTTCCTTTACGTTGCGGATCCAGAATCGTCTGGGATAAGGAGCATAGACCTGAAGAAAAGGTTTGTTGGAACGATATCCGGTCACGGACTGTTTGTCTTCGGGCATAAGGACGGCAAGCTTAACCAGGCGCTGATGCAGCACCCTTACGGGCTCTGCGCTAACGACGGAATGGTCTACGTTGCTGACACATACAACAGCGCGATAAGGATGATAGACCTGAAGAAGGAAACGGTCGTCACTCTTGTTGGGACCCCGAACGAAAAGTCATTCTGCAAGTATGGCGACCCCGATTGCGATACGGTCGGTCTCTACGAGCCGAGCGACGTCAAGCTTATGGGCAACAGGCTCTTCATCGCTGATACAAATAACCATCTAATAAGAGTCTTTGATTTGAAGAGCATGCTGTTGAGCACCCTAGAGATAAAGCAGTGAGCTGATGGCAGAAAAAAGAAAAAGCCTGTATCTATTTCAGCATGCATACAATCCGGTGGACAGGTACCAGCGATGAGACGTGGCACTACTGCTATATAGACCACTTGTTTCCTCTGCTGTTCGTTGAGCGCCTTCAACGCCTTGAGCCGCTCAATTCCCTCTGCCACCATAAAATCATAGATATGATAGAAAGGAATTGTTGAAAAGAGTTATAAAGATGCGCATATTTCTGCAGCTGCAGAACCAAAATCAATATATTAATTGGCATCGATTAATGATATTTACTGGGTGAGCGATTGATGAAGAAAGCCTTCGATGGAAGCGTAAACTACTATCAGGTCATGGATGAGCTCGGAAACATAGACCAATCGCTCTTCCCGAGGGATCTCGACGATAACAAGATACTCGAGATGTACAGGTACATGTCGCTTGCGAGGGCGCTTGATGCGAAGGCCCTCAGCCTTCAGAGGCAGGGAAGGGCTGTCACCTATGCACCGCTCGTTGGAGAAGAGGCTACGCAGATAGGCAGTGCAATGGCGTTAGGGAAGGACGACTACTTTGTACCTAACTTCAGGCAGCAAGGCGTTTTTCTGGCGAGAGGATTTGGCATGGATGGGCTATTCCTCTACTTCAGAGGATATGAGGAGGGCAATATGATACCTCGGAATATGCACGCGCTGCCTGGAGCTGTGCCCGTATCAACGCAGATGCAGCACGCCGCTGGGCTTGCGTTCGCTCAGAAATATCTAAAGACAGGCGCTTCTGTGATAGGATTCGTCGGAGACGGAGGAACGTCAGAGGGCGACTTCTATGAGGCGCTCAACTTTGCTGGAGTCACTAAGTCGCCTCTAGTCGCGATAATAGAGAACAACCAGTGGGCCATATCAATGCCGAGGAGCAGGCAGACAGCTGCGCAGACATTGGCGCAGAAGGCAATCGCAGCTGGCATACCTGGAGTGCAAGTAGATGGAAATGATGTTATCGGCGTTTACAAAGTGATAAAGGACGCACTTGCGAATGCGAAGAACGGACCGACGCTTGTTGAATGCATAACATACAGAATGAGCATGCACACAACTGCAGACGACCCAACGAAATACAGGCCACAGGAGGATGTTGATGTGTGGAAGAAAAGGGATCCGATCGCAAGGGTGAGAGCATACCTTGCTAAGAAGAATCTGTGGAACGACCAGAAGGAGCAGGCTCTCACAGACCAGAACCTAAGGTCTATAGACGAAGCGGTGGAAAAGGCTGAGAGCTTTAAGGGAGACCCGGCGAGCATTTTTGAGCACGTATACAGCTATATGCCGGACATCCTGCAGGAAGAGCTCGACGCAGCTGCAGCGTCTAACTTCTGGCAACAGCAGCAAACGCAGCAGGAAAACGGTGAATGAAATGGTACTTATGAATATGGTAGCGGCTCTGAACAATGCGCTTGACCTTCTTCTCAAGGAGAACGACAAGGTCGTGGTCTTCGGGGAGGACGTTGGCAAGGACGGCGGCGTATTCAGGGTCACTGACGGACTAATGCAGAAGTATGGAGAGAACAGGGTGTTTGATACCCCTCTTGCAGAATCGATGATAGCTGGCACGGCAATCGGCATGGCAGCGGGAGGGCTGCGACCAATAGCGGAGATGCAGTTCGCCGGCTTCATGTTCCTCTCGTTCAGCCAGATGGTCAATCACGCTGCCAGGTACAGGGGAAGAACGCGCTCGACGATAACGCTGCCGATGGTTGTAAGGACCCCGGTTAGCGGAGGGGTGCGGACGTTGGAGCACCACTCTGAAAACCCAGAGATATACTTCTCGCACATGGGAGGACTCATAGTGGTAGAGCCATCCAACCCATACGACGCAAAGGGTCTTCTGATAAAGGCCGCACACATGGATGACCCGGTTGTATTCCTTGAGCCGACAAAGCTATATAGGCTTTTCAAGCAGGAAGTTCCAGAAAACATGTATGAGGTTCCGATAGGGAAGGCTGCGACCATCCAAGAGGGAGATGACCTCACGATAATAACATGGGGCACTATGGTTCCGGTCGTAAAAAATGCAGTCGCAAACAAGAAGGCGAATGCCGAGATAATAGATCTCAGGACTATAAACCCGCTTGACGAAAAGACCATACTCTCGAGCGTAAAGAAGACGGGGAAGGCGATGATAGTGCACGAGGCATCGCTTACGTTCGGGCCTGGCGCTGAGATAGCGGCGAGAATAGCTGAGAAGGCGATATTCGAACTTGATGCACCCGTTATGAGAGTTGCGTCGCCGAGCCTCCCGTATCCATATCCAGGGTACGAGAATTTCTATATCCCGAACGAGAAGAAGGTTGAGGAAGCGATAGACAAGCTAATGTCAGATTAGGTGCGATGATGAAAGAGATAAGATTCGTTGATGTAGGAGAGGGAATAACAGAAGGGCATATACAGGCGTGGTCCGTCAAGGACGGAGACGTTGTGAAGGAAGACCAGGCTGTCGTAACCGTAGAGACCGACAAGGCGGTAGTCAACGTTCCTGCACCAATAGGCGGGATAATAAGGATCGTGGCTCCAGCTGGAACAACACTCCACATCGGTGACACGCTTGCCGGAATAGGGACGCCTGAAGAGATGAAAGCTTACAGACCCGGGAAGAACGCAGCGCAACGTGAACAGCAACCAGCACAGGCTGCGGCTCAGCAGAAGCAGCCTCCAGCTGCACAGACTACTGCTCAGCAGCAATCACAGCCACTGCCACAGCAGCCGACTGCACTAAAAGAGATAATCGCAACCCCCGCAGTCAGGAAACTGGCGCGTGACATGAACCTCGACATAAGCAGGATAACCGGCACTGGGCCGGGAGGAAGGATACTTGAAAACGACGTGAGGAGCGCGGGGGGCGCTGGAAAGCCGGCTGTTGCGCAGAGGACAAAGTTCTCGGAAACACTGGAGGCGCAGCACAAGGAGGAAATCGAGCGCCAGCCAATGACAACTACGAGGAAGGCGATAGCAAGGAACATGGAGGAATCGTGGAAGATCCCAAGAGCCGTGCATATGGACCTAATAAATGCCACTACGCTCTGGAACATAGTCTCTGTAGAGAAGCCGAAGGTGTTGAAAGAGCTGAACGTGAAAATCACGTTCCTGCCGTTCATAATCAAGGCAACGGTAGAAGCGCTCAAGGAGAACCCTAGGTTCAACGCAAGCTACGACCACGAGACCAGCGAGATAATAATCAAGAAGTATTACAACATCGGGCTCGCTGCCGAGGCGCCTGACGGGCTGAAGGTGGTAGTTATAAGGGATGCCGACAAGAAGAGCATTGTGGAGATCGCGAAGGAGATACAGTCGCTGCACGAGAAGATAATGAACAACACAATAACGCTGGCTGAGATGCGCGACAGCACATTCACGATAACGAACATAGGGAGCCTCGGCGGCGGATACCTTTCCGTGCCGATGATTAACCCGAACGAGGCGGGAATCCTTGGAATCCATATAATAAGGGATGCGCCTGTAGTGGTGGATGGCAAGATAGTCGTAGGAAAGGTGCTGCCTTTCTCGCTCTCATTCGACCATAGGATAGTGGACGGCGCCGACGCAGTGAAGTTCGGCAATGCAATAATAAGATATCTCGAGGATCCAAATTTCCTGGAGATGCTCGGGTGAGGATTTGGAAGACCAAAAAGTTGCTGACGAGAGAGCAAGGGAGATAATAGCAAAAAACGTATTTATGACCTTAGCTACCTGCGGTAAGGACGGGAAGCCATGGGCTTCTCCAGTGAATTACGCTGTAGATAAGCATTATAATTTCTACTTCGTCTCTTCAAAAAAGTCGCAGCACGTAAAAAATATCATGGAAAATCAGTCTGTCTCTTTTGCTGTCTTCGATTCAAGAGCGAGAGGAGATGATATCGATGGCGTGCAGGTAACCGCAAAGGCAAGAGTCATAACCGGACTGGAGCTTCTTTCGGCACTGAAGGTCATCTTTACGCTTAAAGCAAGAAAGCCCAGGCCGAAGGAAGATTTCCTTGGTATAGCAAAGAAAAGGGTCGTGAAGGTAATCCCTACTACAGTATATAAATACGATCGGACATCAGAACCGGGTGAGGATTTAAGACAGAAGGTCTCGCTGAAGTGATTATATGGTAATGGGCTCGCTTCCTGAACAGGTAGACCTTGCGGTAATCGGTGGAGGGGTAGGAGGATACGTCGCCGCAATAAGGGCAGCGCAGCTCGGCATGAGCGTAGCGCTGGTCGAGAAGGAGAAGATGGGAGGGCACTGCCTAAACTATGCGTGCATACCATCAAAGACTCTGCTCAACATTTCTGACATCTTTTATGACATCCAGCACTCTCAGCAGTTCGGGATAACCGTTACAGGTGCTTCGATAGACGCGAAGAAGATGCTGCAGTGGCGCATGGACGTCTCAAAGAAGCTCGAGGCGGGAGTGGAATTCCTCTGCAAGCAGAACCAGATAGACATATTCAAGGGTACTGCCACGTTCCTGGACGCCAAGAGTCTGCAGCTAAGCGACGGCGTGACCCTCGAATTCAAGAAGGCGATAATCGCTACCGGATCGGAGCCTACCGTCGTCAAGGGATTCGAGTTTAGCGACGGAATCCTTGATTACAAGCGCGCACTCATGCTTGATCATATTCCGAAGAACATGACCATCGTAGGGGCTGGCTATGTCTCCGTAGAGACTGCAACCATCTATGCTAGGCTAGGGACTAAGGTAACGATACTCGCACGTTCGGACCTGCTGCGGAACTTCGACAAGGATGCGGTTGCGCTCGTCAAGAAAAGGCTCGGTGAGCTCGGGGTAGAAATCCTCACTGGAGTGACTCCGGTGTCGAAGACATCCACAACAATAAAGCTTAGTGATGGAAAGACCCTTTACACCGACGCCACAGTTGTTGCGACAGGCCTCTCTCCATATACGGAAGGGCTGGGCCTTGAGAACACGGCGGTTGAGCGCGATGAAAAAGGATTCATAAAAGTTGACAACAGGCTTCAGACAAAAGATAATAACATTCTCGCCATAGGTGACGTAATCGGTGAGCCGCTCCTCGCGCACAAGGCGATGAGGCAGGGAGTTGTCGCGGCGGAGGTCGCCTCAGGGCTTAATTCAGCATATGACAATCTTGTCGTACCCGCAGTTATATTTTCTGATCCCGAAATCGCTATAGCGGGAAAGTTCGAAGGGGAGGGGATAAAGGTCACGAAGTTCCCATACACCGCCCTTGGCAGGGCAATCACGCTTGATGCTACAACAGGATTCGTGAAGATCGCATTCGATGAGGTAGATGGCCTTGTTAAAGGCGTAGAGATAGTGGGAAGGGATGCGAATATCATGATCTCTGAGGCAGCGCTTGCCATAGAGATGGGCGCTACACTCGAAGATATCGCAGATACGATACATCCGCATCCTACCTTTGGTGAAGGTCTCATGGAAGCGGCGGAAGGCGCTCTTGGTAGAGGAATACACTTCTTTTACGGGAGGAAACAATGAACTTCAACAGGGACTTTGAGGATAGGAGGGTAAACACAGCGCTAGGGGCACTGCACTACAAGCACCACAAAGGCGATGGGAAGAGCCTTGTTTTCCTGCACGGCTTCGGCGCAAGCGTACTTTCCTGGAAAAGGGCCATGGAGCTGCTTCCGGGCGATTACAACGTGTATCTCATCGACCTTCTTGGTCACGGGCTTTCCGATGCTCCTGAGATTGACTACACGGTAAAGGCGCAGGTCGAGGCATTGTGGGAGTTGTTTGAACAGGAGAACCTCTCGGGATTCTACCTTATCGGGCATTCATACGGAGGATGGATCGCTGCGTATTATGCATCGAAGTACGCTGTCGGAGGCCTTGTGCTCGAAGATGCGCCTGGCCTAAAAGAGGCATTCGACCAGATTGTCGCGGCGAATAGGGTGGAGGAATTCAAGAGCACGTTCTTCAAGCTCTCTATGGAGTTCTCCGGGAACAAGGACTATGTCATGAAGAGCATACTCGATTCGGATTTCAGGGAGGACCAGCTTACCGATGAGATCCTTGCGGAGATAACCGAGCCTACGCTTATAATTTGGGGAAGCAGGGATATAATGCTGAGCCCAGAAAATGCGAAGATATTCAAGAGCAAGATAAAGAATAGCAGTATAAGGATAATCAGCGGCGCAGGCCATACCGGCCACTTCACCCACCCGCAGGAATTCATCGACTATATATTAGGATTCGTGGAGAAGTTCTGACAAACTGCTAAAAAGGTTAGTAACTAAATAAGGTCTGCTCGATTGAAGTGGATATATGCCAAACAACGAAAAGTACCAAGTAATAGAGAGGGAGTACGTCCTTAGCGAGAAGATAGACGCCACTCCAGAGGTCCTGGTCGCGCGCTTCAAGTCGGAGGATGGAAAGCCATGGCCTTTCGACCCTGGCATGTTTATGATGATCTCAGGAATAGACGCTGAAGGGAAGAAACATGTCGCGAGGGCGTTCTCAATTTCTTCAGATCCGTCAGCTAGGGAAATAGAGTTCTTCATAGTCAAGGAGCCAAGGCATCCTAAAATCGTTGGGCAGCCGGCTGTGGCGGGTGCGGCATCTGCTACGCCACCTGCCGCAAGCGCAGCTGGACCGGCAAACGCGTTTCCCGAGCCGCAGTACACGCACTTCATGAACGCAAAGATAGGAGATTTGTTTGTGCTGAAAGGGCCGAGCGGACAGTTCAGGTTCGATCCTGAGAAAGATCCGAAAGTCCTGTTTATAGCAGGAGGAACCGGGCTTGCACCTTTCATGTCCATGCTCAGGCACATGAAAGTCACAGGCTCGATGCCCGACGTGAAGGTCATCTATAGCATAAAGTATCCGAGTGAGATAATATTGAAGGATGAACTGGAGCAGCTAATCTTGGATATAGGCGCAAAATTGGATATTACCGTAACAAGGCCGGAGCCTGGGGACAGTTGGGCTGGCCTCACCGGACACGTAACAGCTGAGATGATAGAGAAGTGCTCGCCTGACTGCAGGGACAGGATGATATACATATGCGGGCCCCTTCCTTTTGTCCAGGCGGTAAAGACGGGACTCTCCTCACTTGGCATTCCGCCGCAAAGGATAAGCGCAGATGTTTGGGGCTGACTAGGGCAGCCGCAAATCCATAAAGCCAGCCTGCTAAAGCAAGCTCAATGCTAGCGCGCCTATTACTGATATGATTACACCTGTTTTTTGTGGAGTCGTCATTTTTTCCTTGTAAACAAGATAAGCTAGCACAACGACTAATGCTGGTTCTATTGCGAGCACGGCTCCGCCCAATGCAACGAATTGCTGGAGTACCACAACGACAAATGCTATTTGCCCAAGACCCATGGCCAGACCACAGAAAAGGAAGGCGACTATGGGTCTGTCGAGCTTTGATTTCATCAGCTTCTTGAACTCGCTTGACTTAGTCCTTGATGAGAAGACACCGTAAACCAGCAGGCTCAGAAATCCTATCAACCAGATAGAAAATATTACAGCGGAAGATGAAGATGAATATTCTGTAATCTCATATATTGAGAGCAAGTTATAAATTATCCAGAAACTTACGCCTGCTATCGCTGGCAAAAGAAGCTTGTTGAACTTCAAATCTTTGTTTATCGTGACTAAGCCGGACCCGATGAAAATCGCAATCGTTGCTATTATCTGCATCCATGTTATTGGCTCCAACAATGAGAGCACACCGAAAATTACTATTGCAAGATAAGGGATATTGATGAGCGCCCATGTATTTGATGCCTGTTCGGTTTCGAGCGACTTTAATACAAGCACGTATCCGGCTGCCAAAGCGAGCCCTGAAATCGCAGAAATACCGATCATGGTCCAGGTGATGGTTAACGGCGGTGAAATGAAGACGTAGACCGCCATTGGTAGTACAGCGATTCCCAGATAGAGAGAGCTGACATAAGCGCCGAATACCCTGCTTACTGTCTTAGAGAACACGTCGCTGAACATCAAAAGAACAAGTGAAGCTGTTGCCGCAATCAGGCCAAATACGAACATCGCATCAGATTTTATTAAGCCTGCTTTCTATCTCCTTTATGTCGAGCTTGGTCGCGAGCAGAGGGAGCTTCTCCACCTGTGCGATCTTTATCGCCAGCTTGTCCACCGTGGTCACGTTGTGGAGCACGACTATCTTCGGCTTTATCGGCGCAACCCTTATCACTACAAGCGGACTCCTTCCGGACGAGACGTGCTCAAATATAAATGCCCTCTCAGTTGTAGAACCGAACAGTTTCGGGTACTCT
>JAKAVF010000048.1 GCA_021827605.1 Microcaldota archaeon
GATCTCTTTATAAAATTTAGAATTTATATAAGCCTCGGGTGCGATTTTGTGTGGAATCGAGCCGCAATTGAAAGATCAATAACGCGTAAGTGAACGGTCTTGGAACTTATTTTTCAGATAGTCCTTAATCTCTTCTACTGTTTTTTCTATCACTTCAGTATAGCCGTAAACTTTCAGATTCAACTCTTTCAATGTCCTTGTAGTGGCCCATCCAGATTCTACAGGTTTTTGTTCTTCTTTCTGAGTAACATCTACATTAAAATTCTGCAATATATCTCTAGCAATCTCAAACCTAGTCTTGTACTCATCAACTACTATCGGTATTGTCTCCGAAGTAATATTTCTCTTCTTAGCTTCAACTATGACTTCACATAGTTGTCCAGCCCACGTGACCTCGTACTTTTCAACATTATCGTATATAGCTGGTGTTTTCTTTACGATATTATTTAAAAGCCTATTTTGGAATCTATCATTCTCCGTGTTAGGACTTTGACCAATTATCAATCCAGGTCTCAAAATCAGATAATCTTTGCACATTTTCTCAATTACTTTCTCAGCTTCAAACTTTGTTATTCCGTATGTGCCATATCTTTCAGGCGCTAATGCCACGTTTGAAGAAATGAATACTACACTCGCACCAACGCCATTTGCAGCTTCAGCAACGTTCGTTGTACCTACAACGTTCACTCTTTTGGCAAGCTCTACATCTTGATCAGCTTTGTTCTGATTCGGTATAGCTGAAGCATGTACTATCATTTCTGGTCTTATTCTATTTACAATAGAAATTACTTCTTCTTTGTTAGCAACATCCAACCTCAACAGCTTATCTAGATTCTTTGTATGGTAAGTTCCATAAGTCTCATAATAGTTCGATAGGTCTTCCATAAGCCTAGCTCCAACGTAGCCATTTGCTCCAGTGATTAAGACCTTCATCTAAATCCACATAGCCTTGTTGTGCGAAAGCTTATAGCTTTTATTGGCAACTGCATCCAATTTCCCTCAACTTAATCTGCCCCTCAAGCCCAGATTAAGAAATCCAAAGTGGCGGTGTAGACACAAAAAACGCCTTGGCCGGGATTCGAACCCGGGTCGCAAGCGTGACAGGCTCGCATCCTAGACCACTAGACTACCAAGGCATGTAGCAGAAATGTGTGTCACGCACTATTGCTATGCTATCTCTCATTTATATAATTATTGTTTAGTGAGCAGTTTCTTTACCGCTTCCAACTCCTCAATGTTCGCAGGCGGGCCTAACCTCGTGATGCCGGTCCCATGCTCATAATACGGGAAGAGCTTTGCGTGCAGATGGTTTACGTCAAGCCCTTCAAATACGAGAAGAACCCTCTTCGCGCCCAGCCTCTTCTCGAGAATAATTGCCACCTTCTTCGCAGCCGACATTATCCTTGCAAGGTCCTCATCGCTCTGGTCTGAGAACTTGCTTTCGGTGTGCCTCTTCGGAATCAGGAGCGACTGACCCTTCATATTCGGTCTTATGTCAAGTATAGCGATGAAGTTCCCATCCTCCCAGAATTTCTGGGATGGAATCTCCCCACTTACGATCTTGCAGAAAACACACGCATTCTCAGGCATATTACCACTTTAGCATCAAAGATTTAAACGCGTTCCATATATACTCAATATTCATTGGCTCACCTTAGCTTCTTCTCGAAGAAGTACTCGTACCTGCCATGCACGTAATCCTTGTAAAGCGCAACCTTGCGGAATCCGGTCTTGTTGAGCAGTGCGATGCTTGCCCTGTTTCTTTTTGCAACATCCCCCATCATCGAGCGTGACTTCCGCCTCGCGAGTTTCTCTCCCTCCCTCATGAGCGCAGTCGCGACTCCACTGCGCCTTGCCTCTCTGCTCGTCACAATCCAGTCTATCCAGTAGGTGGATTTCCTCATGTATGCGGTGAATAATCCAACAATCCTTCCATCTGACTTCGCAACTAGGAAATCCCAGTCTCTGCTGCTCAGATTCTTAGCCATGCCCGCCGCATCATCCCTTGCGTCTTCCCTGCGCTCCCGAAGCGGGAAGAAGTCAAAGTCCAATATTGTGTCCCTGAGAAGCTTCTGTGCCTCCCTCAGGTCCTTTTTCTGCAGCCTCGATATAACTATACCCAAACCACCACCAGTAAAAAATCCCGACAGGGAGATTTGAACTCCCAACCTATCGCTATCTTCTTGAACCCAAGAAGGCGCAAACTACAGGCGATCGCTCTGCCATTGAGCTATGTCGGGTATTACCTTTTTACCCTCTAAACCTTAAAATATATATGCTAAAGCAGAGAACCTCTATATATTAAGCAATTCACAAATATAATTACAAAGTGCAGGGAATGGTTTGATGGAGGAGGCGCGACCTAAAGCTGGTGACGATAGCGAAAACTCTTCGTTAGCCGCAGGCGGCGGAGGTGGAGGCGGCGCAACTGTTTCAAAGGAGATAATCAGAAGGCGCTTCAAGAGGACCCCAATAAGCGTATACCATCTAAAGGACAAGCTCATGGACATGAGCTCTGCCGAGAGTTTCCTTGACGCGCTGCTCATCGCCCTTGCATTCATAGCGGTAAACTGGGCATTCGGCTTCTATCCGGTCTGGATAATATTCCTGCTGCTGGTCGTGCTCTTCTTCGCGACCCTTTTTCAGCCGTTCCTTGGACTTCTAGTCTATACTCTCTTCATATACCCAATATTCATGTACCAGGCACCGGTCCTTGCGTGGGCTTTCCTTATCCCGGCTACGGGAATGCTCCTCTATGGATTCAAGTACTACAGGGTCATAGCATTCACATATCTCCTGACAGCGCTCGCTTTCTCGGTACTGGGATTCATATTCATGATTCCCGCATTCATCTTCGCAATTCTTACTATAGGGAACAAGCGTGCCGTTGTTACCCTGCTCCTGGCGATGGTGATAGTTGTCGCGCTTTCTGGGATAACAGGGATGCAGAACGTAGGGTACATAGTCTACAATGGGCAGCAGGCCCACGCCGTACTAGCTTCTAACCAGAACAACTTCCAGGTCCTTGCCCTCGACCAGGCAGGGAAGCCGGCGCTCAACACATCCACATTTGGCGCTGGCCTACTATATACCTTCTCCGCCTTCTTCTCCAGTCAGGTCACCACTCTGGTGCCAAGCATATTCGGCATCATCGTGCAGGCGCTCGCGGCCTATCCGGTCGGATATGTATTGCAGACAATAGTGCTGTTCGCAGCGATAATAGGCATAGACTTCATGGCGGTATCGAGCAGATCTAAGTTCAAGGGCTCATATGCGAGCGCTGTCGGCGTGCTTTTCCCGATATCTTTCGTAATGCTGGGCGCGCAGGTCGGCATAATCGGGGTCAATTACATGACTCCGTTCCTGAGCTTCGCAATCGCTCCGGCTCTCCTCTACATGTTCGAGTATTCGGGGATAAACCCGGTGCAGGCGCTCGAGGTAAAGAAGCAGGACATAAGGATGAAGTTTGGAGAGGCTTTCGAGAACCTCTCCTCAGGCAACGTTTCGGAGACGTTCGACAAGATAGGGAACTACGATGCGACAAAGAAGCAGCTCAAGGACGCGATAATAGCGCCGATAGAAGAGAGAGGCATATCGAGGGCGTACAACGTCCGCCCTACAAAGGGAGTGCTCCTATTCGGCCCTCCAGGTACAGGCAAGACGATGATGATGAGGGCTCTTGCAACTGAGATACACGCCGGATTCTACTATGTCAAGTCAACTGACCTGATATCCGCATTTCCAGGGGAGAGCGAAAGAATGATATCAAACATATTCTCCATAGCAAAGAAGAACGCCCCGTGCGTGCTCTTCTTCGACGAGATAGATTCAATCGCGCTTACGCGGGAAGGAGAGGGTGCGGTAGACGACACGCACAGGCACGCGCTATCGCAGCTGCTCATAGAGATGGACGGGTTCCAGAAGATAAACAATGTCATAATAGTCGGCGCCACGAACAGGCCTGACATAATTGATGCGGCAATACTCAGGCCCGGGCGTTTCGACAAGATAATCTACATGCCGCTGCCAGACCTTGAGGGCAGGAAGAAGATATTCTCTATGTACCTGCATGACCTGCCTATATCTGACAGGGTTGATGTTGATGATATAGCGAAGAGGGCGGAAAGGTATTCAGGCGCGGACATAAAGTCCGCCACGGAGACTGTAGCGCAGCTCGTCGCGCAAGAGGCTGTCAGCGAGCACAAGGTGCTCGAGATAACGCAGCAGGACATACTAGATGTGATCAAGCAGACCAAGGCTTCCACATCGCTTGCACAGCTCGAGGCATATAAGAAGTTTGAGATGGACTTCCAGCGCAGCATAGGCAAGGAGCAGCGCGAAGAGGCGGAGGAAGGAGCAGTCACAATAAACGACGTGATAGGGCTCGAGAGCGCGAAGAAGGCTGTAAGGGAGGCGATAGAGCTCCCGCTGATGCATCCGGAGCTGATGAAGAAATACGACGTCAAGGCGATCAACGGTCTATTGATGTTCGGTCCCCCGGGTAACGGTAAGACTATGCTGATGAGGGCGGTAAGCAACGAGATGAAGGGCGTGGCAATGATGGAGCTCTCCGGGTCTGAGCTCGCAGAGGCTGGGATAGAGCGCGCCACCGCGACGATAAAGGAGATATTCAACAGGGCAAAAGAGAACGTCCCAGCGATCATATTCATAGACGAGATAGATGGGGTGCTCCCGAAGAGGGAGGGAGCCAGCGAGATAGCCGTGCAGATAACGAGCGAGATGCTGCAAGAGATAGATGGGATAAAATCCGCAACTAATATAGTGGTGATAGGCGCCACGAACAGGCCTGACATGCTCGACCCCGCGATACTCAGACCAGGGCGTTTCGACAAGCTGATCTACGTGAAGCCGCCAACCTCCGCGAACAGGGCTGAGATGTTCAGGATGTATCTCAAGAACGTGCCAGCAGCAGACGACATAGACTTCGCGAAGCTTGGCGCATCGACCAAGGGATTTACCGGTGCTGACATAGCAAGCGTGTGCAGGGAGGCAAAGACGGCAGCGCTCGAGCAGGAGCTCGACACCGGCGCGCCGGGGAAGGTGACCATGGAGGTGCTGAACGGCCTGGTGGCGGACGCTAAGCCGTCTGCTCCGGAGTCTGTGCTCGCGCAGTACCAGGAGTTCCTTGAGAAGTACGGCCAGAGATGAGGTAGCAACAGATACTGATAAAGAAATTCCCTGCAATATGTAAATAACAAAACTTACAAGATGATTCCTAATGGAGTACAGATACTCGCCAGAGTTCAAGCAGCTGATACAAAACGAGGAGCTTGTGAAAAGCTTCCTCACAGGCAGCCATGTGACCGGATTCGACTTCAAACTGTGGGAGAAAAGGCGTTCCTTCATCGCAGACGCGATAAAGAAGGACGGCACAATCCTTGACATAGGTTGCGCGAACGGGCTCCTGCTCAGGTCCCTCCAGGAATGGTCTGAGCACAGGCTTGTGCCTTTCGGGATAGACATAGAGCCGAAGTCGATAGAGAAAGCGAAAGCGCTCTTTCCAGCGAACGCGAACAACTTCGTCCTCCTTCCAATAGAGGAGCTTGACAAGATTGGCGAGAAGGGCCTTCCTGACAAGTTCGACTTCATCTACTGGCACGTATGGGACAGCGTCTCGTTCGAAGGCGGGGAGGAGAAGTGGGTCAAGTCAGCCGTTGAGCATATGCTGAAGGGCGGCAGGCTCATCCTCGGATTCTACGACAGCAGGGAATCCAACTCTGAGAAGATAGAGACCCTGGAATCCCTCGGGTTCAAGATAGATGGAGTAGAGATAAACAAGAGCGGAGAGGAGATAATCTGCTGGATCGACAGGCCTTGAGCCCGGGCTGCGCGCCATCGCCATCGCTATTAATATAAATATAGTCAGCGAAGCCATTTTATGCGGATTGGCCTGATACTCGGCTTTGCTTTAGCTTTGCTAGCGCTTGCAGGCTTAACCGCAACGCTCGCGAGTGCCGCTAACTCATCGCAGAAAATAATCACGGGCAGCGTTACGGTTCCATGCCCATTCCACCTTAGCATAGCTCCGTCCTCTCAAGTCTACGTAGAGCCGACCGCAATACAGCTGGATTACTCCGCCTATTCCCTCATGAACTGCACGACATACCTCGCGCAGGGCGATGTCATAGTCACAAATTCGATATCCGGATACGTCTATAACTCAACACGGCTCTCGCTCGTAGGCATAGACACAGTACCACAGAACGGGGTTGTGACATTTCCGTCAAATGCGCAGATGTCAGGGACAGACAACGGGATTATCTCGCTAGCCTCATCAACAGACTACAACACCTCGTCCGTGCAGTTCCTTGTCGTGACTCCGGCCAGCCTTGTGCTGAGCCGGTTCTCTGCAAGCCCTGATCCCGCGTCCCCAGGGGCTACTATGACCTTTACGTCGAACATAGTGAACAACGGCGGGCTCACAGCATCAAACGTGATAGTGCACATAAGGATAACAGGACCGAATTCTTTCTCTTATATGACTACGTCTCCAGTGCTGCCGCTGTCGCCAGGGCAGTATGAGACCACAACGCTGATCCTGACAGGAGTCAGCGGCGCCACAGGCGCATACACCGCAATAGAGAACGCCTCTTTCAACAGCAGCTACGTTTTCAATTCTGTCACTTATACATCTCCGAACCTGTATTCTAACAACGCCACGACCCAGTATAGCGTAGCACAGAAGTCGCCTCCACCACCGCCTCCGAGTACAGGCGGAGCTCCGGGCGTCATCCCGCCACCGCCGAAATCTGTGGGTGGAATAGGACTGGCGCAGTTCCCGATATACATGAACCTCTTCCCGGGCAACGTATCTATAGATTACATAGGCGTAACCAACAACAGGAGCTACAGCCAGTGGGTCAACTTCTCGCCGATCCAGCAGCCGTCTTTCGACTCAATAGTGCTTTCCTCGAACTCCATGCTTGTCGCGCCGTTCAGCACCTCGTACATAACCATGGCTACAACGATATCGAGAAACGCAGCGCCTGGCTCATACCTCGAGATGCTGAACATGACAGTCTCAGCGCCAGGTCAGTCGACCAATGCCCTGCTGTTCTACAAAGTAGACGTGCAGCAGGTACCGACAGCCCCAGCGCTCAAGAGCACGGTCGTGCTGCTAAACGGTTCCAGGAACGCGCTGATATCGTACACGGCGATAAACCCGACAAACAGCACGTACACGAACCTGCTGGTTACTGCGGCAATCCCCGCATTGGCGCTTGGCACCGGCGGCACCATAAGCCAGGCAGGATCGATACCGAGCTCTATACTGCTAAACAACACCTATTACCTTGAATGGGAGATACCGGAGCTCTCGCCCTATGCATCGCAGAGCTCCATATCCGCGTACATACAGAACATATCGAGGACCGGCTACATAATATCCCCAGTCACAAGCTTTGCCAGGGCGCCTCCGACACCGCTGACATCGATATTCAGGCTGCTGGAACTGAACGCAACGCCGATTACAGTAAACGGCACAAGCCAGATTAAGCTGGTTGCGCTCTACACGGGGTCTACGCCGACGAACATAACCTTCAATCTCGTCCCTCCAAAAGGGATAGCTGTTAACAGGACCTTCGCGAGCCTGCGCGTGCAGCCGAACCAGCAGTTTGCCGAGTATTTCAGCGCGGGACCGATAAGCGCAGCTGGGACAAGGTTCCTCACGCTCTACGTCAACGTAAGCCAGCAGACTATCACCTACAGCATCCCGGTAGTGGCGCAGCTGCCACAGGTTCAGACCGGCAGCGTACAGATAGGGATAGACCTAGTGCATAACGAGTACCGCGCGATCGCAATCGGCGTCGTATCTTTCCTAATAATCTTCTCCACCGCAGCGCTGGTGGGGAGGCGCATAAGCAGAAGCAAGTCGAGGGGCTTCCATATCCGCCGCAGGTTCGGCAGGCTGCAGATGATAAAGCGCAGGCTGAGGGAGGAAAGGCCTGAGAATAAGGCGTAGCAGCAGGCAAATCCGCTAAATAAAGGGTATTTAACCCTTATTATCGTAGTAAAAGCAAACAACTAGTGTGGAGATGCGGGATAAGAATTACGTGATACGCGTCTCATCTCAAAAGGGAGGCGTTGGCAAGACCACGATTGCCGTAAACCTAGCCTGCGCCCTCAGCGACATGGGCTATAAGACCCTTCTCATAGACACTGACGTATCTAATCCGAGCGTGGGGTTCCATCTCGGTCTTGAAGAAGTCAACATAGGCTTCACCGAGTTCCTGACCGGGAAGGTGAGCGCGAACAGGGCTATACTTAAATATTCGACAACCGGGCTCCACGCGCTGCCCGGGACAATCCATGGGGTCATTCCGCCGGAGTTCAAGGACGAGATCTTCGTGCATCTGAAGGACAAGGTGGACAAGCTGAACTACGACTTCGTAGTGCTCGACACGGCTCCCGGGGAGATAGAAAGAGCGGTAATAAAGGGCATGGACACATTCGTAGACCATGCCATAATTGTCACTACGCCGGAGCTCTCCTCCGTCACCGCCGGCATGAGGCTTGCGGCGATGTACGACAAGCACGGGATAGACAACGACATTGTGGTCAACAGGCTCAGGAACAAGTCGTATGAGGTGCAGATCGACGAGATAGAGGAATCCTACGGCAAGAAGGAGCTGGCCGTGTTCCCGGAGGACGACAGCGTTCCGGAGAGCATAGCGATGCACATCCCTGTAGTGATATACAACAGGCAGGCGAGGTTCTCGAAGATCGCAGCGAAGCTTGCAGCAACGTACAAGCACAAAGGAGCTGTGCAGCCGAGCGAGAAGCAGACACAGAAGAGGCCTGCAAAGGCATCCTTCTGGCACTCCCTGAGGCTGGCTTTCAGGAGGGTATTCCTTGGGCGATAACACTTTTTATACCCTGTGCGAGAATATCCTATATATCATGCGTAATGTGGTAGAATGGAGGTCACTGTGGAAAGCCCAGAGTTTCTAGCGATATTGCTTACGACAGGAATAATCATCCTGGCGGCCGGGTTCTTCCTCAACTCCTGGAATGCGTCACACTCCTCGCATCACGCGGCGCAGCGGTCTCTGCTATTCCAGTCTGCACAGCAGCAAACGCCAAACACGACGTCATCGAATTCAGTCAACAGCACTGCATTGCAGACAACGTTCACCGAAAACGGCATACCTGCCGGTGACCAATGGTCGATAAGCTTGGACAACGGCACTGTGTCGGAGTCTGCATATGCGCCGAATTCGATACAGATAGATACAATCGATTCAAATGCGATCACCTACTCCGCGAACGCGCTCGTATTTCAGGGATTTGAGTATTTGCCGGCTCCGCAGAACGGCACCGTGCAGGCAGGCTCCACCATGAACATTAATTTCACCCTTGTCCCTACGTCGACGACATCCACAACAACGCCAAGCACCTCGACAACGACCTCGATTACAACATCAACTACATCCTCGTCCTCAACGACGTCTACCACCTCCACCACCACGACAAGCGCGACTACGACTGCGATAACCTCCACCACAACCGCCTCTACGACTACGATCAAGCAGAGCGCAAATGAAACGGTGTCGCTATCTGCTACTGATGGCATCAACCGCGGCAGTATCGCACCCGGCATAAAGTCAGCAAGCATCTCGGTTGCAAGCTCTGTGCTCCACTCAATAAAAGTCAATTTCCGCACAGGCAGCCCGGCTTTCAACATAACGGTTGTGAACCAGACGTCGCTCCCGGCGTACATTTTGGCAGCGAGAAAGAAGGGCTTTTCAGTGCTGGATTCGTTTTCAAATCCTCCCGTATACCAGTACATACAGATAAACGAGAGCGCCGTTGGCGTGGACAACTATGTCAGCAACGTCGTATACAACTTCTCGGTACCAAAGTCGTGGATGTCGCAGCATAGGGTCAACAGCAGTTCGATTACGCTCCTGAAGTACCAGTCTGGTCTATGGCAGTCGGTGCCAACCTATATCAATGGCGGAGATGCAAACTATTACAATTACTCAAGTGTATCCGATTCGCTTTCCACATATGCCGTTTCGTATACCTCACAAAACGCTTCGTATCCACAGCAGGCTTCCGGGCAGAGCTCAACTCTCACGCTGAACATGCAGCCCGGCTTCAACACCTATTTCTGGGTCGTGACGCCGGAAATCAGCATTAATACGACCAACTGGACCACCCTGGCGAAGCCACAGTCTGGATACAGCCTTGGTGCCGGAATAAAAGCAAATGCAACAGACATAGGATACAGCTCCGTGCTCAGCAGCGGAACGGCAAACTCTTACGTAGACCCCAGCTCCGCAGGGCTGGTTGGACTTACTTTGGAAGGCATGGGCGCAGACCTGCTTTTCCAAAACGGGCAGGCAACAGCGGATATGGTCAATGGCATCAAGTCCTCCCCTCAAACACTTTCGTATACGGTCCCGTCCAGCAATAGCTTCGTCGTCCTATCTCTTGGAATGAATGACGGGGGGAACAGCGCAGAACCAGCTCCTACCGCATCGTGGCCTGCCGGTTGCACCCCCCAGCAGAACATAACAGCAGCGTACGGGCAGTTGGCATCTATTGTAGTGTGCCCTTCCCAGCCGTCTGGATCAGAATCTGTCACGGTCACGTTTGGAACAAGTCAAGGGGATGGGATAGGCCTTGTCGCGTACATCTTCCCGCAGTATAGCGTGACGATGGACGATAATCCGACAACAGGCACGATAACCACAGGAGGCTCTACCTATACGAACGGTCAAGCGGCAGTCCTCATAGGCACCGGCGAGGTGACGGCCAACCCGCCGAGCGGGTACATACTCAACAACTGGACGGTCAGCAACAGCGTCAACATCACTATAAGCAATTACACATCCAACCCGACAAATATAACAGTAATGGGGAACGACATCCTTACAGCAAACTATATAATCGCGTCGCAGACCTCCAACTTCGTCGAAAGCGGGCTGCCGTCTGGCACTCTTTGGCAGGCCACATACAGGGGGCTTACCCAGACATCCACCACCGCAAACATAATGTTTAATACCAACCCCGGCAACTTCGTGTTTAACATACCGTCAGTTACCATAGGCACAACGATCTATTCTGCAAACACGCCTTCAGGCTACCATCTAGCCGGCAATGCGCTAAGCTTAAAGTTCAGCGGGGAGCCGCAGCTTTCCATAGAGTTCAATCCAACGTTTGCCGGCGTGTCAGACAACATAACAGCGAACTCGATACCGAACACCGATGCCATAGAAATTCTCGCGAACGGCATCGTGGAAAAGTCTGCGTCATCAGGCACCATAACCTTCAACGCCAACGCGCTCTCCGCGGGCATCTACAACATAACCGCCAAAGATACCTCGTCTGGCGCGCAGCACACCCAAATACTCGACATAGAGCCAGACCCAAACAACATCGCAAACGTCGTTCCAATAACGCTGGTTTATCCGAATGTTACGATATCGACGAAGACCACGCTATCCGCTGACCTTTTCTGCAACAACCTGCTTGTAAAGCCAGCCAACATCCTTATCACAAATGGGTTCAGTATATTGTGCATCAACAACATCACTAATGATGGTACTATCTACACAGGCAACAACGTGGCAGGCTTCAACACAGGCGGCGCAGGCGGCACGAAGGCTGTCGGTTCTCCAGGAACTTCCGTCCCACTGTCGTTCGGAGGCTCAGGAGCAGGAGGCGGAGGAGACGACAGCGGCGGCACGAAGGCAGGCGGGTCCGGAGGCAGCACGCTTGTCGCTGGAGGAGCCGGCGGCGGCTTCAACGCTGCAGGCAGTCCAGGAAGTACACCGTCTGCACCCTCTGTATCAGTGTCAAACATCACATCATGGTACAATAGCGGAATACAGCAGTACTTCGCAGGAGCGGGAGGCGGAGGAGGGGCTGCTGAAGGAAATGGGAACACAGGCGGCGCAGGAGGCGGCGGCTCGCTGGGACTGTTCATGGAAGCGAGGAACATCACCCCGGGCAATATAATCGCCTCAGGAAATCCCGGTGGTGCAAGGACTGGCACCGCAGGCGGTGGAGGAGGGGGAGGCGGCGGCTCGCTGCTGTTCGTCTACGGGGATAAATACAATCCGGGGAACTACACGATTAATGGAGGCGCAGGCAGCGCCGGTGCAGGCTCTGACCCGGGAGGCGCGGGTGGTTCAGGCCAGGTCATCCTATACAAATATACTTTGCTCGAGTCTCCTATTCCTGTACTTCCCTCGCCATGGCAGCAGCTTGTCCCAGTCAACAGCCTGAAATACCAGCCCTCAGAGGCATCAACGCTGAACAACATAGACTTCTTCTACGTGAATGGCACGAATATACCGAGCTGGCTGGAGGCAAACGCCCTGAATACAGCTACGAGCAGCGTATATTGGCTCAAGTTCCCGAAGGCGTTCTTCGGCGGAGGCAAGATAACGATCTACATGGGATTTGCTGCTACAAGCAAAACCTTATTCAATCTAACAGACGGAGAGGCGCCGGAACTAAGCCCCACATACGGGCAGTACGACAGCGGAGCGAACGTATTCCTCGTTTATGCGAACGGCACAGACAACGGAATAC
>JAKAVF010000044.1 GCA_021827605.1 Microcaldota archaeon
TAAAAGAGCTTATACAGGTGACTTACGAAATTAATCAAAAGAACATGGAGCGGGAACTTAGACCTCTCTTAAGCGCGATGAAGGAGCTTAAGCCCGAGAGGTGTGTGCTAATAACCTTCAATGCCATAGGCAGGGAAACGGTTGTGGAAAAGGACGTAGAGGCATTGACATTCGTGCAATGGGCACTTGGCGCTTACGATAGGAAGCTATAGCTTGTGGCACGGGGGTTGACCCTGAAGCGCATCGCCCGAAGAAGGGATCGAACCTTCGACCTATTGGTTAACAGCCAATCGCTCTACCACTGAGCTATTCGGGCAGAATACGCTAGATTATTCTATCGCCAAGATATTAAATACTTGCGCAAATCAGTCAACGGAAGAACACGGGCCTCTCAGCAAGGTTTATTATCTTAAGATACATATACGAATGCTCTCCTACGCTATCGGTAAAATCTACCTTCCCGCTTTTGTAGTCGTACATTGCGAAGCCGAATTTCTGAGCGCTGCTGGCCCTTGCGTAGTATACGGTAAAGCAGTCATCATTAAGGCCTGGCACCAGGTCTATTCCATATGCCACTCTTCCGTCTCCGTCCTTGAAGCAGCACAGCTGCGATAGTGTGTTATCCTCGTCATGCGGGCTTCCTATCGCCAGCTTGACAAGGTCCTCGAAGCTCTCAAGCTTTATTGACCTGAACTTCGATTTCTTCACCTCCTTGACGAATCCGAATCCGCCTATATCCATCGAGAGTATGCTTATCGCATTCCAGCCCTCCTCCTGTACATTGGAGAGCTTCGCCTTCTCGCTGTCCGAGTTCTCAGGCGGCCTGTATAGCAGGTACTTTGCTGTTTCCCTAGCCTCAATGGAGTACGCAAGGACCACGCCATCAAGCTTGTCCCCAAGGGCGTACAGCACTGTCCTGTTCCCCTGCCTTGAAGCAAACACATTGCTTGAGGTGAAGTTGAAGTTGCAGGCGAGGCGCGCCATATCCTCGAGCGAGTCAAGCTGCAGCTTTAACAGTGCTCCCCTCTCCTTTTCCTTCTTTGCCGTTATATCACCTAACCCGAAGTTATCGCGCTGTATATGTAAGAGAGCAGCGACATGAAGGCATACACCGGCTCCAGTACCACCGGTGACAGCACGGCGCCGTGGTCCACAGACTTGTAGTCATACAAGAGGCTTTCGCTCACGTAGGACGTTATCCTGTAGGACTTCGCCACGAGGGCGCTTGTAGACGATCCAACTGTCAGGTTGAATGTATACGCGCCTGGCTCGTTTATGAATATGGGATACGAGAACGATGTCGCCTTGGAGTGCAGCGAGATCACCTGGTCCGACACATTCCAGGCAGGGAGGCCCAGAGCGCTTATTATGAACGGGTCGTCGGATATGCCCGTATTGTTTATGGTCACGTTGAGCACCTCTGGCGCCTCTATTACCGAGTACACCGTAGTCGGCGACACCTTGACGTCGAACACGTCTGGAGTTACTGTTATAGTTGCATTGAATGCCAGGCTTCCGAGCCTCGAGTAGTTTTGAACGTTTACGGCCTCTATGCCAATGGTGTAGTTCCCGTCAGTCGCGTTCGCTGGCACGGTCACCTTCATCTTCATCGGGTTTTCATACAGCGGCGATTCCTGGGACGACCAGCCGCTAGGAAGCCGCACCGCCACGAGCCTGTCCCAGCCTATGTTCACGTAGTAGCCCGTGGTGTTTACTGTGGAGGCATTGGCAAGCACATAGAAGCTCTGCCCTGGCGCGACCTTGCCCAGATACACTGTTCCGTTGCTGTAAATGGTCTGCGATATGGGCCCCTGGACCTGAAGGTATGTCGAAGCTGCTGAAGCAAGCGCCACTGAAAGTATTCCAAGCACCACGGCCGCCCTTAAAACATCCATGCTAATAAATATGATAGCATCTTTATAAGTGTATCCATGTTATATTGTTTTGTGTGGTCTTTATGCCAAAAACGCAGTATGTATGGCTTGATGGAAATTTCATAGAATCTGAGAAGGCGATGGTTCCGATACTCACACACTCATTGCAGTACGGCAGCGGCATATTCGAGGGCATAAGGGCCTATTCGACCGGGAAAGGCGCTGCGGTATTCAGGCCCGGCGACCACGTGCGCAGGTTCCTGAGGAGCGCAAGGATATACTCAATGCCGGTAAGCTACTCAGAAAAAGAGCTTACCTCGGCAATACTCCGGCTTGTTAAGAAGAACGGGCTGAAGAGCTGCTACGTACGTCCATTCGCATTCTACAATGACGCGCACATAGGCCTTGACGTAACCGGCAAGAAGACGAGCGTTGCAATCGCAGCAGTGGATTTCGGCTCGTATTTCGGGAACAAGGACAAGGGCATCAAGTGCATAGTCTCGTCATGGCGCAGGATAGACTCGCAGATACTGCCGGTGCAGGCGAAGGCGAGCGGCAACTACCTCAATTCCATAATCGCATCGCACGATGCAAGGTCCAAGGGCGCAGACGAGGCAATACTGCTTGACATACGCGGGTTTGTGGCCGAGGGCCCGGGAGAGAACATATTCATCGTGAGGGACAACAAACTGATAACGCCATCCGAATCCTCCGACATACTTCTCGGCATAACAAGGGACTCGCTCATAAAGATCGCGGAGTCGAGGGGCATAACCGTTGAGGAGCGCGAGGTGCACAGGGAAGAGCTCTATACTGCTGATGAGCTCTTCTTCTCTGGTACCGCGGCTGAGCTCACGCCGATCATCGAGGTCGACGGCAGAAGGGTAGGGGCCGGCAAGGTTGGCCCTATGACAAAGATACTCTCCGATGCATATTCGGGAGCAGCAACAGGGGCAGATTCCGAGTTCAGCGACTGGCTTGCCTATGTGTAATCCTTCACAGCTTTGTTATCACGGTGCACGAATCCTTCTCAACGACGAGTTCCTTCTCTGACTGCGCTACAACGCCCATCTCCCTTTCTACAAGGACAGGGAATGGCTCAAGGTCGCCGAGCGATATGAGCTCAGCAATGCCCCTCCTCACCCTGAAGTCCGACAGGCCGTTCAGCTCCCTGTTTATCCATCTCGCCGCAAAAGGATAGGTCATGTATTTCTCGGCAGCGAGCGCAAGGATCGATCTCGCCTCCTGCGACCTAGGCGAAACCGAGCCTGCAAGCTGGTATATCTGTGCCTCGTCTGTTTCATCAACGTATCCGTAGCCGTTGGTTATGAACGGCTCTATAGATATGACGTCACCCTCCTTAAGCTCAGCATCATCCCCATTGTCGAAGTTCGGTATGAACACCCCCGAATGCAGCTCCTCCTTCTCTATGCCGTGGCCACCGAGGTTCTGTATGGGCCTGAAGCCAGCGGCAGACACGACCTTCTCTATTGCCCTGCCTATCTCGCAGACCTTTCTCCCAGTCCTCACCATACCTATGGCCTCCTCAAGCGCCTTGTCTGCCGTCTCGACGATCTTGCTGTTCTTCCCTGACAGGTCAATCGTCACGGCGCAGTCTGATATCGCGTCATCCTTCCTCGCGCCTACATCCACCTTAACCAGGTCATCCCTCCCGAATACGGTCTTGTCATCTATTGAAGGGGTGTAGTGTGCGGCCTTCTCGTTTATTGATATGTTGACCGGGAAAGACGGGACAAAGCCCCTTCCCTTTATGAACTCCTCTATCTTCTCCGCAGCCTCAAGGAGCGACGCACCCTCCTTGACAACGGTCCTGGAAAATTCCAGTGCCTCTACTGCCGCCTTCCCGCATTCCTCCAGAGCCTTCGTGTCAGTCATAAAATCATCTAAAACAGCTTCTTCTGGGAGCCGAGGCCCTTGAGCTCCTCCTCGCTCACCCCCAATTCCTTGAGTATCTTGAGAGTCGAGGGTATCACCTGGTGGTTTATGTAATATTCAGGGTCGTAGTCCTTTGCGAACTCCTCAAGCTCTGACTTCTCCGATATGGTGTTCCCATGCCTCGTTATGACGTAATTCACCGTGGCTCCTTCCATATCCTCCTTGATCTTCTGCTTCCTCTCTATCGCCTTCTTCACCGCAGCCAGCTCGGGGCTCTTCGCATCGTACGAGTCTATCTTCTTCCTCAACTGTGTCTGTATCGAGAGGTCCTTGATAGGCACCGTGCCCTCGCGCAGATTCTTTACGACCTCCTTCACTATCGCCATGGCCTTCTCCTTGCTGCCCTCCTTAAGTATGGTCTCAAGCACGGCACGCTGCGTATTCCTTGATATGGCGGACCAGTCCCTCCTGACAAGCTCGAAGCCGCGTATCTTTATGCGCCCGGACTCCGAGAGTAAGGCGTACTTCTTCTTCGCACCCTTCGAATCCGCGCCGCGCTTGCCCACGAAAACCCCGCTGGTGTAGAAATCCTCCAGCTCGAGTTCCATCGGACTCGGAAGCGATCTGTTTACATCAGCCTGAAACGCGAGCGCCTCCTTTTTGGTCTTACCATTCATCTGCACCATGCAGCTGTCGGTATCAGCGTATAAAACCTTGAATCCATGCTTCTCCGCGGATTCTATAGTATTAGTTATGTGCTCCCTGCCGAATGCTGTTACGCTTTCTGCGCTCTCACGCGAGTACCAGCGCGATCGTGCGTATCCCAAATAGCCGTAGAAGGAGTTGGCGATTATCTTGAGCGCCGTAGATCTTGCAGCAAGGACCTTGTTATCGGGATCCTTCTTGAACGCCTTCTTTATCTCTGACCTCTCGTTTATCATTATTTTCAAAACCTTCGGCACTATGCCGATCGGGCCTTTCCTGAACCTTGCCTTGGTGGGCGACACATGGAAATCGCCCTCCTGCGCACCCCTCACAAGCGTAGACGGGTCTATGTTGTATGCTATGATTATTGAAGGATAAAGGCCCCTGAAGTCGAAGACTACTATGTCCTTGTATATGCCTGCTTCCGGAGTCTTGACATAAGCCCCTTCTATGGGGTTGCTGTTCCTCCACGTTATCTCGCGCTCGGTCGGCTTGTTGGGCGTGAACTCGTTGTTCTCGAAAGCGTTGCGCATCAGAAGATGCTCGACGAGCTGTCCAGTCGTGGATATGCACGCTTCAGACAAGGTGGTGCCTACGATCTTAGATATCTCGACCTCTAGGGGAACGAAGAACTTGTAAAGCTCTTCAAGCGCAAGGGAATCGGCAAGCGAATAGTCAGCAAGCTCTTCTCTCTCCGCATCGCTGCCGTCCCATATCTGCCATATGTTCTGCCTCTCAACCATCCTCTTGGTGTCGCCGGTTATCGCAGCGTAGACCTCCTTGAGCGTGAACCTCGATGCCTTGAGGACCTTTTCCGAAGCCCCCACAATCGACACGAACTTGGCAACGTTGTAAACGTCCACGTTGGACCTGCCTGGTATCTTCACCATCTCCAGCATGCCGTGGTGCTCCTGCTTCGGCAGGCCATCGTTCCTCCCTATCCTGAAATCCGCCTTTGTCGCGCCTGCGCGCTTCAGCAGATACGGAATGTCGAAGTTGGACGAGTTGTATCCCGAGATGACGTCATAATCATTCTTCCTTATGTGCTCAGTGAAGCTGTTTATCATCGCCTTTTCATCGTCGAGGACCCTGACGAACTTCCTTTTTATGTTCTTTGTGGTCAGCACCGCGGAGTCTTTTCCATCGGTATAACTTATCATTATCACGGGGTCGGTATCGGGCCTCGGCGCAGTAAGCGGGTTGTACGTCTCGATATCGAAGCACAGGTGGCTGAGAATTTCAGAAACAGGGCCGTCAGAGGGCCCTATGCTGTCGATCTGAAGTTCGCCTTCACCCTCGTGCGCCCTTGCGGCAACTCCGTAAAGCGGTGAGATCCGCTTGTCGATCACGTATCTTTTCCAGAACAGGATGTCGTATTCGTATCTTTCACCGAACTCCGACAGGAGTTCGCTCAGCCGCGGCACCTCCCTCGTGCTCTCAACGGTAACCTTGAAGGCCTTTGTCAGGGATCCCTTAAGGCTCAGCTCTACGGCCTCTACCGCATATGCCCTGACGGCCCCCTCGCTGTCCTGCAGCTGAACCCCCGCCATCTGCTCCGCAGTGACGCTTTCTGACTTAGGCACTATGAAAAAATAAGGCCTGAAGGAATAGTCCAGCAGCGTGTATGCCACGCCATTGCTCTTGAGGACGAGGCGGATCACGCTCCTGTTCCCTGATGTTACGTAGTCTACGTCTACTAGAATGCCCCTGAGATCTAGGCCGGTCGCATGTGCCATCTCCAGCCCCTCTGGGGAGGGTCAGACGCCCTTGCCCGACGGGCTTTCCTGGAGCTTCGCCCTGGATATGGGCAACGGCGCAGCAAATCCCATTGAGTACGCCACAAGCGTTCCCCTGGCTCCGCACTCGAAATTAAGCAGGTTTATTATGTCCTCCGCGAAGCGCAGCGGGAGAGTCTTCTTGCTCTTCCACGTGGAGTCTATGTCCTCCGTGTCCTTCTTCGACTCCCTGGCCGTTATGCTGCCAGATATCACTAGCTCGCCAACCTTGCTTGCCTTGCTAACAGTGCCGCCCTCATAGAGCGCTGTGAACGTAAAGCCCACGTCAACGTTTTCCTGCGCTACCTTCACGTGCTCGAAGTTTATGTTGAACTTCATGTTCGTGATGGCCTCGCTTAGCTCCCTCTTCGCTTCTATCTTGCTAACCTCTACTCCTGTTATCATGTTACCACTTCCTGCGCAATTACAGTGTAAAAAGCGCAGTTAGATATCTCATGAAAGATATTTATGCTGTGCGGTGCGTTTCAATAACTGAGCAATGGCGCGCATTTTTCAGCGCATTTTCATAACCCTGTTATAGATTGCCGTCGTAAACGTTACCACAGATGCAAAGCACCGGAGCGCAAGGTTTAAAAGCAGGAGAATCGGAATGTGATGTGGGCGAAGTTGGGGTTGGTATCATACCGGGAAGGGCTATTCTGAATAATTGCGTTTATTTTATAGCTGAGGTAAAGAGAATTTCATGCAAGCCAAGCCTTAACCCTAACGAAGAAGAGGTAATGAAGAAGGCAGGGATAATAGCCGCGCTTTCATCGACGCATTCCTGGCGCACGTACAAATACCTCCACAATTACAGCGACATAGACCGCGACGCGATAACCGGGGAGACGGCGTACGCCTTCAAGGAGGGCTGGAAGAACATCACAGAGAACGACGTAGAGGAGGTGGTGAACAGCAGCCAGGCGCCGTACATGTTCTCCATGTGGATGTTCTACGCACTGAACGAGCGTCAGAGGGAAGAGTTCAGCCAGCTTTTCGGAAAGCTCAGGAAGGAGCAGGAATACGGCCTCGAGCCCATAGAAAGGAAGGCCTGATTCGAATCCTTTTATACCTTAATGCCCAACACTATAGCGCTGGGCATGTGGCGCAACTTGGATAGCGCATCTGGCTTCGGACCAGAGGGTTGCGGGTTCAAATCCCGTCATGCCCGCCATCTGCTACGCTGAAGACCGGAGTTCGATTCTCCGCGGGCCCACTTGAAAGTGGCTTCTGTAGCTCCGGATGCGAATCCGAGCGGAAGACCAGCAACGGAAGCATAGGAAAGGCGGGTTCGGGGTGAATTTTCTGAGTTTCAAAAGTCCGAAAAACAGGGTTCGGGGTTGGATTTTCAGGACTTTCTGCAATATGCCAATCAGTTCAGCAACAGCGTGTCCAAACACCAATTAGAGCAGGCACGTGCGATAATTGCAAAGGCACATGCCAGACGTTTCAAACGTAGAAAAGAACCGAGATACGGTTCTATAAACAAAGGCTTCACTGAGCCTGAATTGCAACGCTTCTTTAGAGTTGTTGCGAGCGAGAAGTTCTCTCTTCTCTTCAAATATCAGGCATATATGGGTCTTCGAGTTGGCGAGGTCTGCAAGTTGCACATAAGCAACATCGACTTCGACAAGCGAGAGCTTACTTTGAAAAGCGAGAAGTCCGCATTGGTGGACTCGCTGATAATTCCATTGGAATTATTCAAAGAAACTGTCGAATTTATGAACAAACATTCTGCCGAGATTAAGTTGGCCGGCGGCTACATTTTCTTTAAGGAAAACGATAACGGCCATACCGGAAATCTCCATATAGACGTGAATTATATAAGAAACGTCTTCCGTGAAATCACTCAGGCAGCAGGTCTGAGTCAGGCTTACGCAGATTCGGAAGAAACTGATATAAGCCGCAGGTCTAGGCAGCTTCACAGACTGACTACTCATTCGTTGCGCCACTATGCAATCACTCATTTTGCCAAATCTACCAACGGCAACATAGTCCTAGCCTCTAGGTTCGCCAGGCATTCCAATCCGTCTACGACCATGCGCTATATAGCGAAAGACAAGGATGAGCTATACAAGAACATAGACTTCGCATTTACAGATAAGATAACGCCTTTAAAGCGTTTGTCGAAGGCTATTCAGGAAAAATAACTCCCTCCAGACATACTGAACTATATACAGCAACTTGTGTCCTTGATATTTCTAAAGAAAGATTGAGCAACTATCTTTAAAGATTCTGACATCGTTGGAAATACATGTATGGTGTCTATCACATCCTCTATCCTATACCCATTTTTTAGTATCATGACAGCTTCGTGGATAATTTCAGCAGCCATTGGCGAAAGTATCTGCACTCCCAAAATAACATGAGTTTCTGGATGTGCAACCATCTTTATCATGCCTCTTGTATCGCCCATTATAATTGCTTTTGGTACATCCGTGAATCTTACCAATCTACATGTGCAAGCTTTGAACCTTTCAATTACTTCCCTCTCTGTTATACCAACACTTGCAAACTGTGGGTCAGTGAATATGGCTTTAGGTACAATACTCGTATCTATTTTTTTATGAAAGCCTAGAAGCGCATTTTCTGCTGCGTGTGTACCCTCCCTGGCAGCCAAAGATTCTAGCATTGGCTCTCCAGCTACATCGCCAGCAGCAAATATATTTGGATTATTTGTTTTCATTTCTGAATCAATTATTATTTCTCCTTTAGTGCCAAGTTTAATTTTGGCATTTTCGACATTCAATGACTTTGTGTTTGGAGTCCTGCCAGTAGCAAAGAGTATTGATGATGCCTCAAACATAATCTGTTTGCCATTAACCTCAGCATTCACAACGACCTGATTGTTTTTAGCATTTTTCTCAAAGCCTTTGAGAGCAACATCTGTATGTATTGTTATACCGTCCTCTTCAAGATATGATTTTAAGGCTTTTGCCATTTCTGGTTCCTCTTCAGGAATGAGTGATGGGCTTCTTTGTAGAAGGGTTACCTTGGTACCGAATCTGTTGTACATCTGCGCGAATTCTAAACCTAGTGCGCGACCGCCAATGACTATAAGCGACTCAGGAACCTTTTCCTGCTCAAGACCTTCTATGTTTGTCCAATAATCTATACTGTCTATTCCTTGTAGTTTCGGTATTGACGAACTAGCGCCAGTTGCAATTACAAATTTTTTCCCAGAAATAACTGTATTTTTCCCATTGTGCCTAATCTCTACCTCTTTTTCAGAGATGAAGCCTGCAATGCCTTCATACAGTTCTACATTCTTGAGCTTGCCTAGCACATTTTCGTATTTTTCGTACCTTAGGTTTTCTACGAGTTTCTTCTTGAATTCCATTATCTTTGCGAAGTCAAACTCTTCGTCATGTTGCACTATTGCATTTTCGCCTAAATTGTGATTTCTTGTATTTCTTATAACTTCTCCGCTGACGAGAAGCCTTTTGCTTGGAACACAGCCTACATTAACGCATGTTCCGCCTATTGTGCCACCTTTTATCATGGCGGTTTTCTTGCCAAGCTCATCTGCCTTTATCGCAGCGGCAAAAGCTGCTGCGCCATTGCCCAATATAACCAATTCGTATTCTACGCTATTGCAGTTTTGCATAAGATCAACATCTAATATTATAATTTCATATAATTCACTTCAGAACAGATTCTATGGAGATTATCGCAGGTAGTGAGCATACACTTGCGTTGTTGTTTATCGACTTGCACAGCGCAGCAATATACACATCAGCTGCAGCGTATTCACCTTGTGCGAATTGGTCGGTAGGGTTGGCCAACTGCGAAAGCACCTGTGCGTGAGTCATGTACGTAAGAGGCAGCGTACTACCAGTAGGAGTTGAATTTCCAAAAACCACGGCATCAGCGCCTGAGAACTGATATCTGCCCCAGACGGTATATGGAGTACCCTGAAATGCTGTTGTCTTGTTATTACTAAGATTCAATATATAACCAAACTCTTTTATATAGGTCTCATTACCTTTTAAGTCTACATTGTGTTGTATTGTTGAAATTGGGTTTAGTACAAATCCTCCTGTGATGGGATGTGTATCCTCTATCGGTAAAAAGTTTATTATGTTACTTGAATAGTAGCTTCCTATCTCGTCAGTTGAGCTGTTGTAGTCATCAGCCGTCCAATAAAGGGTCGGAAGATCATAGTCCCCAAAAGACGAATAGCCTATAAATAGTTTTGAGAAGCTACCGAATCTAGATAATGCCAGGGCCATGGCCCACCTGTTCTCACCGCAGAACACGCAATCAATTGAACCTAAATATACAACCGATGTTTTGTTATTTGAAGTAAATCCTTGAACTTTGTTCGCATTTGGATATACTGGATCTGATAGCGAGCCGTTTATGTATTCTTCGCCGGCATTCTCAAAATATGAATTTGGCGCATTGTTTATCACTGCAAGCGCGGAGTTGTTTAGCGGGTCGTCTATTCCAGCAATAGTACTTCCGAAGCTGCTCTGTGTTTGCACAGAACTACTTAGATTGCCTGACAGTGATGCATGGCTAGACAAGTTTCCAGATCTCTGCAGCTGAGATTGCAAATTTATTGACTTTGATAATCCCGGCACTATAACGAGAAACAAAAACATAACTGATATAATCGACAGCACACCTAAAACCAAAGCGCCATATGCTATTATCTTGAGATGCCGCATAGTTCTTTGATTTTCATGCACTGTTTTAGGCGTTTTCATAAAATCTAATGATATTAATTCATTAGAAATATATATAAATCTTCATATATAAATATTGACATATGAACAGCTCGGATAACGTACTTGTCTTCAAGGCGCTTGCAAACTCTGTGAGACTTAAAATCATTGATACACTATTGGACGGACCAAAAAGCGTAGAATCAATTTGTATCAGGGTAGGTGAGGCGCAATCTAGAGTATCTCACGAGCTTTTCTGTTTGAGAAACTGCGGCTTTGTAAAGCCGAGCAGAAGTGGGAAGATGATAATATACGAGTTAAATAAGGCTTCCGTGATGCCAATCCTTAGCGCCGCAAACAAGCACGCGTCGCTATTTTGTAAGGAGTTGAAGAGTTGCAACATTCTGTCAGAAATAAAGGAAAATGCTCGAAGTATTTATAACAAATGAGACTGTGGTGAGGCAATGTCAAATAAATGCAGATTTTGTAACAAGGAATTTGATTCCGATTCTGGGCTTATGATGCATTTCAATGACAAGCACAAATCGGAAAAAGGCAATTTGGGCATTAATAAGATAAAGAAGTCAGGCATAAGCGCAAGTACCATGCTAATAGTAGCCGCCATAGCGTGCTGCGGCATTCCTATCGTATTAGTAGGTCTGGGTGGTATCGGCATTTTTGGTTTCTTGGCACCACATCAGGCAAGTGGTCAGTCGGCATATAGAATCGCCAATGCGACAATCGGTGAAGTAGCCCCGAACATTCCCATAACCTTGGCAAACGGCACCAACATTACCCTTAGTAGCCTGAGGGGACATCCAGTAGTTCTATGGTTTGTAACTACTTGGTGTCCATCATGTCAAGAAAGTGAGAGTATTCTAGCAAATAATGGATACTATAAGGAAATACATGCGAAGGGCGCACTGTTTGTAACAGTTGAGCTTTATAATGATTTAAACGAGCCAGGTCCGTCCCTATCAGATTTCTCATCCCAATATGGTGCAGGGTACACACAGAACAAAAGCTGGCTGCTATTCGGTACCTCAAACCTTAATGCAACCTATTCGTATGATCCAAAAGAGTACCTAGAAATATATTATGTAATAAACTCCTCCGGGGTGATAATAAACACTTCGAGTACGGGACTTGTAAATAATATAGGCAGCGTCATGCAAGAGATATGAATCCGTAGGCTTGTAGCTTAAAATATAAAATTTTGATACGATGTCTCTGTTGAAATACGAACGCATTGTAATGCGCATG
>JAKAVF010000004.1 GCA_021827605.1 Microcaldota archaeon
TTTTTATGTTCCTAAAGCCAGCATCATTCAATAGCAGCGCGAGGTCGTCATAATCGTAGAACCACTTATGACCAAACTTATTGAGACTGCGCGTAAAGAACAGCTTGGAAATCTTGCTTTTAAAATATCCTTTGTTTGAAATGTACAAATTGCCAAAATACCTATTAAACGCGTCTATGGGTCTTGGCGTTTCGACTAAATCTAAACTCTTGAAGAAATCAGTATTCCCTGTCTTCTTAAACTTGATCCATTCATTGCAGAAAATATCCAAATCTGGAACAACTATTCTAATTAAACCGCGAGGTTTCAGAACGCGAATACATTCTTTCGTTAGTATTTCAGCCTTTTCGCGCTTAATATGCTCAAGAAAATGTGACGTATAGATATAATCTATAGATTCTGTTTTGAAAGGCAGTAGCCCTCTAGATAGATTATAGTTCTTGAAGTTCTTTGGCCTCCTTTTACCAATGTAGAGCCTGATGTCTCTATCTACGTTAATCCAATCACTTACAAATTTCTCTCCGCTGCCCAAATTGATTTTCATTCCCGGCACCTACAAAGTAACTCATCTTATTTATTAATTACGAGAGTCCTATTTAAATTTTTATATCAAATAGAGTAGAAGCATTAAAAGCCTTTACAAAGTAATGATAGTGATTTCTCAGGTTGGATCCATGCCGGAAGAGGGTAAGAAAGCGTCGATGTTAGACAGCAAGTGGCTGCTCTTAGCCATTGCGTTCGCCATCATCGTCATGAACGTGTACCTCAGGACACCGCTCCTCCAGTTCCAGGGGCTCTTCGAGCCTGACGGATTCACCTACTATACAGCGATACAGCAGGCTGTCGCACATGGATTCGTAGAATCGAATCCGATACTGCTATCCGGGTACCCATGGCACTACAACTTCGGGGAGGCGCCGCTGCTGATCTACGCCACTGTTGTGCCGTATGCGATCCTGCAGTACACCGGCATGAGCATCCTCGACGTGATGAGGTGGGTGCCTGTGTTCTTCGGCGTTATAGATGCGCTCGCTGCATACTTCCTCGTGCGCTACCTCGCTAACAGCAAGTTCCTCGGGCTCCTCGCCATGTTCTTCGTTAGCGCGAACAGCGGCAACATAGCGCGCACGGCCGCAACTGTTTACAGGGGAGACACCTTTGTCTCATTCTTCATAATAGTGGCGCTCATAGTCATGCTCAAGGTCCTTACTGCCAAGGAAAGGAAGAAAGCGCTCTGGTACACCCTTGCCGCAGGGTTCATGGTCAGCTCCGGAATGCTGATATGGACAGGAGGGGTCGCTATACCTGACCTTGTCTTCATCTCAACTGTCCTTGTCACCATGTTCGCATTCGTGATAGGGGAGAAGGAAGGCCTGTACAGGTGCATGCTGCTCGACGCAGCGCTGCTGATCGGCTATGTGCTCAATTTCATATATCTGGCTGCGTGGCCTGGGATCGTGCACCCGACTCTTTTCACCACCTCCAGCTTCCTCGCATTGCTGCTGCCGATGGTTATCGGCACCGCACTAGCCTACTGGATCTTAAAAGAGAGGGAAAAAGGACCTGCGATGATAAAGGCGATCGCCAGCAGCCTCAAGACGAGAGTCGCTTTCCTGCTAATTGCCGTAGTCGTGATCGGCATCATAGTCCTGGCCGCATTTGGCCATTACGTACAGTTCCTGGTCACAAATGCAAACTCGATATACAGCAGCGGCAACATATATTCCACTACCCAGGAGCTGCAGTCTCCCTTCTCTCCAGCTGAACGGGGGTTCCTCTGGGACAGCTTCGGGTTCCAGCTGGTCCTTGCCCCTATCGGAGTTATCTTATTCCTCTTCCTGTCGCACCTGCACGGCAACACCAGACACATAAAGAAGGGCAAGATAACCCTCAACATGGATTACGGCTTCGTAGTCATCTTCGGGTACCTGCTCATGATGGCTTACCTGCAGTTCGGAGCCATAAGATACAACTCGATGTTCTCAATCCCACTCGCGCTCTTCTCGGCTTACGCTATCTACCTCGGGGTAAGGCTGTTCAACAACTGGCGCCTCAACATAGCGGGCACGATGGTGCCTGTCAATGCAATCTACGCAGGCTTTATCTTTGCTATACTGGCGATGCAGGTCGGCATGACATACAGCCAGTCTGCGACCAGCGGGCAGGCGGACGCGATAAACCCGTATTTCCTGCAGGCAATGTCCTGGATGGCGAACAACACCGCGACCAATTCCACGGTACTGGCCCTCTGGCCTGACGGCAGCGTAGTCGAGGGATGGGCGCACAGGCAGAGCTACATGGACAGCGTAACAGGTGAGAACAGCAGCAGGATAGCGCCCTTCGCGCAATACATCCTCAATGTCACCCCTGACACCCAGTACCTTACGACAGACGGCCCGACCGGCGCATGGCATCCTGACTACATAGTTGCGCGTTACTTCTGGAACGATGAGATAGGAGGAATAGCCGTAGAGGGCAACATAACGAAGAACCTAACAGACTACGGGTTCTCGCAGCTCACCACAATGACAAATTCCAGGGTCAACAACACGATAATCTACCAGTTCAACAACTCCAATTACGTCGCACAGCTGCGCATCACTCCTGAATCGAACGGCACAACGCAGACGCTCGCGCTCATTGGCAGTGTGGGCAGCAACAAGCTTGCGCTCATGAGGAGCCTTATATTCCTGAACCAGTCCAACCTCGCATACGAGGTGATAAACCTCCCCGTAAACAGGTCGGTCAACTACTCCCTCCTCGTGACGTACAGCGGCAGCAGCATAACAGGCGCGCAGGTTCTGGGCCAGAAGTTGCCTTACACAAACATGTTCAAGATGCTGTACGAGTGCAGCTACACGTCGTGCGCCCTCAGCTCAGGCAACGTCACTGCGCAGCTCGTGTATGCGAACCCCGATACGAAGATAATAAAGCTGACGTATACCTGACTTATCGTTGAATGCATGCCTGACGGCAGACCGTTTTTCTTCCAGGCATGCTCACCTGCATCTGTATACAACCCAGCAGTTGCAGACTACGACAATCGTATACATGGAAAGCGCCTGCGGATAAGGTATTTAAACCTTGGCAAAGAAGTTTGGTTAGTGATACAGATGGAAGGAGGCATGGACGGTTAAAAGTGGATGAGTTAGCTCATTCTTCATCTTCTGTTATTGGTAATTCTATTTCTGCTTCTTGCTTGCGTTTCTTTGGCTTTCTTACTCTGCCCGTTTCCTCATAGTTCTCTTTAGGTTCCTTTTTCAAACCGTAATTCTCGGTTAGTATATCGTACTGCTTGAGATATTTTACATCAAAACGCCTATAGGCGAACGACCCAAAAAGGACCTTCGTCACTATCAAAGCTTTTAATGATAAACCCAGCCCCAAACTTTCCAGTTTTTCCAGCTCCAGCTCAAGTTCACCCTCCTTGGCTACGGGCATGAAAAGCAATGATGTTTCTGGATTGGTTATCTCACCTGTAAGTACATATTTGTTGAGCAATATGCCCTCCTCTATTATATCCTTCAGCGACCCGGCCCTATGCTTCCTGAACTTGCTATCGTTGAGCAGTTCTTTAAATATAATCGCAAGATATTTGAGCTTTGGATTATCCATGGATATTGTCACCCGTTTTATTATGCCCTTTTCTTTCAATGAGTGATATGTAGAATCTGCGCGCCCTGCATCAAAGCCATAAAGTTTGTCTATGCTTGTAAAGTCCATTATCCCATTCTTATTCAATTCCTTCATTACTGCATACTCTCTTTTTTTCATAAGCGGCTTCAAGCTTATGACGAATTCGTCTCTTAGAAGCACGTAGCCAGAATGTTCATAGAAAGGCGTCGCATGCCACTTTGCGTCGTATTCGGAAAGCGGTCCGGAGCGCAGATTAAAAACTAAATCTATGACCTCTTCGCTGCTTACGTTTTTGACGAGTGCGTATGCAACCACGTCATATTCACCCTTTGTTAGCATTGCAAGTTGTATCCTCGGCTCCTTCTTCAATACCTTTTCAATGATCGCTATAGGGGGAACTTTATTGATGAATTTGACCGTGATCAGGATCTTCAAAAAACCCAGCTTTTCAACGTCGATTTCACTAAAATATTTTATATCGTACTTCTGCTCCATCTGCTTAATTTTTTCATAAACATAATTCCCAATCTTCAATTTTCTGCCCCAATGCAATAAGTCTGCCCTCGAATTCATGCTTATTACTTTCAAGAGCTGTTTTTCGATCTCATTTGGCATCTGCTCGTTTATCGTAGCTTCTTCAGCAGCATCCTTTTTGTGCCAGGAAACTACACCGCCGTGGGACAGAATAATCTTTTCCGCATCTTCAATATTGTTGGAGACTCTCGCCCTCTTCTCTATAAACTTACCCTCTTCTGTTACCTTTCCCAGGTATTCTGATCGAATAAAAGTTTGCTTCTTTTCTCTGTTCCAAATTCCGGTATCTTTGTAGAGATAATACCTTCCATTAATCTTTCTTAACACAACATTAAACGGATATTCTTTTTTCTTTCTGGCCAGCACGTCTGCAATTTTGCCCGGGAGTTGTCGCATATTATAAATAACACATGTTCATATATTTATAACTTATGTTACAAAAGTGACGATTTAACATATAGATATCTGCGTAAAACTTGTTAAATACTGATTAAAATATGCATGTATCGACTTCAAAGTAGGCATTTTGCCAATCAAGTGATATATACTCCAAACTTCATAATACTATACAGGGTATTATGGGTGGAATAAGGAGCAGGGATGTGATTGATTCTAATGGATGCAGCGGTAGCGCCGCATCTTCACCCACACCACCATGGAATCGCACAAAAACAGGATACAGGATATACTCCGTGTTCTTCCTTGCTCCGAAATCCACACAACCCACCTCATAATTAGGGTGATAAAATGGATGTAATGAACAGGATTCTTGGAAGGAGCAGGATGTTGCTTGTCAGGACTGACAGCGGCGCAGTGATGGGAAAGGCATACTGTAGGGAGAATGAGGTAGGAGGTTACATCTCGGAGATGATAAAGCTAACGAAGGGGAACGTAAGAGTGAGCATTGAGCGCTGTTGAGGGATTCACATGAGATGCCCGCACTGCGGTAGATTGCTGCGTAGGCGCGTCAAGAACGACAGGGTGACATTCGCGTGTATGAGATGCGACTATGAGATGACGCCTCTCATACGGAGATGATATTCATGGGTGTGAAATTGGAAGAAGCAAGAACAAAAGAGCCGGAATCAGCAGGTTGCGAAGGAAAAGCCGCAAGGGAGCCTATCCTGATAAGGAGCGATGTGGAATGCAGCGTAGCGCCCGTCGAACTGAGAGATTTGGAGCAGGATAATGAGGAAGGATCAGTAGAATGCTGATCCGAGCAGGTACAGCAAGAAACAAAGCATAATTGGGTGAGAAGGATGGGAAGAAAACAAACAAGAGTTAGCGGAGCGAGTAATGAAGGGAAAGCAAAACTGCACAGGCTGCTTTTCGTCAATCCAAAGGAAAGTGCCAACATGGACGAACTTGCGCAGCGGCTGATATCCCTAAAGCTGGTCCAGGAAGTGATCCTCTACGACCATAGGCTGGGATATGTCGCAAAGGTAAGGTTTCATCAGGGAAGCGAGCCGAAGAACGTCAGAGCCTATATCTCAGGTCTTCTGAGCAAGGACTATGGATGCGTGGTGAAGGAGTGATTCCGGTGTTCAAAGTAGAACTCCTATCTGCTGAAACGCAGGTTGCGCTGCGCCTTTTCCCAAGAGAAAGAGAGGAGCAGTCGGAACCACGAAAACAGACAAACAGCGATCCGAACCGATTGCTAATATTCAAGGTGAGAAAGGTTAGAGCCGCGTGGAGGCGCTGCGCCGGAAAACCCTGAACCTTGCCGCTGGCCCCCACCGTAGCGGCGAGAAGCGCGCTCCGGCAATAATCGTCCGGAGCAACCCACCCTGCAGGGTCTGGAACCGCTGCACCTTCGCCATGTTTTATCTTATGTTCTTCTCAAGATAAGCGGAAGCGTCATAACCGATCCAGAAACACAGAACACAGCGCAGCCGGTTTACGCAAACCAGGACACGAAGATAATAAAGCTGACGTATCATTAGCATGCTATCGCGCAAGAATGCCTATTATCCATGGAGCCTGGGATGAGGGAGAACCATATAAACATTGAATTTCATAAAATTACTGATGTGATAAGAAAATGCCACTTTGGTTCATATGTTTCCAATGATAGAAAGCCAATTTTCTTTGGCTATGTAGATGTCGATGTCCTTGGATGAGATATATGCGTTTATATCGCTCGAGAACCTGCTGCCAGAGAAGCGTCTCCAGTTTGCCGCACCGCCATGCGCATTAAAGGCAACCACAAAAGTATAAATTGCTTCCATCTCCTTGTGTATCATGTCCATCGCGTTGGCTGCGCTGCCCGTTGCACAGCTCGTGCAGCAGCTATTGATCGATACTGGAGTATCGTGGCTCAGGATGCTGACCGCTCTCTTCCTCTCCTTCGTTCTCGCCCTGCTGGTCGGGATATGGGCGGCCAGGTCGGATAGCGCAGGAAAGATAATTCTCCCGATAATAGATGTATTCCAGACCCTTCCGATCCTTGCTTTCTTCCCGCTGGTAATACTCGTGTTTGTCGCCTTCCTCCCGGCATACATAGGCATAAACACCGCGATAGTGTTCCTCATCATAACCAGCATGCTGTGGAACATGATTTTTGCCGTATATGAGGGGGTAAAGACGATTCCAAACGAGATGATAGAGGTTTCCGAACTCTATAGGCTGAGCAGGTTTCAGCGGCTGAGGAAGATCTACATCCCGGCCGCGATGCCGCGCCTTGTAGAGCAATCCATGCTCTCTTGGGCGATAGGCCTTTTCTATCTGGTCACAAGCGAGATTTTCTCGACCGGAAACCAGGTATATTCCGCAACCCACGGGATAGGGGTTGCGTTTGCGCAGCTCGCGCAGCCACCGATCAACGCCTCATACTATCTGATTGGATTCATCATCTTCATATCGTTCGTCATCGCCACGCGCTATCTGCTCTTCGCATCCTTGGAAAAGAGGTACATAAAGAGGACTGAGGCGCAGAAATCCGGCCGCACTGCAAAATACAGGTTCAGGGGAGCGCTGCTGTTCAGGGAAATACAGTCGCTCTACCACGGCAGCCTCGGGATAAAGCCTAGGAGGCACCTGAAGAGGCATCTCACAGGGCAGCCTGCCGCGGTGCATCTGGCGCGGAAGGAGGCCCCGCGGTGGCGCAAGTACGCCTACTGCCTCATAATTATCGCGGCCCTGGTCTCGATCCTCTATGAATCAGGCTACATAAATCCAACTACGATGTCTGATGAATCGCTCGTGCTCGCCGCGCTGGCTGCCTCTTTCGCGAGGGTCTGGCTTGTGTTTTTTGCAATATTGGCGGTGTCTATACCAATCTGCGTATATCTAATCTTCATGTCAAAGAAAATCAGGGAATACATAACAGTATTCCAGATCCTGGCTTCAATACCCGCGACGATCGTATTGCCGCTTATCGCGTACGCGTTTGTCGGCAATCCCAACCATGGGGAGATAGTAGCATTTGTGATATTCTTCCTGAGCGGCATCTGGTATGTGATATTCGGTGCGATCGCTAGCAGCAGGAACCTTCCTGAGGAATTGCCAGAGGTAAAAGGGATTTTCCACGTTAAAGGCCTCAATGCGTGGAGGAAGATCTATGCCAGGGCGATAATCCCTGGATTGGTCACCGGCGCTGTTACCGGGATAGCGGCAGAATGGAACGCGAGCATAGTGGCGGAATATTTCACGAACGCGGGAGTCAGCGGGAGTACGGTCGTCAGCTCCGTCGGGACCGGGATCGGGAAGCTGCTCGATGTCTCCGTAACTTCAACCCCGCCTGACCTCCTGCTGATGGTCATAGCGCTAATTAATTTAACTGTAATGATAATACTCATCAATACATTCGTGTGGAAGAGGTTCTACAGGAAAGTGGCTGATGAGTACAGGATTTGATCGAGATGGCCGATATAATAAGAGTTGAGGACATAGAATTCTACTACGACGCGAAAAAGCAGTACAAGATACTCGACAGGGTCTCTTTCGGCGCGCCGGAAGAGAAGTTCGTGTCTATTATCGGCCCCTCCGGCTGCGGGAAGAGCACGCTTCTCAGGATCATAGCAGGACTGCTGAGGGCTGACGCCGGCGCCGTCTTTTACAGGAACAGGATCATAACAGCGCCGATCCCTGAGCTCTCCTTCGTGTTCCAGGATTTTGCGCTTCTCCCGTGGCTCACAAATGTTGAAAACGTGAAGCTTGGGCTCTCCCTTTACAGCATGGGAAATGCGGAGAAGGAGAGGAGGGCGAGGAAGCTGCTCCACGAGTTTGGATTGAAAGGGTTTGAGAACGCTTATCCCTCTGCTTTGAGCGGGGGAATGAAGCAGAGGGTCGGCATAGCAAGGGCTGTCGTGTCAAATCCAAAGGTCATCCTGATGGACGAGCCATTCAGCTCGCTCGATGAGATAACCGCAAATACGCTCAGGGGGGACATACTCTATCTCCTGAGAAGCAAAAGGATATCCGTAAACAGCGTGATCATGGTCACGCATAACGTTGAAGAGGCGGTGGAGCTTTCCGATACCGTTGTTGTCCTGACGAACAAGCCCACGCGCGTGAAAGCAGTAGAGGAGATAAAGCTCAAGTATCCAAGGAAAAGGCACAGCAAGGAGTTCTTCAAGCTCGTGGATAGGATAGACGAGGAGCTCAAGGAGGGAGCGGCAGAGGGAGAGGTATTCACCAAGGCACGCTCTTGAGCTTGAGCTTGTGCGCACCCCTGTTTGTGAAAACGTGCAGCACACCGGTAAGCACTGTTATGAACAGCAGGCCGTAAACACTAGGCAGGTTGCCGAGCCAGAATGCGAAGGCTAGCGCAAATATGAAGAAGCCATACTGGTCCATGATTGGGAAGCCAGATCCCGGCCTTAGCTGCAGCTGCCTCTTTATGAAGCTGCCAAGCAGGTCGCCGAATACCGCTCCCAGGGCTAGCATAATCGCAATCGGGAGCATGAAGCTCAGCTGCGGGAACTGTATGTATATGATCCCGGTCAGCACTCCGCAGATTAGCGCGGAGAGCGTCCCGAAAATAGTTTTGTTGTCGCCGAATATCCTCCTGTTTCTGAACTTCCTTCCCCTGTCAAGCGGGCCGCCCCTTCCCCCAAACAATATCGGGGCTCCATTGGCAGCGTACGCTGGGAAGATGTAGATCAATGGATAGACTACCAGGCTATAGAGGTCCAGCAAGGAATCATCAGCTTAATTTCCTTGGATCAGCTTAAAACCCTTTCTGTTTGCCTCTTCATTATGCAGGCTATGTTGCCGAACTTTCAAGTTCCAACCCGAACTTATCATCGGAAACGAATACTTTTATGGGTATCCTTTTCTCCGCTGCTTTTTTGATCGGCGTTCTCACGCGCCACGGTCTTATGCGCAGTGAACGGGCTATCGCTTACAAGCTGCCATGTCTGCAGTCCTTGATATGGTCATATGCGCTTTTTCCTTGAGGCGGCGTATGCAACAATCGCGATTATTATCACGATTATTATGATTGCTACTATGTAGATGTCTGCATTTCCTGACTGCGATGGAAGCTGGGTTACCGATGTAGTTGCAGCTGACGTGGTCGCGATGGTTGTAGTCACCGGTGCTGGCGACTCAAACAAAGACACGTCCGGATCCGCTGGTATTGAGAACGTCACAGTGCACGCGTTCGCGTTGACCGAGTATGGCACTATCTTCGTCCATGTTCCATTGACAAGCATATATGGAGCTATCCTGCTGGACGGGATTGAGCAGTTGTACTGCAGCGTCATGGTGACGGTTAGCTGCGGTTTCGGCGTAAGCGTGCTGTTTACGCTGACGTTGTACGCCTCTATCTGCGTGAAGTTCGCAGGCCCTGGAGGCGTTGTCGGCACTGGCAGTTTTATGATGATGACCTTTGCCGGGCCATGCCTTGATGCGTTTATCATCAGCAGAAGTTCATTGTTGTTGAGGTTGAGCACTGTTCCGTTGGATGTTATGTTTATCGTGACGTTGGCAGGAGAGCCTGTCACGTTTATCTGGCGTATTGTTGTGGTGGTTGTGGTCGTCGTGGTTGTCGTGACTGTCGTTGTGGTGGTGTTGCCGACTCCTCCGCCTGTTGTGCATCCGCCGCTGCCGCACGGGTTTCCTCCGCTTGTGTTGGCAGCCACCTTGAACATCTTAGGCGCTTTGGCGAATACGTAGGCTGCCATTGATACCCTGCTTGTGGAGGGCGAGCTTTCGTTTACAGAGTATGTGCCTGCGCTCTGCGATGCACATGCGGCAATGAGAGCTGTTGCGTATGAATCTGTGGTGTTGACATATTGCTGCACTGCGCAGCCGGATGGCAGCCTGATAGTCCTGCAGCCGAGCTCTCCGCATGCCACACCCAAGACAGTGAACGAGCCTGATGTGGAAACAGTATAGCTGAGCGACTGCGCTGTTGTGCCTCCCGGGATTGAATTGCTGCTGAACAGTGTGTATTTGGAGGTGTTGAACATCGCTATTCCTGCTAGGGCAGTCTCTCCTGCACCATTGACTACTGTGTTTTGAGTAAAGGTGCAAAGCGCGCTGCTCTGGTGACCTATCGATGATGGGGATAGCCCTGAAAGCGTAGTTGAGGGGGCATTCGAATCCTGGGTCCATGACTGCTCCATGCCTGTGTTTCCGTCCGCGCCTGCGCAGATGTAAAGTGGGTAACCTGAGGGCAATGAGACGTTATTGGTCAGTACCCCTAAACGCGGTATCATGTCCGCATTGCTCGGTAAGTAGGATACCCTGGTGTAGTTGAGCACTGTGTTAGCGTCTGCGAACTGGACGGTGTATGTGGCGTTTGGCTGCGGCTGGAAAGATATTGTGCCGTTGCCTGTTAGCGTGCTCCCGACCTGTCCCTTAGGCCCGAAGACCTTGATATTATAATTAGTGAGCTGTGCTCCGAGCGCGCTGTAAGCCTTGATTGCAAGGTTCTCGGTCTGCCCCTGCGTGATGCTTGGCGCAGACGGCGTTATAGAGATGACCGGCTGCGATCCTACGGTGTAGGTGGCCTTTGTCGAAAATACGTATGGAGTGGTTGTTCCCGTGTCTGTGACGAACCAGAAGACATTGAAGCCATTGCCGATGACGCCTTCTAAAAAGCTTAATGCAATGTTTGCGCCGGTTATGTTAGTAAATATCGGTAAAGCGGTGGGAGACGCGCTGCCTGTTACATTGGTCAGGAACGAGCCTGTCCCTCCTGTTATGGTTGCCTGCGCTGTCTGGACCTGGCCCTGGTCCAGGATGGTGTTCGTTGGTGTGATTGTGAGCACGAGCGCAGGGTAGACTGTGATCAAAAGTGGCGGAAATGAGTTGAAGGTAACAGGGGTATTGTCTATAACGACCACATTCCAGCTGTACGATCCCGCTCCCGGTGTAATCAGGAAGTTGGCTGTGTTGGATGATGTGGAAACCGTGTTGGCTATTATCCCATTGTAAATGAATTTCACAGTATAGGGGGGCGTGCCTCCTGATATCGTGGCTGTAAGTGTCGATGTTTGGCCCTGATCGAGAACCGTGTTGCTAGCAGTAAACGTGACTGCCGGGGCTGAATTTATCGTTATCGAGTTCGTAGCGGAGTTGAAAGTATATGGAGTCACAGTGCCGAGATCGGTTACTATCGCGTTATATCGGAAAGTGCTTCCTGTAGCGACGGTAACGAATGACACTGTGTTGCTGCCTCCCGGAGAGCTTATTATCACATTGCTCCCGACCTGCGCGCTGCCGCTGACGTTATAAAGCTCTGCGGTAAATGGACCCGTCCCTCCGCTTACTGCAATTGTATATGTCT
>JAKAVF010000034.1 GCA_021827605.1 Microcaldota archaeon
GGCCAGACCATAGCCAGCAGCGCCTACATATCAAATGCGACACAGGGCACATTCACATTTTTGATTCCAAATACCTCTGCCGCTAGCGGTTATCTAACAGCCACGGCAACCGTCAGGAACAGCGCAACCCCGCAGCAGAGTATTACCAACAACGCTTCCATATTGATTTGCCCGACACCAACAACACCATTCTGTCTATCGAGCAGCACGGTATCGCTTACGGAATCAAACAGCCTGATAGACCAGTCTCAGTACGAGACCCTTACCTCTACAGTGAACGTAATCGGGGTATGCTACAGCGTGACAGGTCAGTGTCCCGAGACTTATACATTCTACTTCCAAGTCGAGAATACAACAAGCAGCAACGTAGTAGCTAGTAGGCTATTCCCTATGGTATACAATGCGATAGGAGGCGCTACAGAGAACTTCACATTCCAGTTGCCACTGGCCAGCAACGCACTCGGCCCGCTCCATGCGAATGTTGTAGTGACTTACAACCCGACCTGCCCGTACTGCGCGCAGAATACGATCTATCCACCAATAACTGCTTCAAACACTATCAATGCCTATCCGATGCCAACAGCAATGCTAATCCCGTCAAACGCGACGCTTAATCATGGGCAGAACGAGACGTTCTCGGCATCGATATCCGGCGGCGTAGCGCCTTTCAACATAGTCCTAAGGTTCGGCGCCAATACGATTCAAGTGATAAATAGAACCAATGCCAGAAATATAACATTCAATTCCATAATCCCGCCAGCGGGGATCGACACATATACGCTATCGGGAATCGATAGTGCGACAGCACCCTTCTATTTCACAACGCAGAATACGATAACGGTAAATCCACTGCCGCAGAGCAGCTCTCTCCTCATTTCCAATAGCCTCGTGATGCAGGGGCAATACGAGAACCTGAGCGCCGCATTCAGCAATTACAGCATAAGCAAGCCGTACACATTGATATTCACAGCAACCAACGCTCTGACAGGCAACAGCATAATAGCTTCACCACTTACGCCAATGAACACCATATATATCAATCAAAGTCTGTCGAGCGGACCATTTAAGGTGCAGCTTGTAAACCTGGGTGTAACAAACAGCAATGGAATATCTCCAGCAATGCTGAATGTGTATTACAACGGCACGCTGACGAATACAACGACGCTGTATCCAATTTCAACGGTGCACTTTACTGTAGGAAGGAGCAGCCTGGCGCTGGTCCTTAGCAGGACAGACGATGGCCTTTATTACTACGAGCGATGGGCGGAGATACAGCTCTTCAGCTATTCGCCGAACACAACGGTTGTCTCTAACACGATCCCCGCAGGATTCACCTTCCAGGTCCCACTGATGCCTGATGCTCTTGGCAGGATAAATTCAACGGTAACGATAACCGGCTCAGGATCAAACACAACAGCACGCGCCTCGAACACGTTCACAGCCTATCCGGCATTTGCTGGTCTCAACTTAACCCCTTCGAATTATACGCCTTTCCTGGGCAATCCAGACACCTTCAATGCGTTCTTCAATGGCGGAAAGGGGCCGTTCTCGCTCAACCTGCTTGAGAACGGCATAGTCATAAAGACAATAAACAGCACGCTTAACAGCTTCCCTGTCTCATTCAATGCGGTTAGTGCTGCACCTGTCGGGAACCAGTCTTACGCTTTCACTGTCGTCGACTACGGGCTTACGACGCCTGAGCTGGCGCAGAGCCCCAACGCTATTGTCAGGGTCATGCCTCTGCCGTACAGCACGCTCATGGTGTCAAACTCAATAGCTGCAGAGACGCAGTACGAACGCCTCACTGAGTCATTTGTAAACTACTCACTCAGCACCACTCCGTATACATACACGTTTACCGTTACGAACAGCATAAATGGAAATGTCATCGCAAACGCAGTGATAACGTCGAACAGCGCTACAGCCTCATTCCTATTTGCGCTTCCACAGGCCAGCGATGCGCTCGGAAAACTCGACGCCAATGTTATCGTATCGGATTCCAACCAGTTTAATAGAACGCTGGAAAGCGGCAATATAATCGCCTCCTATCCCGTTCCATCCCTTGCGATTACTGCGGGCATCAACAGCACTTTGAACAGCATAAACTATGGCCAGCACGTCAACTATACCATGAATATATCGGGAGGGGCAGGGGAATTCACGCTGTATGCAACCTTTGACGGTATGCCGTGGGAATATATGTCGAACATCACGACGCCGAACACCGTCGTATTCGGTGCCACTCCGACAGCCGGAATCGATACCGTAGTGGCAACGGCGACTGATAATGGTCTGACTACGCCGTACTCGGTAACCGCATCAAATACGATAACAACAAATCCGGTAGTCCCGCTCCTTGTCTCTGATGCTACGCCGCAGCAGGGCCAGGCAGAGACGCTGACCGAGAGCTTCACGCTGAATGTCCTTGGACCTTATACATTCAACTTCACGGTGAGCAACGCGCTCACCGGCAGCACGATAGCGTTCAACTCAATAACATCCAATACGCAGAGCGGCGCGTTTACATTCACGATCCCGAACATTGGCAGCGCCATGGGGCAGATGGATGCAAAGGCAACGGTCTTCAGCACCAACGCAATGTTGTACATAGTCTACAGCACTAATACTTTCACAATAATCCCGAGCACGCCGCCACCACCTAACGGTGGAGGAGGAGGCGGAGGCGGCGGTAGTGGCGGTGGAGGTGGAACTTTCAAGCCGGTTGTTAACCAAAACGGAAGTTGCTATACAGTATCCAACTTCGCCCAACTCGGGCAGGTTGCCATAACAAATAAAGGTTCGCTTCTGGTCAACATAACATTGAACTACATTACTCCTGATTATGCAGGTGTGACTGTAAACGGGCAGAGCATGCAGTTAAACCTGTCTGAGCCTATCAAGATACCTGGAACAACATTCACGATAGCGCTTACAGGGATACAGTACCTGCCGATCCTGCAGACGGTAACTCTTGGTGTATGTTCAACCCTGCATTTGACAAACACCACGAACACGACGTCGACGCAGAAACCGAAGTCGAACAATACCAATGCAACCACCACAACCATTCCGACGACAAGCAACACGCCGACGATGTCAAGCAACAGTGCGCTCTCGCCGACCAGCACCGCGCCGAGCCCGCTGACTCAGTCGGTGCCGTTTGTAGGCGGTTTCCTGCTTGCTGGCGCAGGAACGAGCAAGCTAAGGAAGCGCATGATGCGCGGAAGGAAGCACGAGTCGTATTGGAAGAACGATCCTAAGATAATCAGGACTATAGAGGAAGCCGGCCTGATAGAGATCGGCACTCTTGTTGCTACAATAATACTATTCTATTACGGATACGCGCTGCTCAGCGCAGTTGTTGCATTCGCATTTGGAGTCTCACTTGCGTACTTCATAGATAGGATAAGGAGCGAGGAAAATGGAACTAGGTATCCGTACATAAGGAAGGAGGGTGCAAGGTCCTTTGTTGAGGAGTTCGGAGTGGTCGAGATCGCCGCATTCGCCGTAGCGGTCTTCATGTTCATAATAAACCAGTTCCTCGCCATGGTACTCTTCGCATTCCTGTTTGGCCTGCTGTTTGCATACTTTGTCGACAGGACTAGGGAGATAAGCACCGTGATAAATGGAGCGGCAGTCCTCGAAACTCTGGAGCCCATAGGAGACGCAAAGGGCGCAAAGCGCCAGAAGAGGCAGCAGAAGATAGAGGAAACCTAAGCGCTTAAATATTCAGTTATTTAGAATATGAAATGCCCTGTGTGATTGTATGGTTGAAAAAGATGAATCCAAAGCTGCATTCAAGATTGGAGGAAGCACTTACTTCTTTACCAGTATCATCAGGGCGCCCGCCGGTCCCTCGCTAGACCGCATCATATCAACATGTGAATACACGCTGTCCAAAGAGGAGATGAAACCAGAGGTGAGTAAATGGCTTTCCCTTGCTTTAATGGTTAAGCTCATTAAATCAGAGCCTTCTGATTCGAGCTCAACAAAATTCGACCTGACCGCATATTTCGAAGATCGCGGCATCCTCACCAGCAAGATGATAACTTTGGCCCAAAAGGCAGCTACGGAACTCTTTCAACAATATCCAGAAAACGGCTTGAGACTGAGCCAAGGTGGCACGCCATTTGGGAAGTTTTACATTGCAATTATTGACATAGGTTTGGATAATCTATTGGCTATCGAAAAGGCATTCCGCGAAAAAATGATCGAAGTGGCGCAACAGCAGGACCGTATGGAGCAGTCCATACTTGTGGCGGATCTGGTAAGGCACGCACAGGAGATGGCAAGAACCAGAGCCGTCTAAGGGATTCAGCAGAATAAAGAAAAGGCAATTAAAGTCATCATGCTAATTCTATTTGTGATTCGATGGCGGATAAGATAAGATGCGCACACATACTTGTTGAGAAGCAGAGCACCGCTCTTGAGGTTCTCGATAAGCTCAAGAAAGGGGAGAGTTTCGCCACACTCGCGGCGCAGTATTCCATCGATGGGACGCGCAAGCGGGGAGGAGACCTCGGATGGTTCGGGAGAGGGGCGATGGTGAAGCCGTTCGAGGAGGCTGCGTTCAAGCTGCAGAAAGGAGAGATATCCGGCCTTGTCAAGACGCAGTTCGGCTACCACATCATAAAGAGGCTCGAGTAAGCATCTTCCAAAAGTGAAAAGCGTTCCTGCCAAAATTTACAAAAACAGGGCATTTAAATATCAAAAACAGCGCTTTCCTATATAAGAAAAGGGTGCGTAGATGGAACGCTCTTCTGGTGAAGGCCCTCTGAAGGATTCTGATAGAGGAATTGAAGCCGACGGGTCTGCGATGGCAGCTATTCTAGCAAAGCGCGCGCTTGAGACAGCCCCCGTTTTCCTCAGCACCCTCATTGGGAGGGAAAAAACGCTCAATGTCGCGCCGCAGCTTTCGCTGCAGAACGAGGCGGGAAAGGCGGGCAGCCACAGGATCGGCTCCGACACCATAAGCGTAGGCATTAGGGACCCGTACAGGGCCGCGGCGCACGAATACTTCCACTTCTACCAGTCAAAGTCCGGCTTTGCCCAGCTGGCGCTGCATTGCAATTATTTCAGCGATTCGCTCCACAACGAGGAACTTGCCAACGGCGCAAGGCTGAAGCTGGCCCACGCAGTGCTGGAGGCGGGCGCGTATTTCTTCGAGGCGGCGCTGGTGGCGGATACGGCTTTGCGCAACCAGAGATGCGAAGAGGCGACAATCAACACCCTTTCCCAAATCCGGAACGCACGCGACCTAAGGTACAACATGGCGCTCGTAACAAATATCCAGACAATGCTCAGGATGAACCAGCCGCAGCTTATGGTCGAAGAGGTTGAGAAGCTCGCAGAGGCCAACGCTCACGGGACAGAAGCCGGCTGCGCCAGCACGCTCCAGATAACATCCACGGCGCTCGGCAGGGGCATGGCTATTCTGGTTTTCGCTGCCAACGACTTCGATGCAAGGCCTGCAATTGCAGTTCTGGACTCTAATCCGTGGAGGATAATGTCCTGTATAAGGGGAATGAACAAGGCGCAGATAGAATCCGTCGACTGGATGCTAAGGGGAAGGGAGCAGTGCATAGAGTCGATAGAAGCTCAGAGGTCAAGGATGATAGCCGAAGACTTCGTGGCAGCTTTCTCCGACAGGCAGCTTCCGGAAACCGTTGCGACGTCGCTCTCAAAGACAGCAGCTTCTTTCAAGGTAACTCAAAGGACAAGGTCTTTCTGAGCGTTCTTGGAACTGCGCGCTACTTCAAGAAAGCGTATCCTATTGTCATGTAGATGAGCTTCGCTGCCAGGAAGTCCGGCGCAACAACTCCCGGGATCGGGTTCAGCTCGTTGAAGTCGATTCCTATAAGAGTCCTCTTTGCGAGCACTCCCTTCAGTATCTCCCTCAGCTGGTCGTACCTCATTCCGCCTGGCTCTGGCGTCCCAGTCGCAGGCATTTCTGACGAATCCAGCACATCAAGATCCAGTGTTATGTAGAGGTTGTCCTTCGTGTTCTTGAGGATCAGGTCAACTATCGCCTTTGTCTGCATCTTCTGCATGTCCTTCATATAGAGTATGTCCTTCTCATACCTGTGCGCGCTCTCCTTGTCTATGCTCCTAACACCTACGCTGAAGCAGCTCTTGCACATCTCCCTTATCCTCGCCATCACGCATGCATGGGAGTACTTTGTGCTGTTGAACTCGTCCCTGGAATCCGCGTGCGCGTCGAAATGCAGCACGCTGAAATCCTTGTAGTGCTTCGCGATCGCCTTCACAGCTCCAACTGCTATGGTGTGCTCTCCTCCGAGCAGCAGCGGCACCTTCTTGTCTTCCAGAAGCAGGCCAACCTCATTCGCTATCCTGTTTATCATTCCCTCCGGGCTATTGAAGTCAGGCGCCAGCTCCTCCAGTGTGAAAATTCCAATCCTGTCGCTGATAGTCTCGTCAAGCTCCTCGCTGTAGAGCTCCAGCGTCCTGCTCGCAGCTATTATCGCATGCGGGCCTTCTCTGCTGCCTACCTTGTAAGAGGACGTGGAGTCGTAAGGGACAGGAAGCACAGCTACCTTCGCTGTCTTGTAGTCCTGCTCCTCAAGGCCGAACAGGTTGTATGGCAGAGTAGAGTTTAGGATCTTCATCGATACACATACCACAAATCGCTATTTATTCCTTTCTTTTGCAGCGTCAACGCAAGGCGCGGAAAATAAAAAGAAAAAGGAAAAATCAAAAACAACTGGTCCCTTACATCCCTGCCCACATAGCTCCCAGATACGATAGTATGAATCCTACTAACGCATATGTGAACCACGCCGTACCTCCAGTCAAGATCAGAAGGGCTATCCCGCCGAGCATGATGAACTGCCACCATATATTCATCATATTCTTTTCGGACATCCTTCCCATCATCGCTCCCAGACTCATGAAGAATAGGGAGATCGAGCCTATTACTGCCAACGCTAGCACCAACGGGCCGAAGAACTGCGCCGTAGACACCCATGGTGTCAATGCGCCTCCTGCTGCGCCGTAGTACCATGTGAAGACTACGTAGAGGTAGACTAGAGATCCTAGGAACGCTAGGATTCCTCCTGCCATTGCCGCTGACGATTTCTTGGTCGCCATTTTTATCACTGATAGAAACAGGTATGGGAAGCTTTTTAAATCTATCCCAGAACTTCGTAGCTATACTGTATCGAATTTGACAATCAACGTATTTCCTGTTCTTCAGCTGCTTCAGGAACCCTTCCGCTCTTGAACAGGTTCGCGAAAAGTTCGTCGTAGAACGGGATTACGTTTGACGAGGAGAAGGTCTTGAGCCCGTCCCTATTCCTTATGTACTTTTCCGGATTCTTGCTCCTTATGATTTCGATGACCTTCGAGGCAAGCCTCGATTCCCTTTCGACCACGCACATGCTCTTTACCTCTTTCGGGATTGGGGAATCCTCCGGCAGGACGGCAGGCACGCCGAGTGCCAGCGCCTTGAGCGTTATCGCGCTCAGACCCTCCCTCTCAGACACCATTAGCAGCACAGACGAGCTTGCGAGCTGCCTCCACATCTCCTTCTCTTCAGGATAGAACTGCCTCATCGTGACAACTTTCTCCAGGTGCAGCTCCCCTATCTGCCTTTTCAGAGACTCCCCTTCTGGGCCCTCTCCGACCAGCAGCGCCTCAGTCATTGGAAGCTTCGCATGCACGTCCTTCACGACCTTAAGCCAGAGGTCAAGCCTCTTCTCCTTGACAAACCTCCCAGAGAAAAATATCCTCGGCCTCCTTTTCGCCGATTTCCTTACCTTCTCGAGCTCCTCCATCTCGAGGTTCGGGTTGAAGAAGTATATCCTCTCGTCGTTTATCCCCTCTGCTTTGAGCCTCTCCGTCGTGACGGATGAATTAGCGATGTAAGCCTGTGCGCTGCCGAGGAAGTATGCGGCGTACTTGTAGGCCAGCTCCCCCAAAAACTTGTTCTTGAGGTACTCGCTCCAGTACTTCCTCTCCCAGACCTCTGCGACGTCGAGCACCAGCTTGCAGTGCCTCAGCTTGCAATAAATCTTCAGCGCTGGAATGTGAAGGACGGGGAACATGTTCGCCTCTATCACGTCGAACTTGTACGGGAATATCCTTATCATGCTGAGCGTGAACATTATGGATGTCCTAATCGACCTCCTTCCGTGCCTGTAGAAAGTGCTCAGGTCGGTTTTTGTAAGCGTGTGGTAATGTATGTTGTCCTTCACGAAATCCTTTCCCATGCCGGGCCATCGCATTGAGAAGAAGTGCACCTCGTTCCTCCTGTCCTTGGCGAGCTCCACAGCCTCGACCATCTCGGTGTATTCGATGCCGCCCTTGTTCCCTATGTATGCCGCATCGGAAATGAATGCTATCTTCATTGAATCAACAGGACGTAAGAATTAGTTTTAAATAGGCGCACTGGGAATTTAAAGATATTGTATCCGGTGAGCTGTTGAACATAAACCTTGGAGAAGGAATTGACGTCAACGCGCAGACCCTGATGACCGGAAGGGGGTGCGTTATAGGCCAGAGCGGGTCGGGGAAGTCTTATTTGGTTGGCGTGATAGTCGAGGAGCTGAGCAAGGCAAAGCTCCCTTTCATGATAGTTGACACCGAGGGAGAGTACAGGTCGTTAAAGAGCGCGTTCAATGTGCTCTGGGTGGGCAACGAAAAGGATGCGGACGTGCGGATTGACGTGGACCTGAAGAAGCTGTTCGCGGAGAGCATAGCGAACAACCTCCCGATAATTTTCGACGTTTCAGAGGTCATGGACAAGCAGGCTAGCGTGTACTCGGCGCTCTCCGCTCTTTATGAGGTAGAGGAGGAAAAGAAGAAGCCGTTCCTTGTTGTGATTGAGGAAGCTGACAAGTTCGCGCCGCAGATAGTGCACCCCAGTGCGAACCCCGTCGAGGAGATAAGCGTGCGCGGCAGGAAGAGAGGCATAGGACTCCTTGTCGCAACGCAGAGGCCCGCAAATGTGAGCAAGAACGTGCTTGCCCAGTGCGGATACGGATTCATTGGCAAGCTCAGCATAGAGAACGACCTCCAGGCTGTGAGCGTGCTGTTCGAGGACAGGAAGAAGCTCAACAGCCTTCCAATGCTTGCGACAGGGACGTTCATGACATTCGGCCTCCCCTTCAAGAATGCAATCGAGGTCAAGAAGCGGCTTGTCGAGCACGTTGGCGGGACTCCGAAAATAGAGGAAATAAGGGAGCAGAGCGTGAAGGTTGACAGCGTAATCAGGGAGCTGAAGTCGTCAAGGGAAGGATACGAAGGAGAGGCTGTGGCTGCTGAGGAGACTCCAAAGCGCAGCACACCCGCAAAGTTCATGAATATTGATGTAATAAAGGGCAGTTTCGGAGTTGACAAGGCAACCGAGTACGCGAGCAGGCTAACGAAAAAGAAGTTCGTTGTGTTCGGCTCGAGCGTTGAGCGCGTGGACTCCATCAAGCAGAAGTTCATGCAGGTCACGCTGTTCAGCCTGAGGGTTCCGAGCGGATCTAAAAACGAGTTCAGCGAGTACTACGCCATAGTAAAGGGCAACGAACTGGTAGACTTCAGGAAGAAGCTGAAATTCACAAGGACGCACATAGAAAAGCCGGCGAAGTTGAGCCCTGACGATATCGCTGTGGCAACGCTGCTAGCGAGAAGGGGAAAGGCGAATTTCGATTTCCTGATCAAGAGGTCAGGAATCAAGGAGGAGAGGCTGATGAAGGCGCTGTCGCACCTGAAGAGGGTAAAAATAGTGAGCGAGGAAAAGGACACTTATTTGATAAAAGACTACAGGAAGGCGCTCCTCAAGGAGATGCCCCAGACAGAAAAACTGAGGGTAGACCAGGGGACCGTGATGAACTTCGACGCAAAGATGTCGAAGACATCCACAGAGCTAATGTCCAATCTGCTGCCCGGAACGCAGGTGATGAGCGCTACTGACGTATTCATACCTGTGGACGAGATAACACTAAGGCGGGGCAACAGGGTCAGGCTCTTCCTTCTCGACGGCCTCTATGGGGGCAGGCTGCAGGCCTGATTTCGTCAGTTGTATACACAACCAGCACCCACACGAAGAGTATTTAAACCTTAGCAAAGAAGTTTATTCAGTGAATAACATGCGCGGAGGAAATGACGGTTAAATAAGTGAAGCACAAGGCTTAGTTCAGCTACGTGCTCGGTTACACCAGATCGGTGCTACTTTCTGTTTCTTATATACTCAGTCGTCCTCTTCTAGGTCCTCTGTATACTTGTCGGTTTGAGGCTCTATTATGAACTCCTTGCCCTTCTTAGCACTGGCGGTCTTTCGTCTACCAGAAGCCTCATAGTCGATGACTTCGGGTCTCGTTATGTGGTATTGCTCCTCAAGCGGCTTGTATTGGGTAGCATAAGCTTGATCGAACTTCCTTAAGCAAAATGAGCCCAGAAGAATACCTGTTACTATCAATGTCCTGAAGTTCAGCCCTAGATCAAGCCCCGCAAGGTTCTCAATATTGGCCTCAAGGTCGCCATCGTTTTGGACCGGCATGAAAAGCACCGAGCCGTCAGGATTGCCATAGTCTCCTGTCAATATGTATTTATTGACCGGGAGCGGCGAGTCCTGAACTATGTCTAAGAGAGACTTAACCCTATTCTTCCTGAACTTATCTTCATCGATTATCTCCTTTAATATAATCCCTATATACTTGATCGGCACCCGCTGCATTGAGAGTGTTATCCTTTTTATCACACCGCTTTCCTTGAGCTTGTAATAAGTGTATTGCGACCTACCTTTGTCAAATCCATACTTCTTATCTATCTCAGTAAAGTCGGACTTTCCATTGCTATTCAGTTCCTTTAGCACCGCGTATTCTCTCTTCAAAAGGTTTCCCTTGAGCGAATCGACAAACTCGTCCCTCAAAGGTATATATCCAGAGGCGTGCTTCCAGAAAGTTGACGTATACCACTTTGCTGGATATTTGATTAGTGCGCCAGTTCTAAGGCTCACTACTATGTCTATAGTCTCTTCACTGTTTATACTTTTCGACAGAGCATATATCACAAGATCATAGTCGCCTTTCGTTGTGAATGCGAGCTGTACCCGTGGATCTTTCTTCAGCGCCTTTATGATCTCTTCTCTGCTAGGAATCGGTCCTAGAAATTTCACAGTGATGAGGAAAGGGAGATAGCCAAGCCTTTCCACGTCGATTTCCGCCATATATCTTATTCCGTATCTCTTTTCCAGCTGGCCGATTCTGTTGTAGATTGCATTTTGGGATAGGCCTATCCTCCGACCCATAAAAGACATGCTCGCCCTAGCATTCATACTTAATGTGGTCAATATCTTTGTGTCTACCAAGTCTGGCTGCAGTTCGTTCGGTGCGCTGGGTTTCTGCCCCGGTTTTCCGCTGAAGCTTATCTCACCTCCATGTTCTTCAACTATCTTCTTCGCCATCTCAAAATCGATTTCTGCAGAGGTACTTTTCTTGACGAATGTTCCGTCCGCTTCTATCTTGCCGATATACTCCTGCTTGCTCTTTACTTTCTTCGCATCTTTGTCCCAGCGCGCCGTTTGCCTATAAACATAGTAGTGTCCATTCGCCTGCCTTAGGACTGTAAAAAATTTATATTCCCTCTTGAGCTCGTTGAAGGCCGCCCTGACGATTCTCGGGATTTCTTTCTTCATAGTATATATTATATACATTATAATATTTAAGCCTTATTACATAATTCTCTAGCAAATATATAC
>JAKAVF010000024.1 GCA_021827605.1 Microcaldota archaeon
GATCTCTCTTTGAAGTAATCGTAATCTGTCTCTTCCATGTTCTCTGCGTCTGCTTTCACATGGACACCCTCCCCTGCGAGGAAATCGATGAGCTGCTTCCTGCTTATCTTCTCCCTTATATTGTCAGCCTCTGGGTGGTTGTAGACTATCCTTATGAATCTCTTGTAGTAGTCCACCTTCGCCTTTATAACGGCATCGAAAAGGAGAAGCCTGTACTGCAGGCGCGCGCTGTGCGGTATGTCTATGAGCTCCTTCTGGTCTAAGTTCTTGAACGTAACCTTCTTGATTATCTTGTATGGCATCCGAAACTTCTTGCCGTCCTCCTCTACGAATTGCGATCCCTTGTCTCCGGTCGTGTCGGTTCCTGCGCCTGGCCCAAAGACCTCCTTGGTCTTTTCAACCTGCTGGTTGTCTCGTCTGTCCATTTTACCACTTAAATTTCTTTTTTCTGCTATTTAATTCTGTCGATTTAGGGGAATTGATAGAAAAATAAAATAAATCAGGCCTTCTTCTCCGCCTCTATTGCAGGAACCATGTCCTTCTGCTGAGTTGGCTGCTGCGCAGGGTACTTCGTCTTGAACACCGGGAAGTTCGCAACGGGCTTTCCTCCATTGATGGGGAGCGCGAAGTAGTCTGTCATGTTTGCGTAGGTCTTCTGGAACAGCTCGCTCTGCTCGAGCTCTTTAACGTTCCTTATGTACTTGTCTGCCCTGTAGTTCCAGTTCGGGTTTGCCTTTGCCCATTCCTTCGCAGGTATCGAGTACTGCTTCTGTATCTTGTCCCTATATACTTCAGGGAACACGTTGAACGTGCAGAACGGAAGCACCTGGCCATCCGGCATCGCATAGTGGATGTCGCACTTCTCTACCCTGTGTATGTCGTAGCTGTGCTCGTCCTGGAAGTGCATCATTCCGAGGAACAGCGTCTTGCTGTGGAGTGCTCCCATTGAGTTGAAGTCCCTCTTCAGGAATACGTCCATGAGCATCTTCCCGAGGTTGAGGCTCTTCGGCTGCTTCTGCTTGTCGATGAGCTTCGGGACGCTGAGAAGCGTCCTCATAGCTATGAGCTTCCTCTGAATCTTGCTCTTCCCGTGCATCTGGTCAACCGCCCTCTGCAGTTTCTCTACCAGTGCGGCTGCGTCGATGAAGTCTGTTATCGGGATTAGTTTATCGTCGCTGTCCTTAAACAAGTATGTTGCAGCGCCGCATGCGAAGTGGATTGATAGGTCATATTTGTATTCGCCACTCAGCGCTTCGAGGAACTTGTTTATTCCACCTACGTAAGGCACAGAGAACCAGTGCTCCTTCCTTATAACGCCGTTTGTCTGCTGCTCGATAAGCTTTATCGCGCCCGGAATAGTTATCCTCTGCTTCTCTCTCAGCCTTGTCGGCATCCTCCCCACAAGTGAGACGGGCTGGAAGTTGACAGCCCTGACTACGTCCATGTTGTTTACCGCGAAGTTTATCATAGCTCCGAGCTCGTGGTCGTTTATCGTCCTGATGACCGTAGGCACGAACACGATCCCTATCCCAGCCTTCCTGCATGCGTCCAGCGCCTTTGGAACCTCCCAGTAGTTCTTTGGGTTAGTCCTTGGGCTTACTCCGTCGCAGCTCATGTAAAGTGTACCGCAGCCTGCCTGCCTTACCTGCTTTGCCAGCTCCGGGTTCTCCCCTAATATTATTCCTGTCGTGTTGAGCTGGATCTGGTCGAAGCCGGACTTCTTGGCCCTCTTGATCACCTCTACTATGTTCGGGTGCATCATGGGCTCTCCGCCGGTTATCTGAAGTGCGTTTGCGGGTATCGGCTTCGCTGCCTTCAGGTTCCTGAATATCTTCTCCAGCTCGTCCACTGTAGGTTCGTATATCGGCTCCCCCTCCTTGGCGTAGAAGAAGCAGTACCAGCAAGAGAGGTGGCACCTGTTTGTAATGACTACGTTGGCAAGACCTGTGTGTGTCTTGTGACGCTCGCATATTCCGCAGTCGAACGGACAGTTCTGCCCCTGGCCAAGGTAGTTCGGGTTGTCTATGCCCCTTCCGAAGTAGTTGTACCTCTTCATCTTCGTGTACATGTCATAGTCTTCCCAGTACTTCTCGACTGCCCACTTGTGTTCCGGGCAATACTTCCTTATCATGACGTTGTCTCCGTCCTTGTAAATCGTTCCTGGTATGATCAGCTTGCACTCTGGGCATACCGTCATTGTCTTCTCGATGACTGGCAGCTTCTCCATCTCCTCTACAGTCCTGTGGTAAGGGGCAAGGATTGGGTTTTGCGATGGATCGATGCCGTCCTCTTTTATCTCAGGCCTCTTGCTGTTGACCTCTTCGACCAGGCCCTTCTTCTCATCAACAGGCTCTATTCTGGCCTCCTTCTTCTCAGCATCCACTTCGTCCGAGCATCCGCAAGAGCCTCCGCCGCAGCCGCAAGCGTCCGCCTCTTCCTGCGCGCCTTTCCCGCAGCCGCAGCCCTCATCAGGCTCCTGACCGTGGCCTCCGCAGCCGCAGGAATCCCCTTCAACGACGAGCTCCTCTACAGCCAAGGTTCCCTTCGCTGCGCTTGCCATTCCCTTTTTCTCATTTTTGCCTCCAAAATTGAAACTCTGTCCAGTCATCTTTACACCAGTATTATCAGGATTATGGCGCTTTCAATCTCTTTAAATACTTTTGCATCCGCTGGTTTACGAAAGGTAAAAACCCGTTTTCCTTCGACGGAGAATTGGGGATGTTATTTTCTGGTAAGGTAGACGACGCTATCGTCCGTAGTGGCTGGTGTCTGCGCCGACAGCTCATCTCCTTCCATCCTTCTTGTATGCGCGCTTCCTGTTGAAGTCAAAATGCGAGTTACTGTGGCCGTGCATCGGCCCCCTGTGCTGACCACCACGCCGCTGCTCTTGCGGCTTTTGCTGATACTGCTGCATTTGCGGCTTCGGCTTTATCGGAGCGCTCCTTATCTTCTGCACGGTTTCGTCAAGGGTCTTCTTGAGCTCCTTGCCTATGAACTTTTTAGTATAATAGTCAGCCTTGAGGCCTATGCTGATTTTCGTCGCATAGACCCTCGCTATCCTGCCCCTTATCTCCCGCGGAGCTGTGTTAACCACCGGCAGCTTGAACAGCACTCCATACTTGGGAGGCTTGCTGCCGAACTTTATGTGCTTGAACAGGCTCTTCTCTGCGCCGAGCAATTGCACGGTGCTTGCAGGCATCGTAGCTAGCCGCTCCATTGAGCCAGCCTTGCTGAGCAGTTCCGCGGCTATCTTCTCGTCAGTAAGATAGGTGGTATTCGGAAGAATCCTCTCGGATGCGATCTTTATGTAGTCCTCAAGCGAGGTGAGAACGCGCAGGAGGTTGTTGCTGAGCTCTGCAAACTCGATGACCGCTTTCTTCTCCTCAAGGTTCATCTTCCTCCCTATAGTCTTGCCAGACTTCTCGTGTATAATCTTAGCCATCTGTTCGTTATTGATTATCTTCTTTATCTCTTCTATGCTCGGCTGCTCGGGCTTCGTCAGCAGCAGCGCCAGGTCAGCGAGGCTCTTCGCGTTGTTTACCCTTATTTCTGGGAAGTAAATCCCGAACCATTCCGTAAGCCGCTCGTAAGTCAGGTTGTAGCTCTTGTTCGTCTCGAGGTATGCGTTTATCGCCTGTATCAGAGCATATTCCTCGCTGGAGTATGCCTCCTGTATTCCGGCCTTGGCACTGGCTAGCATCTTTGCGCGAAGTTCCTCAAAAGAGCCTTCTTTCACTGCCAATGCATACACCTGTAGCTAGATTAAAATAGACGGTGATACTTATTCGATGGAGTTTAAATATTTATGCTAAGAACCGGTCGGCGAATAGTTTGGATATGCGTATACTGCCATAGACATCGGGCCGCATGCACCGAGTGGGAGAAAGAACCCTTTCTGTGGTAGTTTACAGAGTATATTAGCTGAAATATCGGCGTAATATGTGCCAGGTGCCTGCGACTGGCATGTTGCAAGGAACGCTTCGTCTCCATTGCTGTCAGTGGCTGCCCGCCTTTGCGTGCAGCCTGATGGCCAGGTAACTGAGCACGTGAGGCCATAGTTAAAGTAATCGCCGCATGCTGCGGTTATGACGACAAAGGAGTTCGAGTTGGATAGTGTATAGTTTATTGAACCCGTGGTCGGGCTGCCGTCCTCTGGCGGAATCAAAGCCTGCTTATTTATCACAGGTACAGGTGCTTTAGTCAAGCCTATTGTAGCTAGTGCGCCGGTTGGCGGTATTTTGCATGCGGAGATCCTGCAGTTAAGTACTTGATTAAGACCGCAAAAAGCTGTGTTGCGCCCTATCGCTGTTGTATTTGTTGAAGCGTCTTCAGCGTCAACGGAGTAGTTCGGCGCAATCGGCCCATATGCGTAAAGGTTTATGGCACCAGCGCAGATATAACTGGCAAAGGAACCGGTTAGCGTATCGTTGATTGGAAGATCGCCGGTTGCGCTCCCCGTCATGAACGATGCTGACACAGTCGTGGTTGTGGTGGTGCTAGTAGTGGTCGAGCCTCCGGTAGACGTTGTGGATTGCGTTGCCCCTCCGGATTTTCCTACGGTGATGTATGGGGATGCAATCTGCTCTAGTATCCAACCGTTCTGCCCCCCTTCCGGACCAGGTGCGGTTGTGTATCTCACCCACAGTATCCCGCTGAACGCAGTTCCTATCGGCTGGTTTCCGAGCGCCGCACCGGTATTGCTGTAGCATGGGGTGTTGTTTACCTGCAAGGTCGTGCCGCTGTCCAACTCATACGCATTTCCAGGCGTATAGGAGGTCTTCGGCACCCCGCTCGCATTGAGATAGACCCACGCGTTAGACGGGTACGGCCCGCCGGTTGAATCTGTCCCGGTTGTGCATGCGACCGCGACGTTGTACTCGTTGTATCCGTTGTTCTGCCCAAGGAGAAACGATACAGTTCCATTTGTCGCGAGCGCCAGGTCAGTGCAGGTGTAATGGAACTTCACGTTGCATTGGTTGCCGACTATCCCGCTAGGGGCAAATACGCCGATGATGTAAAGGACCGCGAGCACTATCAGTATGATCAGGATGGCCCATCCATATGTCATGAGGTATTCCATCGCGCTCTGCGCCGCCCTTCCTCTTTCCATAGACAACATGTAGCGAATAGGAACGCATCTTTATTAACGTTTTGCAAAAGCGGCAACCCGCTACCCGATTTGCCATCTGTTCGAGGGAAAGTAATAAATAAGCCTATTCCTAACTATTCCTGCGACCGGTGTACACATGCTTTACCTCGATGAGGTTGTTATACATAACTTTAAGTCTTTTAAGCACGCAGTTATACGCTTCAACAAGGGCTTCAACTGCATAGTTGGGCCTAACGGCTCTGGCAAGTCCAACATCTGCGATTCCCTCCTCTTTGCTATGGGGGAGATGTCCCTCAAGAGGATGCGGGCAACATCCTCGCTCCAGCTGATAAACAACTTCGCTAAGCCAGGCGATGATAAGCTAAAACGCGCATTTGTCAAGGTGCGTTTCGCAGGCGACAAGGAACTGGAGATATCGCGCTCTATCAAGTCCAACAAGAAGGTGGGCTATCGCCTGAACGGGAAACGTGCGACCAGACAGGAAGTCCTAGAGGTTCTCCGCTCATACAAGGCAGACATGAACGAGACAAACACCATGACGCAGGGCGAGATAACCTATCTCCTCAACCTTACTCCAAAGGAGAAGAGGGAGCTAATTGATGTAGCTGCGGGAATCCGTGAATTTGACGAAAAGAGGGATGCCGCGATGCGCGAGCTGGAGAAGGTCGACATAAAGATAAACGAGGCCAAGGGCATCCTCCATGAGAGGCTCGGCTTCCTCCACGAGCTCGAGAAGGAGAAACAGGACGCAGAGCGCTACCTTGATCTCACCAACATCGTCAAGAGGTCCAATTTCACCCTCCTCAAGATGAGGGAAAAGGAAGTGCAGGAAAAGTATGAAGACGCGATAAGGACCATATCGGAGAAATCGGAGGAGAAGCAGAGGCTGGAAAGGAAGGTCTCCGAGCTGGAATCGCAGCTCTCATCAATCACGGCAGACAGGGACAAGCTTACCAAGAGCCTAAACGCGAAGAACGCAGAGGCTGGCTCCACAAACAAAATCCTAGAGGAAGTGAACAGGAACATCGCGATTTCATCGACGCAACTCAGTGCGCTGACCGAGAGCATAGATGCGGCAAAAGATAGGATCTCTGAGCTCAGGAAGGAGCACGATAGGATAAAGGAAAAGGAAAATGGGAATGCCGATGTGCTGAAGAAGCTTGAGTTTGAGCTTGATGTCAAGAAGAAGAGCATCCCGGATATAGACGAGACTTTCGAAGATTCACAGGGCTCAGGCAACCTATCGGAAAGGTACGAGGCAAACTACAAGAAGAGCGAACAGATAGAGGGAGAGCTGCTTGCCGCCTCCTCAAAGCTCGCCCAATCGAAATCCGAATACGAGAACCTCGATAAGAATGCACTTGACATACAGAAGTCGCTCAATGAGCTTGGCGCAAAGAGAGGCTCGCTTACAGTAAAGATAAAATCAAGCAAGGAGGCACTCTCCAACTTAGAGAAGAGCAAGCAGCAGGTGGAGGCAGAGCTGGAGGGAGAGAGGAAGAGGGCCGCAGAGCTAAAGGAACGCTCCGAAAAGCTGTATGAGGAGCATACAAATGTCCGCGAGCAGCTTGCGGTAGCCGGGAGGAGCCGCGACTCTGGCGCAGGAGTCCTGAAGAAGAGCATAAAGAGCGGATTTTACGGAAGGGCGCAGGACCTCTGCGAGTTCGATGAGAAGTATGAACTCGCCATACACGCCGCCGCCGGGGCAAGGCTCAACTACTTCGTGGTTGACTCCGCATACACGGCCAGCGAGGCAATTGACATTTTGAAGAGGGACAGGCTAGGAAGAGCGTCCTTCATTCCGCTTAAAGAGGTTTCTGTAAAGGATCCGAGAGCGCCGAAAGGCCTGAAGCCGATCATAGAGTTCGTCAAGTTTGACAAGGAGTATGCGCCGGCGTTCTCCTACATATTCTCCAACACCTATCTCGTTGACAGCATAAACGACGCAAAGAAGGAGGGTCTTGGCACGCATAGGTTTGTCACGCTCGAAGGAGACATAATCGAGACATCGGGGATAATAACCGGCGGAAGCATGAAGGCAGCTTCTACTCCCGCGGCGCTCGAGGCGCGGCTGAAGAAGCTCGACTCGGAGAGGAGGGACCTGACGGAAAAGATGAATGAGGCTAACACCGTTATAGCAATGCTGCAGAAGAAGCTTGCCAACTACGAGACCGAAGTTATCAATTATGACATCGCGCTCAAGACTTCGCTCGACACAGAGAACGAGGTCAACAGGGAGATGGATTCGCTTGATGCAAAGGTAAAGGCGCTTGAGGAGAGGAAGAAGCTGCTCAAGGCTAATATCGATACCGCTATGGCCGAGAAAGAGAGGGCAGAGCACAATATCAAGGCGCTCAAGGAGGAGAGCACCAGGCTGAGGGCCCAGATCGAGAACGTCATGGCCCAGAAGGGCAGGAGCCCTAAGGCAAAGGAGGATGCTGAGAAGGCGAAGAGGCTGCGTGAGGAGCTTGAGGAGCTCAAGATAAGGATTGCAACTATCACGAAAGAGAGCGATATGCTGAAGGCGAGGCTTTCCGAAATCGAGCAGGAGATAAAGAAGGAAACCACTCTCCTCTCCACAGACAAGGAGAAGATGAAGCAGATGGAGAAGTCGCTCCAGGATCTCGAGTCGCAGAGGAAGGAGCTGCAGGAAGTGATGGAAAGCCAGGACAAGAAGACCGCTGGCCTGTTCAAGGAGATAAAGGAGCTCGAGGAGAAAGCCAGCCAACTCGGTTTTGATAAGGGCAAGGCGAATAGCGAGAGCGAAAGGATAAGCAGGGATGTAATCGAGCTCGAAGGCAAAAAGGAGCAGTACCAGACAAGGCTATCTGACATAAAGGCGGAGCTCATGTCCTACCAGAATGTAGACGAACTCAAGGGGATGAAGAGCGACGAGCTGGACAAGCAGCTCATAATATCAAAGAACGAGCTCGAGCGGCTAGGCGCGGTAAACCTGAAGGCTCCAGAGATGTACGACTCAAAGAAGAAAGACGCAGAGGAGTCGCAGCAGAAGATGGAGATACTCGGGAGCGAGAAGGAGTCTATAATGTCCATGATAGGGCAGATAGAGACTAAGAAGATGGCAATATTCATCGAGACCCTTTCGATAGTTAACGAGAACTTCCAGAAGCTCTATGGCTATATATTCGACGGTAGTGCATCCCTTCACCTTCAGGATTCAAAAGATCCGTTCAATTCTGGGCTATTGATAAAGACGAAGCTGGGGAGCAAGGAGATGAATGCCGACCAGTTCTCCGGCGGCCAGAAGTCGCTGCTTATGCTGATGCTTATCTTCGCAATCCAAATGAGAAAGCCTATGTCTCTATATATCTTCGATGAGATAGACATAGCGCTGGATAAGGAGAACACGAAGAAGCTCTCCAAGCTGATCAAGGAGATGAGCCAGAAGTCGCAGTTTGTGGTTGTCAGCCACAACGATTCGCTCATCGCCGCAGCAGACACTGCGGTAGGCGTCGTAAATAAGGCGAATGAGTCGCAGGTCGTCGGCGTCCAGCTGACAAGCAAGTAGGCATGGTGCTCTTTTGTTAAGGAAGCGAAAACGCGCAACAACAGAATCAAGGAAGAAAAGGGAGAGGAGAGTGAACACTCTTCCACTTTATGTCATCCTCATAGTAATGTTCGTGCTCTACCTATTCACTCAGGGCACTCCAGCGCTTTCTGTGGTATTCGGGATAGTCGCTTTCGTACTCATAATAATCCTGCTTGCTGCCGAGATCTTCAATGGAGTTGAAGAGAGCGGGTTCATGAGGAACGTGCTGGAGATAGTGGTGGCAATCGTCATTGTGATAGGGATATGGTTCCTCCTCAGGATAATACTCAACACAGCATATCCACTTGACGTTGTCCCAAGCTGCAGCATGCTTCCGGCGCTGCACAGGGGCGACATGATACTCGTCCAGGGCGTAGGCCCGTCCGGAATCAATGCCCCGATAGTGAACATCACGCCCGAGGAATGGAATGCATCTTTTTCCAACGTTGGCAGCGAGGCGCTGCAGTGTGTTGCATATGAAATAAATGGGAACCAACTCTACGTTTCCCAGCTCGTGAAGCCAGGCTATCAGGTCGGACTCATAGAAAGCAACGGCGCAGGCACGAAAATAGTCCCGTACAACGCGCAGACGGGTGCAGTCAGGTACATGTGTGGGATAGCTAACGCAACCTACCAGAACGGCACTGTTGTGCAGAGCGCTTATACACAGTCGATAACCGTAGACAACACCACCATAACCGGAGACAGGAACAACAGTGTAATTGTCTACCAGACGGCTCCGCAGGACCTGTTCTACAGGTACGGCGATAGCTACATAGTGCACAGGGCGTACGCGCTCCTCAACGTTTCAGGCACCTACTATGTCCTTACGAAGGGCGACAACAATCCAGGCCTTGACATACAATATCTCAATACGCCACCAAACATCTCGCAGGTCAGCGGAAGAGTGATAGGAAGCGTTCCGTATCTGGGCTACATAAAGCTCATACTAAGCAGCAGCTTTGTTGAGCCAGCCGGATGCAACCTAACGCTCTAGGACTAACGTAAACTTTTGCCGAGCTATTTACTTATGAGCCGGTCGGGGTGTAATCTGGGAATATATAGGCGCCGTCTGTCAACGCGGTTGGGCATGGCTGCGCTTTGCATGCCGGCACGGCGACGCATGTTTTAGTGATTTGACAACTTACAGAATAATTGAAGTAGTATATAGGCCCAACTGCCTGGGACTGGCAAGTCGCTATATAAACACTGTCAAAGCCAACTGCATCGGTCAGGCTCTGCCTCTGCGTGCATCCTGTCGGAAGAGATGCTGCGCTGCACGGGCCATACTCAAATCCGCACGTGCCGACAAGGACTACGAACGAGTTAGCCGTAGATACTGTATAAGATACGTTAACATACAAGTTTCCTCCTGTACCGTTCTTTAAGTACGTTGAATAAGTGGGCGACCCATTCAATCCTATTGCTGCAATGGTAAGGTTTGGAGGCGTGCTTGAGGTAGTGGCGCTGCAGCCTGATGATGAATGGCCTATTGATGAATATGGGCCGCCGCTCACAGAATCTTGCTGATCCACGGTCCATGCTGCGGTTATTCCTGGATACGGCGAGATGTTCCCACCGCTGGCCACACCGCCGCATATGTAAAGGGAGTATTTACCAGGGGTTTCATTCAACGACGTTGTTGCAGATGTTCCCGATGCGGTTAGATATGTCCCCTGTATGCTCGTCGTAGAAGAGGTCGCGGTGGTGCTAGTAGTGGTCGAGCCTCCGCCGCTGCCGCTTCCGGATCCGCCTGCGCCTACAGACACCTGTACTGAGGCAACTTCAGAAAGCACAGTGGGGTTAGCCCCTCCTGGGGTTCCAGGCAGGTTCGTATATTTTATCCATAGGAATCCGGTGAATCCGGCACCGTACTTCTGGCTTCCGAGAAGAGAGCCTGTGCTGCTATAGCAAGGAATGTTGTTAACCTGCGCAAACGTACCGCTCTCAAAAAGGTATGTGTTTGAATAGGGATAGGATGATTTAACCGCGCCGGTGGAATTGAGGTACATCCATGCGGTTGACGGATTAGGACCTCCAGTTGCATTCTTCGTCTGCGTGCACGCTACGGCTATATTATATTCCGTCGTCCCGCTGTTTTGGCCGAGCAGGAACGATACGCTGCCGTTTGTCGCAAGATGGAGGTTCTGGCACGAATACTTGAATAGGGCATTGCACTGCGTTCCAAGTATCTTGTTCGGTGTAAAGATGCCAAGAATGTAGAGCACGGCCAGCACGACAAGTATGACGATGATTGCCCATCCATAGGTCATAAGGTACTCCATTGCGCTCTGCGCTTTCCTGCCAGTCATTCGGACACATTCACTTAATGGAAAAGCCATCTTTAAAGTCTTTCTGTAATCCGGCTTTTGCTGATTTGGTCAGGCTTTATCAACAAAATTCGGCTCTTTCGGTAAAGCCACGTAGACGTGCGCCTGAAGTGCAAGCTGAAGTTCCCCAAACTAAATACTTATATATACTTTTCGCCTCTAATACTCTTGACGATTTTCTACCGGGAGTTATGCGCCCAGGCGCTGGGAACGGTACAAAAAGTGTGTTAATGGCTGATTTATCAACCAATATACGTCTAGCTGTGGACAGCGGTAAGGTAGCCCTCGGCATCAACAAGGTCATGGACACGATAAAGGATAACTCTGCGAAGCTTATAGTCGCGGCCGCCAACGGGAAGCAGGGCACAATCCAGGACGTGCAGCACATGTCAAAGATCGCAAACATAAAAGTCGTGCTATTCAACGGCAACTCGATTGAGCTCGGTGCAGTCTGCGGGAAGCCGTTTTCCGTTTCAGTGCTCTCGGTATTAGAGGAGGGCCATTCAAAGATATTAGAGGAAGCTTGACATGCCAAATGGAGAATTTGCAGCGAGGAAACTACTCAAGCAGAGAAAGCACCAGCGGATGCTCAAGAAGTGGCTCAAGAGGAGGAAGCTGAAGAACAAGCAGAAGTACGACCCTATGGGGACCGTGCCAAGGGCAAAAGGCCTCGTCCTCCAGAAGTTCGCTGTCGAGCAAAAACAGCCACACTCTGGCATGATAAAGTGCGTTAGAGTCCAGCTCATAAAGAACCACAAGGTCGTTGGAGCTTTCTGCCCGGGAGACGGAACGGTCAACTTCATCGACGAACACGACGAGGTGACCATAGAAGGGCTTGGAGGATCGCAGAGGGGCCAGATGGGATGCATACCGGGCATGAAGTACAAGGTTGTCGCGGTCAACGGGACAGACCTCGAGCAGATAAGGAGAGGAAAGAAGGAGAAGCAGAAGAGATAATTAGATAATTATAGTCAATGATTTTCATGGCAGAGGAAATTGCGCAGGTTGAGGAAAAGAAGGAGCCCGCGGTGCAGCAGCCTGTACCGGCAGCGGAGGCGCAGCCTACCGAAGCGAAGAAGCCGAGGAAGAGAGCTCCTAAGGCAGCCCCGCCATCCGGCGAATCCATTGTGATAGGGCCGAAAGCGGAAATACTCCTCTTCAACAAGTACAGCTATGATGTTGAAATACTTGACCCCAGCCTCAGGAACTACGTTAACTTAAGGCCCATGGTATACCCGGAGAGCTTCAGGAGGACAAGCGGGAAGAGGTTCTCAAAGGCGAATATCAACATAGTAGAGAGGCTCGCGAACGACATGATGAGGGGAGGCACGGGCGGAAAGATATCCGGAAAGACTGTAAGGACAAAAGGCAGGCTCCAGGGCAAGAAGATAACCGTCATGCTGGTGATTGAGGGCGCTTTCGGGATGGTTGCTAAGCAGACAGGGAAGAACCCTCTCCAGGTATTCATCAATGCGCTCGAGAATGCGGCGCCTATAGAGGATACAACAAGAGTCAGATACGGGGGAATAATCTCCAATGTATCTGTAGACATAAGCGCCAGCAGAAGGCTCGACGTCGCAATAAGGAACCTCTCCATGGCCGCAATCGTCGGCTCGTTCAACAATAAGCGCGACATAACCAGCACGCTCGCGTCGGAGATAATTCTTGCAGCGAAGAACGACATAAACAGCTATGCGATAAAGAGGAAGAACGAGATAGAGCGCATGGCAAGAAGCGCGAAGTAAATATATTTTTCATAGTGGTAGCCTATGGCACGAAAGGAAATGGTCGTCGAGGAAATAATGAAGATAATGGGCAATATCGACCAGATAAGGAACGTAGCGATAATTGCGCATGTGCATCACGGCAAGACCACGCTCACCGACTCACTTCTCGCAAAGGCGGGCCTGATATCAAAGCAGGTAGCCGGAGACGTTCTTTATACAAACTACGAGGCGATAGAGAAAGACAGGAGGATGACGATTAAATCAGCAGCTATCTCTCTCGGATTTACTTATGAGGGAAAGGAGTACATAGTAAACCTCATCGATACGCCTGGCCACGTAGACTTCGGCGGTCACGTCACCAGATCTATGAGAGCTGTCGATGGAGTAATCCTCGTCGTCGACCCAGTAGAGGGAATAATGCCGCAGACGGAAACCGTTCTCAGGCAGTCGATGAAGGAGAAGGCAAAGCCGGTGCTATTCATAAACAAGACTGACAGGCTGCTCACAGAGCTTAGGCTGACCCCTGACCAAGCTCAGGCGAGGCTCGGAGAGCTTATCAACAATGTAAACAGGCTTATAGAGCAATATGCTCCAGAGGAATTCGCCGAGAAGTGGAAGGTCAGCGTGGAGAAAGGCAGCGTTGCAATTGGGTCTGCAGCCGACAAGTGGGCGACGTCACTCAAGACGATGCAGAAGTACAACACGGGCTTCAAGAGGATATACGAGCTCACGGAGAAGCAGGACATGAAGACACTGCAGGAGGTCGCTCCTATCGACGAGACAACGCTAACGATGATAGTAGATCATCTTCCGAGCCCAAAGGAAGCCCAGAAGTACAGGATACCACACCTCTGGCACGGCGACCTTCAAAGCGCAGCTGGGCAGGATATGCTCAACGTAGACCAGAAGGCGAAGACGATAGCTGTAGTCTTTGGAATAAACTACGACCAGAGGAGCGGAGAGGTGGCGATCGCAAGAGTCTTCTCGGGAGCGATCAAAAAGGGCATGGAATTCAATGTTTCCGGGAGGAACGAACCGCAGAGGCTGCAACAGGTAGGGATATTCATGGGTCCGGACAGGGTGATAGTAGACCAGATTTCTGCCGGCAACATAGCAGCGCTCATAGGCATGAAGGATGTGAGCGTAGGAGACACGATAAGCGAAGAGCCTGTCGAGCCGTTCGAGCAGATAACGCACTACTCGAAGCCGGTAGTTACTAAGGCGATAGAGGCAAAGGACTCGCGCGATACGACAAAGCTGATAGAGGCGCTTATCAAGATAAAGAAGACAGAGTTTGGAGTTGAGGTGCAGATAAACCAAGATACAGGAGAGTACCTCCTCAGCGGCATGGGAGAGCTGCACCTTGAGGTCATCGAGACAAAGCTGAGAGACGAATATAAGATCCCGATTATAACGAGCGAGCCTATCGTAATCTATCAGGAGACAATAGAAAAGAAGGTGGGCCCGATAGAGGGAAAGTCGCCGAACAAGCACTCGAAGTTCTATGTCATGATTGAGCCGCTCCCGAAGGGAGTGGTAGACGCGATAGAGAACGGCACTATCAAGGACGGAAAGCCGAAGGGTCAGGCAGCGATAGAGGCGATGATAAAGGCGGGACTTGACAGGCCTACGGCAAAGGGCGTTGTCATCGTCGCGAACAGGTGCATGCTTGTAGACGCGTCCAAGGGCGTCCAATACTTAAACGAGGTCATGGAGCTTCTCATCGACGGCTTCAAGGAGGCCACAAAGGATGGTCCGCTAGCAAGGGAAAAGGTCTACGGCGTAATGGCTAGCATAGTGGACGCGACAATCCACGAGGATCCGGTGCACAGGGGCCCCGCGCAGATAATACCTGCGATGAGGAATGCTGTTTACGCCGGAATGCTTACTGCTGGAGTCAACCTCATGGAACCGAAGCAGATCCTAACCGTCAATATGCCGCAGGACTACATGTCGGACATAATCACGCTCCTGCAGGGAAAGAGAGGAGTGGTCCAGAACATAACGCAGGACAGAGACCAGGTCACGATAGCCGCGAAGATGCCGGTCGCGGAGATAATCAAGGGCTTTTCGAACGACATAAGAGGCCAGACGCAGGGAAGGGCTCTCTGGACTACGGAGTTCGCAGGATTCGAGCCGCTGCCTCCTGCTCTAAAGGACAAGGTTGTCAGGGAGATAAGGAAGAGGAAGGGACAGCCGGAAGAGCCACCGAAGCCTGAGCAGTTCATGGAATAAGGAATCAGGTCGCGCTTCTTGATCTGCTTTTCATCTCGAGCCCTCTCAGCATGGAACCCATCACCTTTACGCCAAGCTCAGCATCCCCTTTTGCGACGACATTCGACAACCTGGTTCTCGCCACTGCTTCGGATAGCCTGATCAGGCCATCTACCACTCTTCCGCTAACGAGAAAGCTTTAAATACGTTATAGGCTAATACCTACTAACAGTCAGATTCTTCTTGTATAGGCAAGGAAGCCAAATACTGAATGAAGGAAACCGACGGTGTTTTTATGGCAAAATCTTACGTAGAATTCAAGGTAGCACCAGATGTGGTAGCGAAGACTGGAGAGGCTCTCCAGCTTGCAAAGCAGAGCGGAACGATAAGGAAGGGCGCAAACGAAGTCACAAAGAGTGTGGAGAGGGGGCTCGCTACACTTGTAGTGATTGCGGAGGACGTCGAACCTGAGGAAGTGGTGGTGCATATACCAAAACTATGCGCACAGAAGAAGATCCCGTATACTTACATGCCGACGAAGGAAGACGTAGGCAAGGCAGCAGGCATGAATGTTCCTTGTGCTGCGGTAGCCATTGAAAAGCAGGGAGGGGCAGCTAATGCCATAAAGGAGGTCGTCTCAAAGACAACAGGAGTCGCTCCGGCGTCTGCGCCTTCAGTGAAGAAGGAGGAAAAGAAGGCGACGGCAGAACCGAAGAAGGAGAAGGCAGCTGCTGCGACAGCAAAGAAGGAATAATAAGGGAAAAATGAAAGGGAAAACGCTGATATAAATGGCAGACGAACCATCGAAGTCCGAAGCACCAAAGGCTGCGGTGCAGGCACAACCCCAGAGGCAACAGCACGAGGGCCAGCCGCAGTTCTCGGGATTTCTTGCCGAGATAGTCGAGATGAACGAGACGACGAAGACCGGCATTTACGGAGAGATTTATACTGTTTCGTGCAGGATCCTTGAGGGAAAGGACAAGGGCAGGATAATAAGGAGAAACATGATCGGGCCTGTCAAGGTCGGCGATATTGTAAGGCTTCCAGATACAAGCAGAGAAGCAAGGGAGATAAAGGTAAAGTAAGCTGGTTTCATGAAGTGCACTTATTGTTCAACGGAGATAAAGAAGGGCACGGGCCTTATGTACGTCCATAGGATAGGCGATACCGCATTCTACTGCTCAAATGCATGCTTCAAGAACGGAGTAGTGATGCGAAGGAAGCCAAACAGAAAGCTTGTTTCTGGGCCAGCCGTTGCGAAGGCGGTGAAGCCGACGGTGGAGAAAATGACCGAGAAGAAGGAAGAAAAGAAAGAGGAGAAGAAACAAGAGAAGCCAGCACAAACAGCGACTTCTGCAAAGAAGTAACGCTTTTAAAAGAGATTGGCTAAGAAGTCTCTCGCTTACCCTTTCGACGCCAGCTCTTCTGCAAAAACGTCATCTAGGTCGACCTCTTCTGCCTGCTTGATTTTCTTTGCTAGTCCATTGTCCGTATAGTCCGGGAAATCTACACCGCTGACGACAAGCATGACCCTTAGCGCATCCTTCTGCATCTCTGTATCTATCCTGGCGCCCCACTTGAGCAGCGCATCACCGCTTATCCTGCTCGCAACTTCCTGGAACACGGATTCAGCCTCTCTGAGAGTGAGGCTCTCGCCTCCGACTATGTTGACAAGCGCCTTCTTCGCCGACCCGAAGTTCGCATCCAGCATCGGGCTCTTGACAGCGTTGTCGAGAGCGACAATCGCCCTGCTCGCTCCATTCTGCGTGGCTATCCCTTCTCCAGAGCCGATGACAGCGTAGCCGCCGTCCTTTAGCACGCTCCTGAGGTCAGCGAAGTCAATGTTAACCATTCCAGGCTTCGTCACCATCTCGACTATCCCCTTTGTCGCGCCGGCGAGCACCTCGTCCGATACCCTGAAAGCCATGTTGAGCGGAAGGTCTGGAGCCACAGCAAGGAGCTTGTCGTTGTGGATTATAATTACCGTGTCTGTAACCTTCTTCAGCTTTGAAAGCCCCTCAAGCGCATTCTTCATCCTCATCTTTCCTTCGCTCGAGAACGGAAGCGTTACTATAGCAACAGTGAGCGCACCGGCCTCCTTCGCCTGGTGCGAAATCGTAGAGATTGATCCTGTCCCTGTCCCTCCTCCGAGCCCGCATGTGATGAATACGAGCTGCGCATCTCCGAGAAGATGCTTTATCTCGTCCTTGCTTTCCATGGCAGCCTCTTCGCCTACTCTTATGTCGCTGCCTGCGCCCAGTCCCTTGGTCAGCCTTTTCCCGAGAAGCAGCTTCCTCTCCGCCTTTGTCTTGACCAGGTGCGGTGCATCAGTGTTCATCGCTACGAGCGTTGCGCCCTGCACTCCTATGCTGGATAGCCTTGAAATAGTGTTGCTGCCGCTGCCGCCTGTGCCTACTACGTAGATCTTAGGCTTCGCGCTTTCTATGAAACGGAGAATCTCCTCGTCATCAGGACTGAGATTGCCTGGAACTGCCATGAAAACTACCTGTGGTCGCTGCTACTATTTCTTTCCAAAGGGATATAAATCTATATTGAAGTTTCAGGGAAGAGAACCTCACCTTGCAGGAAGGGGCCAAAATCGTAAAAGGTATGTTGAAGTAAGTCAAAAACCGAGAGGCTTAAATATCAAGAATAACTCACCTTTCTATTGTGGAAACACGAAAAATAGAAGTGGGCAAAGCTACTGCATCGGATCTTGATGAGATAAGGTGCATCTTCAGCGAGAGCGCGCCAAAGGAAGCGGAACGGTTCCTTCCGCTCTGGAACAGTGCAAAACAAACATTCTCTGACGCTCTCGCCTATCACGATAAGGGCGATGAAGCCTCGTGCCGCTCACTGCTTGGCCACATGGACGGATTCATAAGAGCTAGCATTGGCACGGCTTTCGGCATCGACTTATCGGATGGAAGCGGAACGATCAGCGAGTTGAGAGACTCTATTGCAAGGATCAGCGTCAGCGATGGATCAGCGCCAGAAGCGCTTATCGCCGGCAGGCTGCTCAGTGCAGCCATATTGATAGAGAGGTATGCTACAGCAGCCAACAGTCCAGATGGCGCCAAGCCAATGGCGGTCGTTGCACCGCTCCCGCCTCCGCCACCTCCAGCTCCTCAGCCTCGAAGCGCAGCCTTCATGGCAGAGGAGGAAATCCATAGGTATAGCGTACAGTACTTCAACGGCGATGAACGCAGGGAGAAATATGAGGAAGCGCTCTCGACTGCAATGGGCAGGCTTGCCCACGCTCCGATTCCAGCTGCATTGAAGGGCCTTGCAGGCAGAATAGACGGCATATGGCAGTACGGAGCCGGATCGCTCGAGCAGTTGCGGTCCTTCATAGACACAATGGTAACCAATCCAAACGTAATGAAGACTCTGGAGTCGAATGCAAGGGAGTTCGCAAGCGCACTTGTTGATGCGAGCAGAGCTCTGAATGCGTTGACAAGCTACATTGAGAAGCAGAAGAGCGCCAGGCAGACCAACCGTAGATGAACTGCCAGCTTTCGACCTCTAACGCGATATGCTCTGTATTTATATCTCTTGCGTCATGAATTACCTGTGGATCAGGTGTGAAGATGAGCGATAAGGAAAAGCTGCTGAAGGGCAAGATAAAGGATATAAAGCTCAAGAAGGGCATGAAAGTATCCGAGCTCATAGAAGAAATGAGGAAGATGGGCGGATTCTCGGGCCAGCACATGGTTGAGGGAGTGGACGCCCTGCGGAACATGATAAGTGACAAGGAATCGTTCAACTTCCTCTCTTTCCCCGCAGACCTCGTTTCCACTGGGCTCAGGGGCGTTCTCGCCAGCATGGTGAAGCACTTCGATGCTATAATCACCACCTGCGGGACCTTTGACCATGACATAGCCAGAGCGGTTGGAGGGGTGTACAACATAGGCACCTTTGAGATTGACGACAACTATATGCACAAGGCCGGGGTGTACAGGCTGGGCAATGTCTTCATAGACAAGGACGAATATGGACCTAAGGTAGAAGAGGCATTCACGAAGGTCATGAAGGAGATATATTCAGAAAAGGGTCATCCGACTGAATTCAGCGCTAGCGATCTCGCACGCGAGTTCGGAAAGCGAATCAAGGACGAGAATTCGATACTGCGGCAGGCATACCTGCACAACGTGCCTGTCTATGCGCCCGGCATACTGGACGGCTCCTTTGGCACTCAGATGGTCTACTTCGCGCAGACTAACGACTTCAAGCTCAACCTGATAAAGGATGAGGCAGCTCTCAGCAACATCGCATTCGACCACAAGGTAACCGGAGCGCTGATGCTCGGCGGCGGGATAAGCAAGCACCACGTCATCTGGTGGAACCAGTTCAAGGACGGCCTCGACTACGCTGTCTACATAACCACAGCATCTCAATACGACGGCAGCCTGTCAGGCGCCAGGCTCACAGAGGCGGTCTCGTGGGGCAAGGTCAAAGAGAAGGCGAAATATACCACTATAGACGGGGATGCGACGATAATCCTTCCGGTAATAGCTGCAGCACTTGACATCGTCTAACGACATGGGCAAATATAAATCCCTTTCTAGCAAATAACTTCTGTGGTATTTTGCGCCCGCTAGCTATTCGTATCAATAAGGGGGTTCTCGTTCCATCGGGGGTGCGTTCAGCTCTCTCACTTGCGCAAAAGAGGATAAAGCAGCTCAGCAAGGAAGAGTTCGTCAACGAAGAACTCTATGAGGCATCCACACATCTTCTGAAAAGCCCGGGAAAGATGGTCAGGCCAGGCCTGGTATTCAGTTCAGCTCTCCTTCTCGGAGAGGACCCGAAGGAATACGTTGATCTTGCCGTTGCGATAGAGCTCCTGCACACCGCATCCCTCATTCATGATGACATACTGGACATGGACTCAATCAGGAGGAGCAGGGAAGCGGTCCACATAAAATTCGGGACTGAGAAGGCGATACTGGCAGGTGATGCGCTCATAGCGAAGGCGATACAGCTGGCAAGCGCCTATGGGCCAATCGCGGTCAGGAGGGCGTCTGAAGCCTCAATGGACATGTGCGCCGGGGAGACGATAGATATAATGGTGCAGTCGAAGCAGGTCTCGCTTGATCTGAATTCCTATCTCAAGATAGCGCAGCTCAAGACCGCTTCCCTGATGGGAGTCTCTGCAAGCGTTGTCGCAGACTGCATCTCATCCGGTGAAAGGCAGGCCCTCTATGAAATCGGCATGAACATGGGATATTCCTTCCAGCTGCGGGATGACATAATGAACCATCTCGGCATAAACGAGGAATCGAGAAAGAGCACAACTTCAGACTCGTCGCGATCGAGGCCGAACATAGTCTCCGTCTTTGAGGCGCACGGGAAAGACAGCCCGGTCAAGACCGCGATAAAGCTGAATAATTTCTATATAGAGAGGGCAATTGGCCTGCTGAACGACCTGAGGAACGGGGGAATGTTCAAGGCTTATCTAGATTTCCTGAAAATAGACGAGTAGAAGCAATCAGTCGAATTTTATCGAGTCTCCGATCTTCGGAGCATATGCGGCAAAGCCCTCCTCCTTCAGCGCACTTGCAAGCGATATCGTGTTATCCTCATCACCATGCACGCAGACCACCGCCTTTGGGTCGCTCCTCTTAACGTATTCGAAGAGGTCGCTCATCCCTGCGTGGGCGGAGAAGTCGTTGAAGCTGACCGGCTGCGGAATCCTGTGCTTCACCCCCTGGATTATTATTGTCCCGTCCTGCATCAGCGTCTTTCCGTTTGTGCCTTCCTGCTGATAGCCGGTAAGGAATATCTCCGAATTCGGACCAAGCTTTGTTATGTAATCGAGAACTGGACCGCCATGCAGCATTCCCCCGGTTGTGAGGATGACCGATGGGCCATTGAGCGCCTCCTTTCGCTCGTCCCTTTCCGTAATCCAATTGACGTTCATCGCAGCCTTTGAAAGAAGGTCGTAGTTCGCTATGTAATTTGGGCTGTTCAGCACTATCTGCGTTGCGTCCTTTGACATTCCATCGAAGAAGGTGTACTGTGCTAGGTCGTGCTGGTAGAGGAGCGCAAGAAGTTCCTGGCTCCTGCCGACCGCAAATGCCGGGACGAGCGCTGTCCCGCCGTTGTCGACCACTCTCTTCACACCATCTATGAAGTCCTTCACTACCTTCTTCCTGTCCTGGTGCTCCCTCGTCGCGTATGTCGACTCGATGATCAGCACGTCGCTCTTCACAACCTCAGCACCCTTGTGCAGAAGCTGGGGCGACAGCTTGAAGTCTCCGGTATAGACTACGCGCCTGTAATCCTTTGCCTGCATCCTTTCCACAAGCGAGATCGAGCTGCCGCAGATGTGCCCAGCATCGAAGAATTCAATATCGAAGTTCCCAAAGTGCGTGACGTGGTGGTAATCCATGCTTATGTACCTGTTGATGAACTCCTTCAGCTGCCTATTCGAGAACTGCGGCTTTGTATGCTCTTTCTTCGCTATACCGAGCGAGTCGTCAAGAAGGAGGTTGGACAGCCTCAGCGTAGGCTGGGTCCCGAAGCTTGGTATGAGGTTCTCGTTGTAGAGGCCTGGGGAAAACCCACTATGATCGAGGTGCGCATGGCTGACTATCAGCGCATCGGCCTTCGGTGAGCCGACGGGGAATTCCATCCTGTGGTCGAGCTTTACGCCAAAGTCAAAAAGCAGGCTCCTGTCATCCTTCATGAGGATTGCAGATCTACCAACCTCCTGTGCGCCTCCATAGAACTTCAATTGCATCGAAAACACTATGACTACTATGAAGAGCCCAGAGCTTTTAGCTCTTTTGAGTCGGATGCTGCGGGGAGCCGGTTTTGGCCCCTGTTATGTAGAGGAACAGCGCAATCCTTCCTGTGTCAAGCTTGTTCTCCTTCACTACCCTCCTTATCTTCACATCAAAGCCGCCAAAGAGGCGCTTCACGCTTTTTTCATCGAAATAGAAGTGCGGAACGCCTTTTTCTACTCCTTCCAATGGAATGTAATTCCTATGCCCAATCCTCCTGAACCTGTTCGCCTCCGATTTCTTGTATTTTGAGTTATAGGTTGGTGCAGTTATCAGCAGCAGCCCGCCAATTTTCGTAACGCGCTCAATCTCCTTTGCAATCCTCTTAAGATTCTTGTATGTCGAATGATGGATTGCTGATATTGAGATTGTTGCATCAAAGAATCCATCCTTGTAAGGGAACTTTTTGCTGCTGTCGTGGAGAGCCAGGTGCATCGTCATTCCCTTTTCTTTCAGCCTGTTCCTAAGCGCCTTGACCGCAATTTCGGAATTATCAAACCCATATGCATCCAGTCCATTTTCAATGAAGTATACCGAATTTCTTCCGAAACCACAACCTATGTCAAGCACCCTCTTCATTCCCTTTCTCTTCATTTCCCTGACCAGTGCCGGTACTGCCTCGTTCGGTTTGCCGAAGAAGTATTTTCTCTCCTTTTCGCCTGAAAGCGACCAATAGTCCCTCACGGATCCACCTAATCGGATTGCCTATAGAATGTATATAAATCTTAGCTTTCAATATGTTTCGAATGCTATGCCTGATGAAATCAATTTTTTCGATTTAGCTTCACTGCTCAAAATAAAGCCTGACACCACCATGGAGCGGTTCGGCGGGATGCTCAACTCCTCTTACTTTGACGGTGCGAACATTGCTGCTACTCTCTCGCAGAAGAAGCTCATATCCTTCAATACGGCGCTCCCAGGCCAGAGTATAATAACCATAACAGACACCGGCAAGCAGCTCATCGATGAGGCTAACACTAAGGCGAACATGGACTTCGACCATCTTGACCTTGCCGTAATAACACAGGTCTCCAACGGGAAGACCACGCCAAACGATATAGGTGCTGGCATTAATGTCAGACCACGGGACTTAGCAATGCACTTATTCAAACTTGCGCAGCAGGACTTCGTTACCTATGAGTTCAGGAGCGGCGCAGTCTCTGTCATGTTAACTGAGAAGGGTTTCAAACAGGTCAAGGCAGGCATGCCTGTCAAGCCGAAGCCGCAGGTACAGCCGACGATGGCTGCACCGGGCGCAAGCGGAGCAGGCGCGCCGATGGCGGGAGCAGTTCCGATCCAGGAGGAGTTGCTGGCACAGGACCAAGCTGCAATGGAGGGTGTGCCTGGAGGAGAACAGCCAGAACCCACTGTAGCACAAATGTCTCCAGAAGAGGTAGAACAGAAGATTAAGAAGTCGAAAGGCGCAAAGACCCGCAATATGGCTATCGCTGTGGTAATAATAGTAGTAATAGTCGTACTCGGCTTGGCTTTCTGGGCTGGTTATCTATAAACTGCCTAAAGTAAGACTGCAACAGGATTAGTTCTCATTTTGCGATTTTGTCTATTGTACCTCCAGTATAGTCCGCCCAGTAAGAGATTGTATTATCGACGGCCATGCCATATGGGGAATATTCAGGTCAAGGCAAACAGGGCGACACTGCCTCCTGCTATCGGCACGGAAGAGATACCGCCCGTATAGCCATTGTATTCTGTCCAATATACATTCGCGTTGTCAACAGCAAGGGAAAATGGGTCTATCTGTCCGCTGACCAGCACTGTCACGCTGCCTCCGCCAACAGGCATAATATCAATTGTAACCCGACTGCCAGCTCTGCGTAAATGTAGACGAGGATGCTGTTGCATTCTCGCCATTTCCGCTGTAATCCGTCGTGTCTCCGTTGAATTGGTACCATGCGCTAAGGCTATTTATTGAGATTGGAATGCCACCTATTCCCTGTTCAAATAATGCTCTGACCTGGCTTGGCGAAAGCACAGTGTTGTAAATCTGCATATTCGCAATATATCCATTAAACTGCCCTGCCCCGCAAGTCACAGAACTGCCTATTAGATAGTCACTCCCTACAGACAGCCCGCTCACGGTAGTGTTGCTCATTGATTTTACTCCGTTGATGTAAAGTGTAACATTCTCGTTAGGAGGTGTGGTCGGTGCCAGCGTTACAACTACGTGCGCCCATGTGTTGTTCTGTATGCTTCCGGCATGGAAGCTGCTTCCGTTTGTGAACCCACCGCCGGTGCACGCGTAGAACCAGAGCTCTCCTCCATTCTCCGCAAGCGTCCATGTGGAGCTTATTACCGGGTGATTCCCAGCTGTTTCATTTATCTTCACCCATGCAGATACCGTAGTCGCTATTGTATTGCTGGAAAATGCCAATGGGGTGTCAATAGCGGATGTCGGACTCAAGAGGCTGGCTACGTACTTAGGCTCTGCATCATTGCATACTCCCTGCAGGAAGATTGGCAGCGTTCCAGGACCATTCGGTCTGAATGCAACGCACGCGCCGCCTATTCCTGAAGGTGGAACATTTCCGTATCCGCTAAAAAAGAAAAGTATTACAGCAACTATAGAGATTAGTATGAGCGCCCATACGTAAGTGGTGAGGTACTCTATCGCGCTTTGTGCTCTACCATTCATCATAAGGCTTGCGATAAAAAGGAATAAATAAGGTTGCTGTTTATCTGTTCTAGTGGTGTGAGTGGCGGTTCTATTTGACTACGACAAGGCGCAGCGCCTTCTGAACAGGTATAAGATAAGGTCGATAGAGAGCAGGTACGTTTCCTCTCCTGAAGCAGCAATAAAATTTGCGGATAATGACCCAATAGTCCTGAAGGCACTAACAAATAAGGCGCTCCACAAGACAAAGAGCGGGCTTGTCGTCCTTAATCTGTCCACGGACAAGGAGATAAGAAACGCGTTCAATGCACTCTCAAAGAAAGCGGCGAGATTCAAACCCTACAAGATACTCGCACAGAGGATGGTGAAAGACGGCATAGAGATAATATTGGGAGGAAATACTGATCCGCAGTTCGGGAAGATGGTGCTGCTGGGCCTTGGAGGAATCTACGTTGAGACATTCAAGGATTTCGCATTGAGGACATGCCCAATAACAAGGTACGATGCAAGATCGATGCTGGAGCAGCTGAAGTCGAGGAAGATAATCGCGCCGGATGAAAAGTCATCAAAGATGCTGGAAGAGCTTCTATTGAAAGTTTCGAGGATGTTCGCCGCCAGCGAAATGAAGGAGCTTGACCTAAACCCAATAATACTGCACGATGGCACATATGACGCCGTAGACTTGAGAATGCTGGAGTGAAAAAATGGCAAAGCTAAAGGAACTAGTGAGAAAGTGCATGGAATCAACATACTATTGCACTATTGCAACCTCTGAAAATGGCTCAGCATGGGCTAGCCCAGTAGCATTTGCATATGACAAGGACTTCAACCTTTACTTTGTTTCGAGCACGTCTTCGCGCCATATGAAAAACATAGCGCGCAACAGCAGGATTGCAGTCGCGATTTATACTACTGTGCAAAAAGTGGCAGGCCCAAAAATAGGAGTCCAGCTTGAAGGGAGGGTCGAAATCGTGAAAGGGACGCTTAACATCCTTAAGGCGTACAAGACCTACTTCGGTAGGCTAGTCAAGTGGGATGGCGCGACGCTGAAATACTTCAGGAGCAGGAATCCAGAATGGAAGTTTTTCAAGGTCAACACGGCAAGGCTCTTCTACTTCAACAATGGGCTGTTTGGGGAAGAGAGGCAGAGAGTGAAATGAATGGACGTCGACAAACTTTTTGACCTGAGTAATCAAGTTGCGATTGTAACGGGCGCATCAGCCGGCTTGGGCCAGGTATTTGCCGAGACCCTTGCTTCGAAAGGTGCAAAATTGGCGCTGTGCGCAAGGAGGGCCGCCCCATTAAGGAAGTTTGCAGACGCTCTCAAGAAGAAATACAATGTAAGGGTATTTTACGAGGTGGTGGATGTTACCGACGAAAAGCAGGCATCAAGGTTCTGCGCGTCTGTATTCAAAACCTACGGCAAGATAGATATCCTTGTCAACAACGTTGGTACATCTGGAGTAACTGCGACGGACCAGCCTACGTTCACAATCAGCAAAGAAAGGTTTAGCAAAGAAGTGGAAAAGAACCTGCATAGCTGCTTCATCATGTCAAGGGAGGCAGGGAAATACATGGCAAAAAGGCATTACGGTAAAATAATAAATCTTTCAAGCGTCCTCGGAATCATCGCTTCAAAAGGCTGGTACATGCCAGCTTACTATGCCTCAAAAGGCGGGGTAGTAAATCTCACGCGCGGCCTTGCTGTTGAGTTTTCACAATTTGGGATAAATGTTAACACAATAGCTCCTGGCACATTCCCCAGCGAGTCCACAAAAAAGGACATATTCAACGACAAGAAGGTAATGAGGTATATTGAATCCCTAAATCCACTGCACCGGCTGGGTAAGCCAGATGATCTAAAGGGCGTTGTGCTCCTGTTGGCCTCTCACGCTTCTGATTATATAACGGGGCAGACAATATCTGTTGACGGAGGATGGACAATATGGTGATATGTTGAAAACAAACTATGCGGATCTCAGTGCGATGATGCACCCGAAGAGCGTGGCGATAATCGGAGCTTCGGAGAAGTCAGGTAAAGTCGGCGCCGTAATCATGCAGAATTACCTGGATTCGGGATTCCAAGGCGAGATATACCCAGTCAACATCAGCTCCAGCGGCAAGATACTCGGCAAGACTGCCTACAAGAGCATCCTTGAAGTAAGGAGGAGCATAGACCTCGCAGTCATATCAATCCCTGCGGAGTTCGTGCCGCAGGCGTTGGATGAGTGCGGTAAGGCCAAAGTGAAGGGTGTGGTCATAGTCTCAAGCGGGTTCTCTGAGGTTGGGAGGTCAGACCTGCAGGAAAAGCTGATAGCAATTGCGAGGAAGTACAAACTCCCGGTCATAGGGCCAAACTGCCTTGGCATAATGGATCCAAGGTCAAGGAGTGATACCCTCTTCCTGCCCACCTTCAAGATAGACCGGCCAAAGATTGGCAGCATCAGCTTTGTTTCGCAGAGTGGGTCGGTAGGCAGCTCGACTCTTGACCTGATAAGCGGGGAAGGGCTAGGCCTGGCGCGCTTTATATCTTATGGGAATGCGGCAGTAGTCGATGAAGTCGATATTCTCGAATTTCTTGGCAGAGACAGCGACACAAAAGTCATAGCTTTCTACCTTGAAGGCGTAAAGCGTGGGAAGGAGTTCATAGAAGTCGCATCAAGGGTGACAAAGAAGAAGCCGATCGTGATACTGAAGGGCGGAACAACAGAATCAGGAGCCGCAGCCGCGCACTCGCACACCGCCTCTCTTGCAGGCAGCAACGAGGCTTACAAGGCAGTCTTCACGCAGTACGGATTCGTGCAGGCAAACAATCTCGAGGAACTGCTCTACTTCGCAAAGGTGTTCGACACGCAGCCGCTGATGAAAGGCAACCGTGTGGCAGTGATAACAAACGGTGGCGGCCATGGCGTGCTCGCCACAGATGCGCTATACCAGAATGGCCTTGTATTTCCAGAGCTCACCAAGCAGACACGGGATTCTCTCAGGAAGGTTATGCCCTCTATAGTAAACATACGCTTGCCTATGGACATAGGGGGTGATGCTGATGACAAGAGATACTCCGACGCACTTGAGCTGCTGAGCGCTGACCCGAACGTGGATGCGCTTATGGTCATAACCCTTTTCCAGACGCCTGGCGCCGACGAGAAAGTCGCTTCGATGGTAGCAAAATATGCTGCAATCAAGGCGAAGCCGCTTGTTGCGGTGAGCACCGGAGGTGCTTATACCAGGTCCCATATATCGGTCATGGAAGAGATGGGCGTCCCGGTCTATGAGTCGCCGGATTCTGCCGCGTCAGCGCTTTCCGCTTTGTACAGGTACTCGAAATACAGGATGGCGAAAAAATGACAAAGATAAGGATAACGAAAAAGACGATGGACATCATAAAGAGAGACAGGAACGTGATGTTCACCACTACAAGGGAACACTATCCGTTTGTGGCAAAGAGCGGACGCGGCGACTTTGCGTACGATGCGGAAGGGAACAAGTTCATAGATTTCTCAAGCTTCATAAGCATATACAACTTTGGCGTGAATGGGAATGCAGCAATAAGGAATGCGATAAAGAAGCAGGTCGATGAGCTGATGCACTCTGCGTTCACTGACTACTACGCAGAGCTGCCAGTCGAGTTCGCTGAGAATCTTGTCAAGATGATGCCGAAAGGATTCGGCAGGGTTTTCCTCTCTAATTCAGGCACAGAGGCGAATGAGGACGCGATAAAGCTGTCAAGGCTGTTCACGAGGAAAAGCTATATAATGGGGTTCTTCAATGCATTCCATGGCAGGAGCATAGGCGCCCTCGGGCTTACCTCTACAAAGATCGCGCAAAGGGAGCGCTTTGGACCATTCCCGAATGTGGTGCACGCGGTTTATCCCAATCCATACAGGTGCGAATTCGGCACAGACAACGCGGAGGATTGCGCAAACGCATCAATCGATTACATAGAAAGGAACATCTTCCAACGTACTTACTCGGCGAAGGAGATAGCTGCAATTTTCATAGAGCCGGTGCAGGGGGAGGGCGGCTACATCGTGCCACCTGTAAAATTCATGAGAGAGTTGAGGAAACTTGCAACGGATAACGGTATCCTGCTTGTGTCCGATGAAGTACAGTCCGGATACATGAGGACCGGAAAGTTCCTTGCAATGGAGCACTTCGGAGTGACTGCAGATATCTATACGATGGCAAAGGCAATCGGAGGCGGACTGCCTCTCGGCGCTACAATAGCAAAGAAAGAGCTCGGCGACACGCCACCAGGGTCGCATGCGGGCACATTTGGCGGAAACCTTGCAGTGATTGCGGCAGCAAATACATCGCTGAAGTACGTAATGAAGAACAGAAGAAAGATTGAATCAACGGTTAAGAAGAATGGCAGGAAGATAATGAAAAGACTTGAGCAGATGAAGGATTCGTATGAGATAGTCGGTGATGTTAGAGGAATCGGGATGATGACCGCGCTGGAATTGGTAAAAGATAAGGAAAACAAGGTGCCTGCCGTGAAAGAGAGGGAGGCGGTGCTGGAGGAGTGCTTCTACAACGGGCTTATCGCCCTGCCTGCGGGGGAATCAACAATAAGGATTATACCTCCAATAACGATCGGGGAAAATAATCTTGATCGCGGGTTGAATATACTTGAAGATGCAATAAAGAAAGTTAATGGGCAAGGAAAAAGCAGGGTTGACTGAATGGAAAAGATAGAGCATGCATACAAATACGTAAAGACGCTGGAGTTGCCGCCGAAGCCCAGAAAAAGCTGGAAAACAGAGGTAAGAATCCCGTATTACAGCTCTGTAGTGACAAGGACCTACATAAAAGAAGTCCTTGAAACCTGGAGCGAATACTTCGACGGCCTCAAGTTTGCATGTGGCACCCATAAGCTGCTTCCAAAGAGCGTAGTCAGAGAAATAATCAAGATGGCGCACGATTATGACGTCTATGTTTCCACAGGCGGGTTTGTTGAGAGAGTTACGGTAGATGGTTCTAAAGCGGTCGATGCATATTTCGATGAATGCAAGGACCTTGGCTTCGATGTGATCGAGATATCAAACGGATTTGTGACCAGCATGACCCTTGAGGACAAGGTTGCAATGGTAAAGAAGGTAAGGAGCATAGGCCTGAGGCCGAAGCCTGAGATAACGCTCATGAAAGGCGCTGGCGCAGGCACGCACATAGTTGGCTACAAGACGGAGATGAAGCCAATCAGCGAAGCGATTAAAGAGGCAAAAATGCACATCCGCGCTGGCGCGAAAGAGATAATGATGGAGTCGGAAGGCATAACAGAGGATCTCCCTCCTGAAAAGTGGAGGACTGATATAATAAAGAAGCTGATTTCGGAATTTGGCTATGGGCTATGGATGTTCGAAGCTGCTGATCCAGAAGTGTTCAAATGGTACCTAAAGCACATAGGAAAGGACGTTAACCTGTTTATAGACCACACGCAGATTACCGAATACAATGCATGGCGGCTCGGGTACTGGGGAGACCGCGATATCTGGAAGGGCCAGAAGTTTTCTTACAAGCACTAGGGCTAGGATAGCACGGCGATTGAAAAGAGCCGGTCGATACTGTCCATCTTTTCAATTTTCCATATCGTTTCAAGGATGTACTCCGCTCTGCTTCTGCTCATCACATCTGAGGATAGGTCAATGAATTTCTCAGCGAGCTCCTCGTCGCTCATTGGATTCTTTGGATGCCCTCTCGAGTAAATCTGCTCTTTGTGGATACTGCTTCCATCCTTCAAGACAATCCGTATTCCAGCAGCATTCACGGTCCCGCCTTTGTTGAATAGAGCGGTGTACTTTTTGTTTTCTGCTACCTGTATCCTCTTCATAAGATTCAAAGTTTTCCTATCGCCTATCCGCCTTTCGCTCGTTGAAGAAAGGTCCACATCCTTATCAAGGAGTGAAACGGCAACAAGATAAGGCAGGCTGTGGTCTGCGGTCTCCTTTGTTAAGGGATGCCACTTCTCTGGGTCTTTCCCGAGTATCTTGTATCCGGCTTCGTTTGTTTCCACTACAACTCTCTTTATCGCATCAACGCCAGCGACATTTTTTACGGCTTCGATTGCACAGGATATCGCGGTTTGCGCGCGCGTTTCGGCCGGATAGAACTTGAAGAGGTTCTGCCCGATCTTGAATCTGTTCCTCCTGTTCCCAAACTTTTTCGTATCGAGGCTGAACCTGCCGCTCACCAACTTCCAGAACCCGTTCTCACCCTCGAAGACGGGAGAAGGTCCTGTCATACCATTCCTGGCGAGCTCGGCTGCGAATATGGCGTTCCTTGCCGAGTTGGCAAATGCAGGAGCCTTCCACATCGAGAGCTCTCCGGCCCTCACCTGCCTCATCGTAATATGCGAATTGAGCGCGATGTTTATCGCCTGCTCTATCTTTTCCTCTCTTAATCCCATAAGCCGCGCAGCAACGGCACTGACAGAGACCAATCCATATGTTACATGGTCCCAGCCGTGCTTCCACAGGCTCGCTGCATCAGCCAGTCTGCACTGCAGCTCATACGCTAGCGTTATGCCTAGAATCACGTCCTTCCCCGTACCTTTCTGCGCCTCTACTACCGCAAGGATTGGGAATATATTGTCGCTGGGATGTGAGAACTCCTTTCCATCGTATGTATCGTTGTAATCGAAATATCTTGCCATTGTCCCGTTTACAAATGCTGCGAACGATGCATCTGTCTTGTAGTGAGTTCCCAGTAAGGTTGCGGAATATCTAGACTCTATATCCTTGAGCGTCGCTCTTGCTATCCTTACGGGCTCGGCATTGAATGCGCCAATCGCGCACCCGAACGTGTCAACCAGCGATCTCTTTGCGCTGTGCACTGCTTCTTTTGGAAGGTCGCTGAAGCTGACAGAGCTTACGTACTTTGCGATGTCTCTGGCTATAGTCAAGCGCTCTCACCTATCTTCCTGATTATTTCCTCTGTCATCGCCTTAGTGCCAACATGCCTTCTTGGATTCAGGTCATATGTGACCTTCTTCCCCTCCTTTATCACTTCCACCACCGCTTCTTCGAGTGCGACAGCGGCCTTGTTCTCGCCTATATGACCAAGCATCATAGCTGCACTTAGTATGCACGCTGTCGGGTTTGCTTCGTCCTTCCCCGCATGCTTTGGCGCGCTTCCGTGAATCGGCTCGAAAACTGCGTATTTTTCCCCTATATTTGCACTCGGCGCTATCCCAAGCCCGCCGACCAATCCGGAACAGAGGTCTGACACAATGTCGCCGTAAAGATTCGGACAAACCAACACATCGTACAGCTCTGGCTTTATCACAAGCTGCATGCACATGTTGTCCACTATCCTGTCCTCAAACGTGATCGATGGATATTTTTTTGCCACGGCCTGCACAGTCTTTAGGAAAAGACCATCGGAATACTTCATTATGTTCGCCTTGTGCACGGCTGTTACCTTCTTCCTTCTGTTGGCCTTCGCATAATCGAAAGCGAACTTCGCTATCCTCCTGCTGCCGAATACGGATATCGGCTTTAGGGATATCGCACTGTCCTTCCTTATCGTCTTCCCTGTGTTCTTCTTCGCGAACGAGATAAGATCGATTGTCGCTTTCTTTCCCTCATCGAACTCTATACCGGCATACAGGTCTTCGGTATTCTCTCTGATAACTACCAGATCTACGCCGGAGTATTTCGATTCGACTCCAGGAAGGAGTTTTGCCGGCCTTACGTTTGCGAAGAGGTCCAGCTTCTGCCGCAACTCCACGTTCACGCTCCTGAAACCAGACCCGACAGGCGTAGTAATCGGGCCTTTCAGCGCAACCGTGTTCTTTCTTATCGAAGCCAGCGTTTTCTTCGGAAGCACGCTTCCGTGCTTCTTTTCAGCTTCTTCGCCCGCCGGCATTTCCTCCCAATCTACACCGAAGCCAAACCTTCGCGCAATAGCATCCACGCACGCCTGCGCGGCTCCGGAAACCTCAGGACCTATTCCGTCGCCGGGGATGAGTGTTATCTTGTATGCCAAGCGCTCACTTCCTCTTTTCTATCGGGATAAATTTCAAGTCGACCGGCCCAGTATAGTAGTCGATTGGCCTTATCAGCCTATTGTCCTCGTACTGCTCGAGCGCATGCGCAGACCATCCAGATACCCTTGAGATGGCGAATATCGGCGAGTCAAGCTCCAGCGGCAGGCCGAGACCTTTGTAGATAATCGATGAGAAGAAGTCGACATTCGGATAGAGCTTCTTCTCCCTGAACATCACCTGCTCTATCTTGTCAGCGATGTCATACCACTTCATGTCTCCCATCGCCTTGCTGAAGCGCTCTGCTGTCTTCTTCAGTATCTTCGCTCTGGGGTCGTACACCTTATAGACCCTGTGGCCTATGCCCATCATCTTCTGGTGCTTTGACAGTGTATCTTTGATATACGGTTCAACGTTCTCGACAGAGCCTATTGCCTGCAGCTGCCCCATCACAGCCTCGCTCGCTCCCCCGTGCAGTGGACCCTTGAGCACCCCTATACCAGTAGTCATAGCGGAGTACATGTCGCTAAGCGTTGAAACGGTTATCCTAGCGGCAAAAGTTGACGCATTGAAGCTGTGTTCAGCGTGCAGCACAAGATCCTGGTCCATTGCCTTTGCCTCTATCTCGCTCGGCCTTTTTCCTGTGACCATGTACAGGAAGTTCGCTGCGTGCCCAAGCGACGGGTCAGGCTTTACTATCTTCATCTTGTTGTTTATCCTGTTGTAATAAGCCACTATGGTCGCGAATTTTGCAACCATCGACTTTCCCTGTGCAAGATGGTAATCCGTAGTGATGCCCTCGACATCCTTGTCGCCTCCTGCGAGAGAGCTTACCGCTGTCCTAAGCGCCTCCATCGGCGTTGTCTTGTGCGCCACCTCTTCAAGGATCTCCACGACGTATGCGGGAAGCTCGCGCATGGATGAAAGCTCCTCCGTAAATTTGGCAAGCTCTCCCCTGTTAGGCAGCTTCCCTTCGAGAAGCAGGTATGTCACTTCGTCAAAAGTGCAGTTCACGGCGAGGTCCTCTATGGAGTATCCCCTGTAATAGAGCTTGCCCTTCTCCCCATCAACTTTGCATATCTTTGATTCCCCCGCGATTACGCCCTCAAGCCCCTTCTTGAATCCAGGAGGTAGTTTCCCATTTGCCATAGCAGCACCAAAACATCAATTCAATTTCAATCCTCTTACCGAACCCATTATCTTTTCTGCCGACAGCTTTACCAGAGCCTTCTCGTCGTCTTTCAGCTTCAACTCGACCACCTTCTCTATCCCATTTGCGCCGAGCACCACTGGCACGCCCATGAAGATATCCCTTATCCCATACTCCCCCTCAAGGTACGCTGCGCACGGGAGGGTCATCTTCTTGTCCTTCAACATCGCTTCTATCATAAGTGCAAGCGATGCGGCTGGAGCATAGAATGCGCTCGACTCCTTCTCGAGCTTTATGATTTCAGCACCGGCATTCCTCGTCCTCTCGACAATCTTCGCCAACTTTTCCTTTGAGAGAAGTTCATCTACTGGAGTCCCGCCAACCGTGGTGTATCTCGGGAGCGGCACCATGAAGTCGCCATGGCCTCCGAGCACCAGCGCGGATATGTCGCTGACGCTCGCTCCCAGCTCCTTTGCTATAAATTCTCTGAATCGCGATGAGTCCAGTATCCCCGCCATGCCCATCACCCTCTGCTTCGGGAACCCGGTGACAGACTTTGCAAGCAAAACCATAGAGTCCAGCGGGTTCGTTATGACTACCAGCTTGCTCTCCGGCGCATACCTCTTGACCTGCTCGCATACGCCTCTCAATATCCCAGAGTTCGTGGCGAGGAGATCCTCCCTGGACATCCCTTCCTTTCTCTGCGCGCCAACAGTGACAGCCACTATCTCACTTCCGCTTATGCTAGAGAAGTCGCCGGTTCCCTCTATGTTGACATCGAAACCGAATATGGGAGCGCTCTCGTTGAGGTCTAGCGCAATCCCTTCGGCAGTCTCTGCTGTCCTATTCCAGAGCACTATGTCGCATAGTTCCTTGTAAGCGAGGATTTGCGCGGTCGTTGAGCCTACTCTTCCAGCACCAATTATAGAGACTTTTGCCCTTGCCATACCGCATCCGACACTGATAAATCAATCAGAAGCTATTAATACATTGCAGTGGTTTACCGGAAGCAAGCGAATTTGAAAGCAAAAGGTATTAATAGGTTTTCGATAGAGTATTTAGTGCCTTAAAGACTACTTTTACGTCAAAAGAAACAGTCTTTTTATCGAATGATTTTATGGCTAATGTACTCGAAGTTAAAGGCTCTGAGCTCGTAAAGCTAGCTGCTGCAAAGCTCAAGGAGAAGATGAAGAAGCCCGACTACCTGAACTATGCGAAGAGCGGCGCGGACAAGGAGCGCCCTCCTGAAGACCCTGACTTCTACTGGGTTAGAAGCGCATCGATACTCAGGCAGGTCTACGTGAACGGCCCCGTTGGCGTGTCTACGCTCAGGACAAGGTATGGCTCACGAAAGGGGCACGTGGTCCACAGGCGCCACCACATGCAGAGCGGCGGAAGCATAATAAGGGACGCATTTGACGGGCTGGAGCAGCTCAGCCTCATAAAGAAGACGAAGAGAGGGAGAGTGATAACCCCGCAGGGCAAGTCGTTCCTGGACAAGCTCAGCAAGGAGATAAAGAAGGATTAAGAAGGAGGAGACCAAAAGGATATTTATGGATTATGAAGAGGATCAGCAGGATCCTGAACAGAAGAAACTCAGGAAAGCGATAATGCAGCAGTACAAGGCTGCGCAGATCGAGCAGCAGAAGAAGGAAGTGATGCAGAGGCTGCTTGCACCGAATGCATATGAGAGGCTCATGAATATAAGGGCCGCGAACCGCGAGCTTTATTCTCAGCTGGTGAATCTCATAATATCGCTCGCGCAGGGCAACAGGATAAACGGAAAGATAACAGAGGAGCAGTTGATAATGATATTGCAGAAGGTTACAGCTAGACCCGAATCAAAAATCGAGTTCAAGCACAAGTGAGAAGAAGAGAGATAACAAAGTGGGAAGATGTCGAAGAAAACGCAGCTAAAGAAGATCAGGCTCGGAAAGAAGATAAAGCAGGGAAGGCGCACGCCTACGCTTGCGGTCGTCCGCACGCACAGGAGAGTGCAGCAGAACCTTTTCCAGAGGAATTGGAGAAGGACTAAGATGCGAATATCTGGAGAATAGATGATACAGAGATAGTGATTATATGGCAGAGAGATTGATTACGATAAACCTGAGGAAATACCTGGTAAAGCAACCACGCACAAAGAGGGCGAGAAAAGCCAGCCGCTATGTGCGCGAAAGGATAGCGCACTACACCAAGATAAATCCGGAGAATGTCAAGATCGGCTACGACCTCAACAACCTGATATTCAAGTATTACTCGAGGAAGATGGTGCCGCTCAAGGTCAGGGTCAAGATAGGGACCGACACGGCAGACGTATTGCCTTATACTGAGGGAAAAGCCGAGGCTCCAAAGGAGGAGAAGAAAGGAAAGAAACCCCTCCTTTCGATAACCAAGAAGGAGAAGCCAGAGGCGCAGCAGCCGGCAAAGGAAGCCCAGAAAGAGGGAAAGGAGAAGGCGCAACAGAAGCCTGAAGCGAAGAAGCAGGAACAAAAGCCAGGCGAATCCTCAAAGCAGGCCAAGTAGGCGACTGTTTATTAAATATTTATTCGTATTATTAGTGATAGAATGGGCGTTGCTAAATGCACTATAAAAGGGAGCGATTATCTTGGTGCATTCATCAGCGCAACAGACAAGTACGCGTTCTTCGGCAACGATGTCACAAAGCACAATGAAGACTTGATATGCAAGAACCTTGGTGTGCATCCGGTCTTTCTTCCTGCTTTCGGGACCTCCCTTGTAGGCCTGTTCATAAAGGCGAACTCGAACGGTATGCTCCTCTCCAATCTAGTTGAGGAGAGGCAGATCCATATGCTCAAGGAGCAGAGCCTCGACATAAACATATCGGTTCTCGAGAGCGGGCTGAATGCGGTCGGCAATAACATACTCGCCAATGACAAGATTGCCATAGTCAATCCTGACTTCGATGCTGTAGCGGTCCAATCCATAAGTGATGCGCTCGGAGTAGAGACAGTAAAGGATGAGATCGGCGGTTTCAAGACAGTAGGGGCAAACAATATACTCACGAACCGGGGCCTTGTGATAACAAACAACGCCACCGACGCGCAGAAGGCAAAGGTAGACAGGATTACGGGCTTCAACTCGATAAGCACGACCGCGAATACGGGAGCACTCAGCCTTGGCCTCTCCGTCGTTGCGAACTCCAAAGGGATAGTCGTCGGTGACAGCACGACCGGCTTTGAACTGGCCCGCATAATGGAAGGCCTCGAGCTCAACGAATAGGAGAGAACATATGGATGTCGAACAGCTTATGGGGCTGGTAAAGGAGGTTGTCGCGAAATCCCAGAAGCTGAGTTCAGCGCATATACTGGATAAAAAAGCACCAGTAAACTACGCCTGCATCTTCACGCACAGCATAGCTGAGTTTGAAGAAATGTCAAAGTTGGCGCACAAACTTGGCTCAATCGCACAAGAAACGCCAACCGGTCCTGTCTTTGAAATTTCTCCTCTCCAGACAGCGGCAGGAGCTCTCAGGCTATTGAAAATACGAAAGCCGGATCCAAAACGGCCTGAGAGGGGAGACGCAGATTTTACAATAGAGGATTTCGGCACATTCAAAAAAGAATATCTCGGAAAACCGGGGTTCACCCTCATTAAGCGCGCAGAATATGAAATGGTCGAGCTAATCGACCCATCATATGATGTCATCGCTTACTTCTCACACCCGACGCTTGCTGAGATTCTGAAGCTCAACAGATGAGGTTATAAAAAGGTTGTGAAAGAAAGGATATACCTGATACTAGGAAGTGTTTTTTATGGCAACACCAAACATTAATCCATCGAATCCACCGAAGAAGCCACAGCCTGCCGCGCAGTCATCGAGCGGCGAGCAGTTGGACGAGCTGCGCTACATGCACCAGATATACCAAAACCAATATGCGTCCATAGCAAGCGAGATAAGCACCAGGCTCGATGCACTGAAGAACTTCCAGAACACACAGCAAACTCTGGAGAATATAGACGCGGTAGTAAACAAGAACCTTCTCCTTGGGCTAGGCGGCGGCGCATATGCCAGTGGTACCATAACGAATCAGAACAGCGTGGTTGTGAACGTCGGCGGGGGTTTCCTTGTAGAGAAGGATATAGACAGCGCGAAGGGATACGTTGCAAAGGCGATCGACAACACGACGAATGCGATAAACCAGCTGACTAAGGACAGGAGGGAGCTGGAGCGTGTATTGCTCGAGATTGCATACAGGATAGAAGCGATCTCCCACTGATTCTGGGTCATAAAATGTTCGACGGATTGAAGAGGAAGCTTTCAGAAGCTGTAAAGATATTCGCCAAGAAAGAGGAAAAGGAGATTGAGAAGGAGATAGAAGCAAGGGAAGAGAAAGCTGATGTGGTAGGGCCGAAGGCGGCAGGTGAAATTGAGGAAAGTGCCGCACCCAAACAGCAGCAACCGGCGCAACAGGCTAAACAGGAGGAAGAGATTCCCTCTGCCCCTGAGCTACAACCAGTCGAATCGAAGAGAGAAGTAAGGGAAGAGAAAAAAGGGGAAGAGAAGGGCAACAAGGAGCTGCTCAAGCTATCGCTAAAGACGAAGATAAAGGGGGTCTTCACAAGTAATGTAGCTCTTGGTGACAGGGAGATAGACGACTTTCTAGAAAACCTGAAGTTGTCCCTCCTCCAATCGGATGTCTCTTTTGAGGCTACGGAAGCGTTCCTCGAGGATCTCAGGGGGAACCTCAAGTCAACTAAGCTTGACTCAAGAAACATACAGGGGAATCTTATCGACGCGGTCAGAAAGTCGCTATTCGACATACTTGCAAAGAGTGGAAGGGGAGTAGATATAAAGCAGTTTGTAAAAGAGAGGGTTGCCGCAGGTGACATACCTGTGAAGATACTTTTCCTTGGTCCAAACGGCACCGGAAAGACCACAACTATAGCAAAGATCGCCCACACATTCAAGAGCGAAGGCATAAGCAGCGTGATGTCAGCCAGCGATACGTTCCGAGCTGCAGCGATCGAGCAGACCGAGCACCACGCAGCGAAAGTCGGCGTACCCGTCATAAAGAGCAAGTACGGCGCAGATCCTGCAAGCATAGCTTTCGATGCCATAGCCTATGCGAAGTCGCACAGCATACAGGCGGTGCTCATCGACAGCGCAGGGAGGCAGGAGACAAACAAGAACCTTATCAAGGAGATGGAGAAGATGGTACGCGTTGCACAGCCGAATATAACGATTTTTGTAGGCGAGAGTACAACGGGTAATCAGCTATCCGAGCAGGTGCGCGAATTCGCCAAATTCATGAGGATAGACGGGATAATACTCACAAAGCTGGACGTTGATGCGAAAGGAGGAAATGCGATATCCATCGCATACACAACCGGCATTCCGCTTCTCTATCTTGGCACAGGGGAGTCGTATGACGCTCTCGTCAGGTACACCCCAGACTTCATAGTGGACTCGATTCTCCCGAACAACTAATTTAAGCCTTTTCCTCCATAATGAATAGATTTCATGGACCAGAAGCTCTACGCGATAGAGGACCTTGTGCTAAAGCAGCTTGTTGGAAAGTTCGCTGAACACTCCGAAGACGAAAACCGGAAAACATTCATATACACAGCGGCAAAGAACATAAAGCCGGACATAAGCGAGAGCGAGCTTGGGGAGATTTACGCTGACGTCAACGACCTTGCCCCGATAAAGGACCTGTTAGAATCGAATACTATAGAGGACATAACGGTCAACAACACTAAGAACATCTACGTCTTTGACTCGCTCCGCGGATTCGTCAAGCTTGATGCGAGCTTTGACAGCCAGGAGAAGCTAAACAGGTTTGTCGGGAAGCTCAAGCTATATGCGACCAACCAGCAGGCCCACGGCAAGATAATGGACGTGCATATGCCGAGCGGAAGCAGGGCGAACATAATAACATCGCCGGTCGGATACGATGTTACCATAAGGAACTTCAAGCAGAAGCCGCTCAGCATAATAGACCTGATCAACAACAGGACCCTTGACTACAAGATCGCATCAAGACTATGGCTGTACGTTGACGGGCTCAGGGTGAAGCCGGCCAACCTTATGATAGGCGGGATTCCCGCATCCGGGAAGACGACGCTGCTCAACACTCTCTTCTCGTTCTTCAGGCCGGAAAAGAGGATTGTCACAATAGAGGAAACATACGAGCTAAACACAGAGGCGCACGACAACACGGCCAGGCTGGAGACGAACACTGACCTCCCCATGACTGAGCTAGTCAAGAACGCGCTTAGGATGAGGCCGGACCTTATAATTATAGGGGAGATAAGGGGCGCAGAGGCGAACGACCTTGCCATGGCCATGAACATAGGGAAGATAAGCATGGGTACGATACACGCATCGACAAGCAGGGACGTGATACTCAGGCTTGAGCACTCGCCGATGGACGTGCCCAGGGACATAATCCCAGTGATAGACGCGATAGTTGTGGTTTCATCGCTCTACAGGGACGGCAAGCCGCAGAGGAAGGTAGTCCAGATATCGGAGATATCCGGCATTGAGACCCAGGTGCTCCTCTCCGACGTGTTCAAGTACGACTACAAGACGAACCAAGCAGCACCGATGATGCCGAGCATAACCTACAGGGACAATCTCTCAAAGATGGTCGGCGTGTCTCCTTCCGAGATCCTTGCAGAGGAGGCAGTGCGCGCCAGGATACTAGAGCAGCTTAATATAATGGGCAAGCGCGACATGAAGAGCATAAGCGAGGCGGTCAGCGCATACTACGACAACCCGGAGGCGCTTCTCAGGTCTCTCGGACTTGGCCAGCTGTCGCCAGCCGTGCCGGTATAATCCGGAAATCGAAGCAGAATAGGGTTACGACATCCTACTCCTTAAGTAAAGTACGATTATTACGATGATTATTATCACTACTGCTATCAGGATTATCAGCGGGGATGACAGTGGGAGAAGCGCGCTGCCGGGCACTGTTGTTGATCCTATGGTAGTTGTACTTACTGTAGAGCTTCCACCGCCAGAAACCGTAGTTGTCCTTACCGTAGTGCTGCTGCCGCCACCTGTCTTGTTCCCATAAGCATTGGTGGACTCGACGCTGACCTGCGCTGTGACCGACGCAAGCTGCACTGTTATCCATTTATTGGTGGTGCTGTTCTCAGGGCCAGCGTTTGCGGTATATCTCGCCCAGAGAATCCCGGTAAACGATGTTCCTGAGCTCAGGAATGCACCGTTGGCAAGGAGGCTGCCGTCATTCCCATAGCACGGCAGGTTGTTGATCTGGATTTTGACACTGCTCTGGAGTGCATATGCGCTCAAGGAATTATAGGTTCCAGAAAGCGTGAGATTGTTGTTAAAGTAGTACCATGGGCTCGTGGATGAGAAAGGCCCACCCGTCGTCGTATTCGTCGATTCCGTGCAGGCGAATGCAATATTGTATTCCGGCACCTCTGTGTTCTGCCCACCTGTGAAAGATACTGTTCCGTTTGATGCAAGGCTTGGATTTGCGCAGTAGTAGTTGAAGTTCGCATTGCACGATGTGCCGAAGACGGATCCGGGGCTGAACACGTGCAAGAGATAAAGTATTCCAAGGACAACCAGTATGACAAGTATGGCCCATCCATAGGTCATGAGATATTCCATCGCGCTTTGCGCTCTGTCAATTCTATTCCTGTGCAACAAAATCACTCACCTGGCTGACCCGATCTGTACTGAAATGGTTCCGACCTGCGAAATCAGATAGGGATTGGATATGCTGTTCGCACCAGGGCCATCAGTGTACTCCACCCAGACTTTCCCGTTGATCTGGGTTCCAATCGGCAATGGTGCCAATGATGTGCCAAGCGGGTTTCCATTGACATCATAACACTGGAGATTCCTTATCGTCGATATTGTTCCGCTGTCGAGCGATAGCGACTTTGAGGGGATTGGCTGCACTGCGCTAACATTTCCGCTAAGGTTTGCATATTCCCATGGGCTTGTCATATTTGCGAACGGCTCCCCAGTAGTAAGGTTTGTCGCCTGAGTGCACGCAAACGCAAGGTTATACTCTGTATTTCCACTGGTCTGCGCAAATTCGAACGAAAGCGCGCCTGTTGCATTTATCGCGGGAAGCTGGCAAAGGAACTTCGCATTCGGTGAGCAGGTATTTCCTACATATCCCGAGGGATTGAAAACATTGAACAGGTAGAGGACAGCAAGGACTATCACTATGATGATTATGGCCCATCCATAGGTCATGAGATACTCTATCGCGCTCTGCCCCTTTCTATTTCCATTTATATAATTCATTATGATACACCTACTGTGGTGCTGAGGGTCGCAACCTGCGTATCGATATACGGGTTGGATGTGCTGTTCGCGCCTGGCGCATTGGTGAACTTCACCCATATCTTTTCGGTTATTGGTGCACCTACCTGCACCTTAGATGAATATGGCGAGTTCGGGATATTCCCATTCTGGTCGAAGCACTGCAGGCTGTTCACCGTGATGGTCTGCTCGGTCTGCATGAACTTTGGCTCACCGAAAGAGAGGTATTTCACTTGCGTTAGAAAGCCGGTAGAATTCATGTAGTACCAAACACCCCCAGAATTGACTTTTGTGAGGTTCGCAAACGGCTCTCCGGTCGTGACGTTCTGCGCATCCGAGCATGCAAACGCAAGGTTATATTCAGTGGAGCCTGTGTTCTGACCGAACGTGAACGTCAAGAGCCCGTTCGTCGTTATGTATGGAGCAAGGCATTGATACTTGAAATTAGCAGAACAGGTTGTCCCTACAAGGCCGCCTGGATTGAATACGTTCAACAGGTAAAGGACGCCTAGTACGACGAGAATGATGATTATGGCCCATCCATATGTCATCAGGTATTCCATCGCGCTTTGCGCTCTCATGCTGTTCTCTTCTTCCAAATATTCACCATTGGTGTATCATGCTTTTTGTGCTGGTGCAGATGCTGCTACTGTCGTAGTTGTTGATGTCGTAGACGAACTCTGAGATGAGGATATCCTTGTGCTTACTGTTGCAGCCTGCGTCACTATATACGGATTTGACGTAGTGTTTGCTCGCCCTGGTCCATTTGTGTACTTGAGCCATATCGTCCCGGTGAATGGCGTCCCGACCGCAAGCTGGGAAGGTACGGAGGTTGAAGCTGCAGTAGTCGTTGTGCTCGTTGTCGTGCTAGCAATTATTGCGGAAGCGTAACTCTGGAATTCTAAAACATGGCCATTGCTTATGACCGCGCTTCCCTTAAGCGCTATCCCATTTATGTCATAGCAAGTTATCCCATTTATGTAGACAAACTTGTTAGTGTAGAGGACATAGGCATTTGTTTGGCTGTAGGTGTTCGAGAGCGATCCGTCTGCGCCAAGGTACTCCCATGGGTTTCCGCCTCCTGCAACATACGGCTGTCCTGAACTTAAGTTGGAGCCTGCAGTGCAAGCGAACGCGAGGTTGTACTCTGTCGCCCCGGTATTCTGGCCGAACAGGAATGAGAGCTGCCCATCAGCTGCGAGCACCGGCGTCTGGCATACATACTTGAACTGTGGAGTGCACACCGATCCTATGAGTGAGTTCGGAGTGAACACGTTCAGCAGGTACAATATCCCTAGCACGACGAGAATTATGATTATGGCCCATCCATATGTCATAAGGTATTCCATCGCGCTTTGCGCTCTGGTTTTTGCATTTATCATTCTATCACCGATTAACTAGAAGTAACGCTCACAGTAACATATGCGATCTGCTTCGCGTTCCACGGGTTGCCGGCGCTTCCTGGTGTCCCCTGGTCCTTCGTATATCTTATCCAGAGGTTGCCACTGAACTGCGTATTCAATGGGAGCACTGCACCTGACTTTACTGTTGAGGTGGTGTTGGTACTTGTTGTCGTGCTTGTCGTAGTTGTTGTGGATGTGTTGTAGCCCGAGAATGAGTACACCACATGCAAAGCATGGCTGGAAACCGGCATCAATAGCGTTCCGGTTGTGCCGAAGCACGGCAGGTTGTTGACGTTCAGCTTTACCCCGCTTGAGAGCGTATATGTGCTGCTTGAGTTGTAAGAGGTCTTGAGGGAGCCTGTGCTATTCACATAATACCACGGGCTGGTGCCGTTTGTGAACGGTCCTCCCGACGTTGAGTTCGTCGATGCGGTGCATGCAAGCGCGATGTTGTAGTAGTTCTGTCCGGTATTCTGGCCTATAAGTACGGAGAGCTCTCCGCTTGTAGACATGACCGGCGTCTGGCACAGGTATCCAAAGTTCACTATGCACTGATTGCCAATCACTGAATTGGGGCTGAACACGTGCAAGAGATAAAGTATTCCAAGGACAACCAGTATGACAAGTATGGCCCATCCATATGTCATAAGGTATTCCATCGCGCTTTGCGCTTTAGTATTTAGATTCGGTCGCATAATCCCTACCTGAAAGCTCTACTCAAAATAAGTTTAAAAGGCTTTGGCTTTCTACGGAAGCGCCTACGGCAGGAAATCCTTGTTCCTTATTTTCTCCCTTATATAATCGCCAACAAAAGTGAGGCGCGGGCCCTGCAGCGTATCCTGCTCGAGCTTCTGCTTCAGCTTCAGGACAAGCTTAAGCTCTTCGACCCATTCCTTGTGCCTGCTTATCCATGGATAGTTGAGCATTTCCTGCGCCCTCTTCAGGTCGACGTCACTTGCCTTGAGTGTCATTTTCTTCAAGAAATCGTACTTTTCCAGGTCTGACATAGTTACTCCTATGAACCTCGCCTCAGGAGTCGCTATGTCGCCTCCGATGTAAGCGAGGTTTATGCTGCCGGTCTTTATTGTCCAGTAGATGTACCATCCCCATGCGTCTCCATCGTTGAATACATATACCGGAAGGCCCATGTCGGCAAACTTCCTTATCATCCTTCGCGTTCCCCTTGTCGCCTGGCCGCCAGGCGTGAGTAGGATACAGTTCTCCTTCTTCCAGAAACCATCCTCGTTGAGCCTCTGCCAGATTGCATCCTTCTCTACTACAAGCACATATTTTGCTTTTACGCCTACGAACTCTATCTCATTGTCAACGTCGCTCGGGATAGCCCATCCGCTCCTTCCCATCTTGCTCGCGTCTATCTCTATCTTCTCCCCTCCGAAAGTGTCCATGACTTTCATGTTCCCGACAAGCACTCCCTTCCTCGTCGCGTTAAGGTTCAGGTCCTCCCTCCTTATGCCGAGCGAGGCCTCGAGGTCTTCTATGAGAGGGTTTGACTCTGCCTGTTCGCTGAATATGTTCTCGTCTACATCCTCCCCAAGCGAGTACTTGAGCTGGTAGAAGAGACCTCTTATGCTCGTGTGCAGGTTCTCGACTATGAACTTGTGGCACTTTGTGGCGATTGCCACTGTCTGCATGAACCTCTTGGTCTGGGCGGTGTTTATGAAGCTCCGCTCCTCCCTGTTCTTCCCTACTGTAAGGAATCCCCTCTTCTCATCAAAAGTTATGTTGGACTTTGTCCTTGCAAGGGTGCTGAACTTCGGCGCCTTCCTCGCCATTATCTCCTCGGCTATCTCCTCCCCGAAGCCCTCAAGCATCTTTCTCGGCTTGCCGTCCTTACCCTTTTCATCTCTCTTTCCGTCCTTCATGTTCCTCCCCAATTTATGAAGACTTCAGGTACTTCCTGAGCTCTGCTATTATCTCGTCCCTTCTTTTTGTCTTCTTCAGGGAGTGCTCAATCACCTCTGCTATGGTTTTTACTGGAATAAGCTTCACCTTCTTCCTGAGATCTGCGCTGAGGTAAACGTCATCAAGATTCTTCGCAGGTAGTATAACGGTAGCAATCCCGTCCTTTATCGCGGCACGCACCTTGTTCGTGACGCCGCCGACAGGAAGCACCTCTCCCCTGACGGAGAGCGATCCTGTCATCGCAACGCTCTGGTCAACCGGTATGCCTTCCATGGCGGATATGATGCTGATTGCAAAGATCGGAATTGCACTGTCGCCCTCTACTCCTTCATATGCCTGTAAGAACTGCACATGCATGTCGTAGTTCGCTATGTCCCTTCCCATGTGCTTTTTGATTATTGCGCTGACGTTCTTGACGGCCTCTGTCGCTATCCTTCCGAGCTTGCCGGTAGGTATGAACTTGCCTTCAGCCCGTGATCCTGCAGGCGTCACCTCTGCAACTATAGGCATAACTATCCCGGGAGAGAGGACTGTGCCTCCGACGACGGCAAGGCCATTTACCTTTCCGACTGCAAAGCCCTTCGTAGTGAAAACACGGTACTCCTTCCTGTAGTCGACCAGCTGCGATACAACCTGCGCCTCTATAGGATTCGCAAGGTCCCTTCCTGCTATCACGTCGTCTTTTGTTACAAGCGCATGGTGCCTCTCAACCGCTATGTCACCTGCTGCCCTAACGAGCCCGCCAAGGTCCCTTAGCACAAGGGTCAGCTTGCCCTTTCTTCCGCTCCTTACGCGCGCCTCCTCTATCATTTCTTCTACAGCGCCCCTGTCAAAGTGCGGGATCTTGCCGTCCTTCTTTATCTCCTGCGCTATGAACTGTATTATCTTCTCTTCATTGGCCGGAGTATCTGCCAGCGATTCATCCATGTACACCTCGTATCCGTAACCCCTTATCCTTGATCGCAGCGCTGGGTGCATGTGCTGGACGTCGCCGAGGTTGCCAGCTGCAACCAGTATGAAGTCGCACGGCACGGGCTCTGTTTTGACTAGTGCGCCGGAGCTCATCTCGCTCTGCCCTGTTATAGAATACTTCTTCTCCTGCATGGCTGTTAGGAGGTCCTGCTGGGACTTTGGCTCCAGCCTTGATATCTCGTCTATGTAAAGGACTCCTTTGTTCGCCTTGTGCACGGCTCCGCTCTCAACCCTCAGGTGCGCCGGCGTGCCAAGCCCTCCGCTCTGGAGTGGGTCGTGCTTGATGTCTCCGAAGATTGCGCCTGCTCTTGAGCCAGTCGCATCCTGGTATGGCGCGTGCGTCATGCCAGTATTGTCAACTATCAGTTTCGGCTCGTTGAAGTCGCCCATTCCCGGAAGCCCTACTCTTCTGGTCAGACCTGATGTGAAGAGCGCGATAGAGCCGAAGACAAGTATTCCCAAGATCAGCGCAGCTATTACTATTATCTCGTACCCGCTTACAAGGCCCGAAAGGGATATCCCTATGAGTATGATTACAACGAGCAGGATTATCGGGGTTATCATGGATCCTCCGCGGGTGAGCGCCATCCTGTTCTTCGCCCTCTCCCTCTGCAGTATCTGCCTTCCCTGACCGTCGCCAAGCTTCTCGCCTACCGCCTGGTGCGGATACGTCTTGACAGCTTTTACTATAGGGACGTTCTCGTCGTTCACATTCCTGTAGACAAGAACATCTTCAAGGTCTGTGATGGGAAGCATCTCAGCCATGGCCTGCGCCAGCATGGTCTTTCCAGTCCCTGGGCTGCCGATTAGAAGGACATGCCTCCTCTGCTTCGCTGCCTTCTTTATAATCTTGACCGCGTTCTCCTGACCTACAACCTGGTCTATCAGCTTGTCAGGAATCTGCACATCTGCGGTGCTCTTCAGATTCTTGAGAGTCGTGTGCTTCTCCTGCTTCTTTTCAGCGGCAGCTGCCATTGCCTGCGCAGCCGGTGCTGTCGCAGGGTTTTGTTTTGCGTCTTTCTTCGGTATCGCCCTCTTGGCCATCATGAATCACTATAAGTCGCAAACTAAGATACGACATTAAGGGCTTTAAAGCTTATGTGGTGCTTAGGCAGGAACTCGGCGCTTTGCGCACTGATTATTCCAAACCATAGAAGACCGTAATAAAAAGAGATAACTAGCCACCGAACCCGTCGCGAACGCCATTGGCATAGCAAGCTTTTTATATCTAAATCCTCAGAATATGTTTACTGATTATGCATTAGGTGTTAGAAATAAAGTCAAAAGACATAAGAGCGCTACCTGATTCTGCGCTGAAGGCAAAGCTAAGTGAGCTATCCCTTGAGCTCGGAATTGAGAGGAGGAAGATCGCGTCCACAGGAGTTGCGAGCAAGGTAGTGAAAACACGGGAGATAAAGAGAACCGTAGCTAGAATCAAGACAATCCTCAAGGAGAGGGGTGTAAAGGTATAATGGCAGACACTTGTCCTAACTGCGGTCTGCCAATGGAGCTATGCGTCTGCAAAGTGCTCGATAGGGAGACTGAGACAAAGATTCGCGTCTACCAGAAGAAGGCGAAGTTCGACAAGTACATGACGGTTATAGAAGGCATAAACCAGGACGAGATAGCCAGGACGACAAAGGAGCTCAAGAGGGCGCTGGCGTGCGGCGGAACAGACAGGGATGGGACCATAGAGCTGCAGGGGGAGCACAAGGAGGCGGTGAAGAAGACGCTTATAAAGTTGGGCTACAAGGAAGGGAACATAGACGTTGCCTGATTTTGTATCTATTTTTATACCTTAAAGACAAAGCAGAATCATGCGGGTCTACATAACGCATTGCTCTGCGAAAAAGGGCAACTTACTCAAGGAACCTGGAGAAAAGGCAACGCCAGACAGACTTTATACCGCCGCTCCAACAAGGCGATTCATGAAAAAGTGCAAGGAGCGGGAAGTAGATTGGGCGATATTCTCAGACAGATACAGAGTATGGTTCCCGAACACCGAGAACAGCCGGTGCGGGAAGAGCCCGGGCAGCGTTACAGTGGACGAGTTTGCCGGCCTGGTCCGGGATTTTGACAACAAGCTCTGGAAATACGGTGAGGTAATGTTCTATAATAGTCCTGGTCGCTTCCACAGGCTGTATAAAAGGCTTCTGGACGCAAGTACATCCAGGGATAAAATAAAGATGATAACGCACCATGGCGAGATAGTGAGATAATGCAATCGGCTTTTGGAGAATCCACTAATGATGACGCATGCAAGAGGCTCCACCAGGAGCTGGGTTTACTGAAAGTCGTCAAATGGCCGTTCGATTTAGAAGATCTTCCTGAAAACGGGGTGTATTTCTTCTATGAGGAAGGAGAAAGCTGGGGCCACGGCGGAGAGGAACCAAGGATAGTCAGGATAGGGACACACAAGGAAGGCAACTTCAAGAGCAGGGTGAGGGAGCACTATGTTTTCGACGAGGGAAAACTGGATTTCAACAAGGACCAGCCAGCGCCGAAGGAGCGCAGCATATTCAGGAAGAACATAGGAAGGGCTCTCCTTGCAAAAGAAAAAGACAATTACCTAAAGGTGTGGGAGATCGATTACACCACAAAAGAAAACAGGAAAAAGTTTGGTGAACTCCGCAACATAGAAAAGGAAAAGGATCTGGAAAAGCGGATTTCAAGGATCCTTAGGGAGCGGTTCTCCTTCAAGTATATAACAGTAAACGGCGAAAGGGACAGGATGGGTTCTTCTGGCATAGAAAGCGAACTCATAGGTACCGTTTCGCGCTGCAGGAAGTGCAGGCCATCAAAGGATTGGCTTGGACTATATTCGCCGAAAAAAGGAATAAGGAACAGTGGCATGTGGCTTGTCCAGCACCTTGGATCTAGTCCTCTTGATAGGGCAGGCTGGGAATCCGTGTGCGCCGCGATAAAGAGGACAGAGATGTGAATATGGCAGTCCTTGGGATAGAAAGCAGTGCTCATACGCTCGGTGTCGGCATAGTCGAGAAAGGAAGGGTGCTGTCCAACGAGAAGATCATGTACGAGATAGGGACTACCGGTATTATCCCGGCAAAGGCGGCTGACCTCCATGCGGGAAACATAGGCATCGTTTTAGCCAACGCTCTTTCAAAGGCTGGAATGACTATGAAGGACATTGGTGCAGTCGGGTACACGAAAGGTCCCGGTCTTGGACCGTGCCTTAGGATAGGACAGCTTGCCGCGCTATCGCTCTCGATGCGCCACGGTATCCCGATATTGCCCGTCAATCATGCAGTAGGGCACATAGAGGCTACGCGCCAGAGCTTCGGCGCAAAAGATCCCGTCGTCCTGTATGTCAGCGGGGGAAACTCGCAGATTCTTGGCCTTGTGGACGAGCCCTTCAGGCACTATCATATATTCGGTGAGACGTTTGATGTTGGGGTTGGAAATATGCTTGACAGCTTCGCACGGGAGGCCAAGCTCAATCCCGCATGGGGATCTAGCGTCGCTAAGCTGGCGGAAGGTGGCAAATACATTGATATGCCGTATACAGTCAAGGGAATGGACTTTACTTTTACCGGCCTTCTCACAAGCGCGGTAAAGAAGCTTGAAACGAACAGCGCAAGGGACGTCGCGTATTCGATGCAGGAAACAGCCTTCGCAATGCTCTGCGAGGCGACGGAGCGCGCCCTCCTCCTAACTAAGAAGAGGGAGATCCTCCTTTCCGGCGGCGTGGCGCAGAGCAAGAGGCTGGGGGAGATGATGAGGCTGATGGCGGAGCCGCACGCGGCAAAGGTGTTTGTCGCACCGAACGAGCTCAACGCTGACAATGGCGCGATGATCGCACTGGTAGCGGAGAAGATGCTGCAGTCAGGAATGAAATATTCAACAAAGGACTGCAACACAAAGCAGAAATACAGGATAGACACCGCAGAGATAAGGTGGTAGATATGGAGAAATTATCCGAAGGTGCAGAATCAATCCTTTATGCAGCGGAGATTGCAGGCATTCCGGCCGTCGTAAAGGACAGGGTTGTGAAAAGTTATAGGGCGAGGGCGCTCGATGATGAGATTCGCTCAAGAAGGACGAAGTCTGAGGCCAGGATACTCGCACGTGCATCAGCAGCTGGAGTAAAGGTGCCTAAGGTGCTGATGCTTGGGGAACACCAGATATTTATAGAGAGGCTCGATGGCGGCACCCTCAACGCAATAGTGCAGGAGGGCAAGGCCAAAAAAGAGCAGCTGGAGTGGATATTCCTCGAGTCTGGCAGGCGCCTCGCAGAATTGCACGCGCTCGACATCGCACACGGCGACTATACTCCGGCGAACATAATGGTTTCAAGCAGCGGTGTTTTTGTGATAGACTTCGGGCTTGCCGAAGTGACGAAATCCAGCGAGGAGAAGGCGCTCGACCTCCTCCTCATGAAGCGATCGGTAAGCAGGAAGCTCTATAGGATTTTCCTTTCATCGTACTCCGCAACATTCAGCGATGCAGAAGCTATAACCGAGAGGCTTGAAGAGATAGAGAAGAGGGGAAGGTACCAGACTAGGACGCTCGTCACAGGATAAGTGTAGAGGAGCTTAGCTAGAAGCTGCTCTTCGCAATCTCCAGAGACTCAGAAGCCGGGAGCTCCGTCTCCTCTGGGAGCGTCTCTATCGCTACTCTCGAATAGGCGAGCGCGACCATCGCGATGAAGGACATTGCAGCTATCACAGCAGCGTAAACATTTGCCGAATTCAGGTACATGTATGAAAAAAGCCCTACGGTAAGTACGCTGACTATCGTGCTGAACCTGAAGCTCGCCCTCCTGCTCAGGAACACGCTTATCGCAGCTATGAACGAGAGCGTTGCCAGAGCGGTCTCTGCGAGCAGGAACGAGAGTGCCTGCAACGGGTTTGCAAGGAGGCCGTTTAACCCACCTGCCTGGCCGAAAAGGGAAGGAATCCTAAGCACAAGCTGGTACGAAGAATATATGAAAACCAGAAACACGAAAAGCATCAGCGCGCCGGCGAAGAACCCGAGCGTGTTGTACCTTATCACCTCGCTGGCTCGCAGCTTAGGTATCTTGTCTATGTCGTCAAGGCAGTAGTATGTGCCATTGTGCTCTATCAGATCCTCATAGCAGAATGCCCTGTGGCAGTAGTCACATATCGCATAAGCCCTTCTCCATGGGTGCAGCTCGCATGTCATATGCTCAGCTATCCTCCTCGACTCCTTCGCGGTGAGGTGCTTAGCGCCCTTCCGCCCGACCGGAGTCGTAGTCACGCCATACTCCTCTTCCATGGCTTCGTTCTCAGTTACGATGGGTATGTTCTCCTCTTTCTGCTGCGATATGAACGTTACCTTTTCCTCCTTTTCCCTTACGGCCTGCGGCTTCGCGGCGGCTGCCTGCGGCTGAGGTTGCGGTTTTTGCTGTTGAACAGGAGCAGCTGGGGGCGCCGGTTTCACAGACGGAACAGCAGCTGGTTTTGCCTCTGGCTTCTTGACCTTCTTTTTCTCCTCTTCCTCTTCTTCCCTTGCTTTGAAGATGAGGAGATCATCTGGGTTCAAAGCCATATGGCCTCACTCAAGCAAATTTCTTAGCCTTCTCAATTGCCATCCTCTTCTTCTTCTCGAAGATTCCCTTGTGCTTAGCGCAGCTTATGCAGTACAGCGTCTTTCTCCTTTCGAAGAATCGCACGTCCTGCGTGTTCTGCATCCCTGTATTAAAGCTGATGGCTCTCTCAAAAATGACAGCCTTGTTCCTTGGGACTTTCCTTCCGCACGAGTCGCAATTGACTAATGTTTCTTTTCCTCTCAATAATACACCTTACTAGTGTTATGGCTAACAGCTCCGCAGCTGTATAGATTAAATAAGGTTCACACCCCTATATATTAATATCTTTAGCTTACGAGTAAAACGTTGATATTCATGAAGATTTACGTCATAAGTGACAGCCCGGAATACGCAGTGACCGCGACGAACGCGATAAACAAAGCAGGCCACACAGCAATAATGAGTGAGACGAGGAGCGATGACACAAGGGTATTGCTCAACGACCTCAAGGCTAACGCAACCTCTGGATTTGATATGGTCCTTTTCCTTAGCCAGAACGCAAAGGATGTTGCACTGTCCGCGAATAAGCTCCAGGGAATAAACGCGATAGCGTGCAAGGACCCGGAGGATGCGGAGGAAGCCGTCTCGGACACCAGGGCGAACGTTATCCTTGTCGATTCGATGAAGGTATCGAGGAAGGCGCTCACCGACATACTAGATGCGATGCTCTCTGGGGGAAATCCTGCACCTAAGCAGCCTGCGCCGTTGCCAAGGCAGAGTCAGCAGGCCCAGCAGAAAGAATGGCAACCGCGTCAGCCAATGAAGATGCCCAAGATAAGCCTGGGTGCTGGCAAGGTCATAGGAGACGTGAAAAAGAAGGGACTTAAGAGGTCGCTCAAGGACACTTTCGGAATTGAGGATTGAGGGAGTAATCTGTACACTAACTGCGACGAGATTTTCAAGCTCACGATACCGGCAGCCAGGGCTGCCGTAGCAAAGGCGCTCGACAAGAGATATGGCATGAGCCAGCAGCAGATTGCGAAGCGACTTGGCGTTGCCCAGGCTGCAATCAGCAAGTACTTGAGTGGGGGTTATTCGCAGAGGATAAAGATGGTGGAAAAGATAATCGAGAAAAAGGGGTATGAAATCCCTATTGCAAAGATGATTGCCAGTAAGAAGGACAGGGAGACGGTCTCCCTAAAAGTTGACGAGCTTGCCGCGAACGGCTACATAGTAAAGGAGGCATTGAAGCTTATCTGATAAAATTAGCTCCTATTCCTGAAGGAGAGGATCTCGCTTCCAGCATTCTCTATCTGTATTCGCGCGACATCCTGCTTCTTCCTGAACCCGGAAAGCACTGCCTCGGCGAACCTCAGCTTTCTCGTACCGTCATAGATCTGCTTCATCATGTCGAAATACCATTCTGCCTTCTTTATGTCGCTGTGCCTTAGGTGTTCGAGTATCTCTCTCTTCAGCTCACCCACAACGTCCATTAATCCAAGCAAGTATGCCTCGTTCTCAACGCCAAGTTTTGAGAGCGTAGGGATCTTCTTGTTTGTCTTTATGCTGTGGAAGACGTAAGCCTCGACATATTCCTGGTATGCCTGCAGCGTATTGTACTTGAATCTGCTGTCAATCTTCTGTAGCTTCTTTACGATTGCTGACATTTCCTCTAGCCTCTTCTCAGCCTCATCTTTTTCGTCGTTGTGCAGTAGAGTAATTGTTTGGCCGGCTGACCTAATTATGTCCCTGCTCATCTGCATTACAGCGTCGAAGTCCTTCTGTTTCTTCTCGAGGTAATCGGCAATCGCTTCCACATCGTTTTTGAACTCTTTCATAGCATCACACAGTCCTTTCGTTGTGGAAAAGATACTGCTGCGCGTATCCGCGGTAGGCATCCCACATCCTATCTGATATCTCATGGATCTCTTTAATCTTTTTCTTCTCACCGTTGAAATACAGCCTCTCCATTGCGCGCTTAACGTGCACGTCTATAGGGAAAGCATTCAGGTTTCCGTATCCCATTAGCGCTATGCAGTCAGCGACCTTGTCCCCGACTCCCTGTATCTCCATCAGCTCCTCTTTGAGTTTTCCATAGTTATTTGGATTAAGCTTGTAAAGATTGAGATTGTTTGTGCAGTAATCGGCGGCGTGCACCAGGTACTTTGCCCTGAATCCCGCCCCGCATGCGAGGAAATTCTTCTCCGAAACTTTTAGGAGATCTTCACTCTTCGGGAAAGACTTTCCGGCAACTTTTCCATTGTTATCAATTATGTCTCTCCCATACCTCTCGATTATTTTCCTTACTATGAGTCTTATCCTTTTCACGTTGTTGAACTGGGAGATTATGAAGCATACTGTTGTCTCCCAAGGGTCATTGACCGTGAGCCTCATCCCCTCATACCTGTCTATCGCGCGGCCGACATGTACATCCGTGTTTATTCTCTTGTATATTTTCTCCATGTCATCGTCGAGCCTGAACCTCTTCTTGACTTCTGCCTTCGCTGACAGTATGTCATTGCTTGTTATGTTGAGCTGCCCCTTCTGTGGCGTGCCCTTAAATGAAACTTTGATAATAGCCCCGCCGCTTGCATACGAAAGGGAGTTTTCCTCTTTGGAATAGTCTGCATAGAAAGTGAGCGGCTGTGCACTCTCAAAAGTATGCTTTAGATCAAACTCCCTTACTTCAATCATGAAACTTCACTTACGCTCTTCCTCACCTGTTTTGCATCGTCCCTGTTTCGTATTGTGACCGTATCATCGGTGAGCGTATCGTAGTCTATCGTTATGCAGTATGGAACTCCTATCTCATCTGCCTTCGCATAGCGCTTACCTATGCTTCCGGCTTCTGAGTAATAAACAGGCACATGCATAGAAACAAGCTTTCTGTAGAGCGCCTTGGCCTTGTCTACTAGCTTGTCGTCCTTCTGCAGTGGGAACACTCCGTATCTGTACGGCGCTAGCGACTCGTTTAGCCTTAGCCAGCTCCACCCGCGGTCTTTTCCTTCTTCGAACACAGCATCAAGGATAGCAAAGAGCGGCCTGTCGACACCGATGCTCAACTCCACTACGTGCGGCAGTACCTTCTTCTCATCGCTTGTCACGGAGAGGTCTTTGCCCGATTGCTTTGCATGCGAGGAAAGGTCGTAGTCAGTCCTGTAAGCCAAGCCAGAGAGCTCTATATAATCATAAGAGGTCTTTACCTCAAGGTCAAAATTGCATCTTGAATAGTGGGGGGTCACCTCGACCTGCCTGAACCTGTAGTTTCCCTTCTTGAACCCGAGCGCGAGCGCAAATCCATTCTCTAGATAGAGCAATAGCGCGAAGTGCCTGTTAGGTATTACCCTCTTCTTTAGGAGGTCGCCTATCGCTACCATCTCTTCTTCCTTGCTTCCTTTGAGCAGGACCGGTATCTCTCCTTCTTCAACTTCTTTCATACCGGGCCCTTCCAGCCCGCTTTTCTCGTCTTCGGGATCGAAGAACACCTCGACGTCCATTTGCGAGAATTCCCGCATCCTTATTGTCTGTTGCCTTGGTGATATCTCATTCCTGTACACCTTTCCGGTTTGCGCAATCGCAACAGGAAGCTTCATGCTGTTGACTGTGAAAAGGTGCTTGAAATCCACGAATATTCCCTGCGGCGTCTCCGGCCTCAGATATCCAGGAACTGCGCCCGTCGGGCCCATCGCAGTCTTGAATAAAAGATTGAACGTCTCGACTTTCCCAAATTCCGACTTCCCGCATGTAGGGCATTTGATCTTATTTGCTTTCAGCTCCCTTTCTAGCTCACCGTTGTTCATCTTTTCTATCTTTCCTATGCTTTGCGCATCTCCTTTCTTTGAGTAGAATTCCTCGAGAAGCTTGTCTGCCCTGTGCGGCGTCTTGCACGATGCGCAAGTGACAAGAGGGTCTGTAAACGAAGTAAGGTGCCCGCTAGCCTTGAATACAGGCTCCGGCATTATCGTAGTGGTGTCGACTTCATAAGCGCCGAGCTGCTCTACGAATGTTCTTCTCCATAGCGCTATGAGGTTATTCTTTATCCTGACTCCAATAGGGCCATAGTCATAGAAGCCGCCTACCTCACCGTAGATATTGAAAGCCTGGAAGTAGAATCCCCTTCTCTTGATTAGCGTAAGCAAATCGTCTATTTTCATAAAACGCACGTATTCACACTATCTTTTACAATACAGTATAAATCACTTTGTAACATTCTCCAGCCTGTCGTTTAGAAGTGGGTAGAACCTGAATTTATACGCCCCTGCGGAATCCATGTTATTCGTATCGTCATTCACATTTTTATATCCTTTTTGTTCTGCGGTTCGCTCTCATCCCATTCCTGAAGGATGTTGGATCTCCCGCTCGTCTTGCTAAAACCACAGTTTCTGACTCCAATAAGATATATAAATGCAATCTGGTATTTCTATCTGTTTTATATGAGGAAAGGCGAATACGCAGCGCAGAGCGCGATGGAATACCTCATGACATATGGATGGGCCATCCTGATCATACTGATAGTGCTCGCGGTCCTTTACATCATCGGCGTATTTACCCCGAGCGGGATAGTCGGCAACCAATGCAACGTGAAGTTCCATTACACCTGCACTGACCTGGCGCTCGCGACAAATGGAACTGTATCGTTTCTCCTTGGGCAGAACAACGGAT
>JAKAVF010000026.1 GCA_021827605.1 Microcaldota archaeon
ATTTGGACTTTTTAAACAAAGCTCATCTACCTAGAGGTCAGGTTTATGAAATATATATAGCTTACCGAAGGTTTCGGTGTATTTAAATGCGGACACCTCCCCAGGTGTGTATATAACATGCTCGAATTTTAGGAAGGGTTTTATATTTCCGGTGCAGATAACTACTCACAAAAATCCGATTTTCATGATAGAATTCGCAAAAGAGCCATACTCAGACGAAGACAGCCTCGCCTCTCTCAACGCCTACGTCAGGAAGTGGTTCACGAAAAACTTCAAGGAGCTGACCCCGCCGCAGAAGTTCTCCTTCAAGTTGATTGGCGAACGGAAGAACGTGCTGATAACTGCGCCAACAGGATCCGGGAAGACGATGTCGGGCTTCGTTTCGATAATAAGCAGGCTCTACGACTACTCCCTGGAAGGAAAGCTGGAGAACAAGGTGTACTGCCTTTACATCTCCCCGCTAAGGGCGCTGAACAACGACATACACAGGAACCTCACAAGGCCGCTCGAGGAGGTGTTCGAGCTGATAAAGAAGGAGAAGGGAGTCAAGATAATCAAGGAGAACATAAAGCAGGTCAGGATAGGCGTCAGGACCGGGGACACGACGCCAAAGGAGAGGGCAGAGATGCTGAAGCACCCTCCCCACATACTTGTCACGACTCCGGAAAGCCTTGCCATACTCCTCAACTCGTCGAAGTTCGTGGAGAACCTCAAGACCGTGCAGTACGTCATAATAGACGAGATCCACGAGCTCGCCAACAACAAGAGAGGGGTTCATCTCTCGCTCTCAGTGGAGAGGCTAGCCAACATAACCGGATCGAGATTCACAAGGATAGGGCTAGGCGCGACACTCTATCCGCTTGACGAGGCTGCGAAGTTCCTTGTCGGTTGCAGCGGGGCAAAGCCGAACGACTGCACGATCGTCGATGCATCGTGGAGCAAGAAGATAGATGTCATTACAACAAGCCCGGTAAAGGACATGATATACACTCCGGACAGAACCGTGGAAGAGAAGATGTACAAGGCTATAGACGAGACGATAAAGAAAAGCAAGACCACTCTGATCTTCACAAACACCAGGAGCGGGACAGAGAGGGTTGTTTTCAATCTAAAGAAAAGATTCGGCTATGGAGAGGACATAGCCGCGCACCATGGCTCGCTTTCAAGGGAGTCGAGGCTTGAGGTCGAGGATATGCTGAAGAAGGGATCGCTCAAGTGCGCCGTATCGTCCACGAGCCTTGAGCTAGGGGTGGACATCGGTTCGATAGAGAATGTGGTGCTGCTTGGTTCACCGAAGAGTGTGACAAGGGCGATACAGAGGATAGGAAGGGCAGGCCACTCCTTCAAGGAGACCGCGAAAGGCCAGGCGATAGTGCTAAACAGGGACGACCTTGTCGAATGCACAGTAATGCTTGACGCGATGCTGAAGAAGCACCTCGATTCCTTCGTAGTCCCGAAGAATCCTCTTGACGTGCTCGCGCAGCACATAGTCGGAATGGCGCTTTCGAAGAAGTGGGACGTCGATGAAGCATACAACCTCATAAGGAACGTCTACGCGTACAGCGACCTTCCAAGAAGCGACTTCACCGCGCTGCTCAATTATCTTGCCGGCAATTACGTAGGGCTAGAAAGCAGGAAAGTCTACGGAAAGATATGGTATGAGGAAAAGGACAACGCATTTGGGAAGAGAGGAATGATGACGAAAGTGATTTACATGCTGAACCTTGGGACCATTCCGGATGAGGTTTCGATAAACGTCATGGTCAGCGGGACGAAGAAATGGGTAGGGAACATCGTCGAGGAATTCCTAATGAAGTTAAAGCCGGGAGATATATTCGCCCTAGGGGGGAAGCTCTACAAGTTCGAATACGCGAAGGCGATGAAGGCATACGTAGTGCCTGCAGACTCCGCCTCACCGACGATACCGCCGTGGTTCTCAGAGCAGCTGCCGCTCAGCTATGAACTTGCAAATGAGATTGGCGCGTTCAGGCTGGAATTCTCAGAGCTTCTGGAAAAATATGTTGTTAAGAACAAGGTAAGAAAGATAATCAAGGGAAGGATGCCGAAGGAGATAGACAATTTCCTTAGCAAGCTGCCCGTAGACAAGAATTCAAAGGAGGCGCTCTATGGGTATTTCATAGAGCAGCTTTTGTTTGCAAAGTGCATCCCAAACAGGGATCTGATGCTTGTCGAGATGACGAGGGATCTTTCAGAGGATAAGCACTACGTGGTGTTCCATTCCTTATTTGGAAGAAGGGTCAACGACGCCCTCTCAAGGGCGTTCGCAATCAGGATAGGGGAGATGCTGGACGAGGACATAGGGATAATGATAAACGACAACGGGTTCATGCTGGTCTTTGACGAGGAGCCCAGGTTCAACGACGAGAAGCTTGACGAGATAATGAAGGAGATGACGACCGGGAGTATACTCCCTATACTCAAGGCGAATATCAAGAATACCGAACTCATGAAAAGACGATTCAGGCACGCCGCAGGAAGAAGCTTCATGATCCTCAGGAATTACAAGGGATGGAAGATAGGCGTGGGCAGGCAGCAGGTAAACTCACAGCTCATTCTCAAGGCTGCTGAGCAGATAGACCCGAACTTTCCGATAATAAAGGAGACATACAGGGAAATTCTCAATGACGTGATGGATCTCCCAAGAGCGGAAGAGGTCCTCGGAAGAATAAGGAAGGGAAACCTCAGGTACAAGTTGATCTCCACCCCCTTCCCCAGTCCGTTCGCGCATAACCTGATAACGTTCGGACATGCCGACGTGATAATGATGAAGGACAGGCATAAATATCTCCAGGAGCTTCACAAGATGGTCATGAAAAGGATTGGTTAGATGATGCTGACGAAAGACGTGGAACTCATTGACGGACTCCCCATTATCTATATCAAGAGCCTCAGCGCGCTGGTCTGCGCTGACCTGCACCTCGGATACGAGGGAGTGATGGCGAAGAAGGGATCTCTCCTTCCAAAGGTGAACCTCAAGAGCATAACCGAGAGCCTTGCCCAGGCGCTTGAGAGAACAAGGGCAAAACAGATCATAGTTGACGGAGATATAAAGAACGAGTTCTCAAACGTTGACCAGGAAGAGTTCAACGAACTCTACGATTTCGTGCAGTTCGCAAAGGAGAAGAAGGTACAGCTTGTCCTGATAAAAGGGAACCACGACAACTTCGTTGAGAGGTACAAGGAGCCATTCAAGCTTGTCGTTTACAGGCAGGAGGCGAAGATTGGAAAGTACCTTTTCTTCCATGGAGAGGAGCCGCCGAAAGACACGAGCGGGGTGAGCATGGCAATAATGGGCCACGAGCACCCATCGATCGGCATCTACAATGCCGTAGGAACAAAGGAGAAGGTGCGCTGCTTCCTTCTTGGCTCGTACAGGCGCGTGCCGCTTCTCGTACTGCCAGCGATAAACTACTATGCCGCAGGGACAGACGTGAACATAGAGCCGAGCCGCGCGCTTCTCTCCCCGGTCTTTAAGCATGCTGACATAGACAGGATGAAGGCGATTGCGATAGGATACGGATCTACCATCGACTTCGGCGTCGTCGGAAAGCTGAGGAACCTCTGAGCATCATGCGAGAAGCACTCCTTCGACCTTCTTGGCTATCCCGTAAATCCAAACAAGAAATGGATCTGGGACCAGAAGGGGAGTGAAAGGATATGGGGTTCAGACATCGGCGCGAAAGGACTCAGTGAGATGAATATAAGAAAGGCTGAGAGATAGGGAATTCCGCACGTGTGGGTATCGGGAGATGCGAGGATAATCGTCTATGTCGAAGCAAAGAAGAACAGCAACTTCTTCCTCTGCTACAAGTCTGCGACTGAAATGAACAGGGAAATCATCGAGTCGAAGGAAACCGTGTCTTTCACTTCGCAGAGTAGTGAGATACACAACATTCCAATTATCGAGATAAAGAAAGCCCTTTAAGGGGAAGAAGTCACCGACAGCGACGAACATAGCAGTCGCAAACTACAAATCGATAATAAAAAGGACGATAACAAAATCGCTCGATAGCGAGGGGATAGGGAACTGGCTGTTAACCAGTAGGTCGCAGGTTTAATCCCTGCTTCGGGCGCTTCAAAATTACGACGACAGGACATGTCGGGCGACTTGATTTTACGATGGCAGAAAATTAATCGTATACCAAACTATATAAATCTTGTTAGTCATAAATAACCTAGAATATAATCTAGGTTAATCATAATGACCCGACTACAAGATGCCCTAAGGAGTTTTAATCCATGGTGGGAGAAGAGTTACACAGCAACATACAGGGAACGTGATATATACAAAGAAATCAAACGTTATCTTAAGTTGCCGATGATGATCGCGCTCTCTGGTTTAAGAAGAGTGGGCAAAACAACAATAATGCTCAAAGTAGTAGAGGACTACATTGAGGACGGCTTGGATCCTATTCGCGTGTTTTATTTTTCATTTGATGAATTTAGAGGTATTGAGTTACCGGATATTTTAAAGGAGTATGAACGTATGCACGGGCTAGATATAAGGGATGGAAAATATATTTTCCTTTTTGATGAGATTCAGAAGCTTGATGATTGGCAGAATAAAGTAAAAATCATATACGACCTTTATAAGAGCAGGGTCAAAATCATAATCTCAGGTTCAGAATCCCTGTTCATAAGAAAACACACAAAAGAAAGTTTGGCTGGCAGGATATTCGAGTTCCATGTAAATCCATTATCATTCAGTGAATTTATTTGTTTTAGGGATCAACAGAAATTGATTGAACATCCCCACCTTTATATGCGTGAGAGACTACAGTTATTTGAAGAATATATGCAAATCCAAGGCTTTCCTGAGTTAGTCGGTATCAGAGACAAAGAGGCAATAAGAAAATACATAAGGGAGGGCATAGTCGATAAGATTGTCTACAAGGATATCCCGCAGCTCTTCAAAATAGAAGATGCAAGTATCCTGGAATCGCTTATCAATATATTCATGGACGAGCCAGGGCAGATGCTAGAACTTTCCGAACTTGCTAACGAGCTGAAGCTTACACGCCAAACACTTTCCAGCTACCTATTTTATCTTGAGGAGTCGCAGCTTATTAAAAAGCTCTACAATTACTCCAGAAACCAGAGAAAGAGCGAGAGAAAACTAAAAAAATACTATCCAACAATAGCATCTGTGGATCTATTATTCAGCAACGATGAAACGTCTCGTTCTAAGGCCTTCGAGTGGCTCATAGTCAATCGGCTCGGCGCCGAATTCTTCTGGCGAGATGCGTATAAAAATGAGGTAGATATGGTTTTTGGCAAAGAAAAGCCCATGCCGATTGAAATAAAGTTCGGCAAAATTTCTTCAAAAGGCATCAGTGTATTCATGCACAAGTTCCATGTAAATAGAGGCACCATAGTTTCATACGATAAAGAAGAGGAGTTCGCTGTGAAGGAAGGCAAGATTAAGGTTGTTCCGGCTCACATGCTGCTCCTCGAACGCATTCAAGTGGAATAAGACCATGTACTGGCTTTCATCAATAGTGGAGCATGGCTAAGAGTGGCCGATGGGAAAGCATAACAGGCCTGATTACAAACTTAACCTCGCCACTAAATGTGAGAAACGGCGCAAAATGTGCGGTCTAAGATGGAAAGATAGCCCCTCTGTATGGTTCTACCATTGACTTTTGGACAGCAGGCAAGATGAGGAACCTCTGATCAGCGCAGCCCGACGAGGACCCACGCGAGCACGTTTATCACCAGCAGCAATGTTATGAATATCGCGAACCACCTGACAACCCTCTTGCTCTTTATGTTCGCCTTGTAGAGCCTCCATCCGTCGAACATAGGTATTGGGAACAGGTTTATCACCGCGAGCGATATGTTGAACAGCAGCGAAAGTGAGAAAAATGAATATAGGAACTCCGTGACTGTGCCCTGCGGCGTGTTTGGCACCGCCTCATACGGCGTGTATCCTATGTATCCTCTCGATGATCCGTTCACAGCTATCGCGGTGAAGCTGTATGTGCCCGTGTTGGTCACCATCGTTACGGTGTCGCCAGGCTTCACGTTCGCCTCTGCGTTCTCCAGCGTCGTTATGTTGTAAATCTTGTATCCGTTGATATAAAGTATCTGCATGCCGGGCTGGAGCACGTTCGCAGCCGGGTATCCAGGAGCTGTGCTCCCGATGTACACGTTCACGACGTTCGGATATATGAACGTGAGAAGTCCGCTGAGGAGAAGGAAGAATATGAAAGACCAGACAAAGTTCGATGCGCTTCCTGCTGCGAGTATCCTGCTCTGCTTCGTCGAATCCAGCCACGAGAGCTGCCTTTCGTCAGGCTCTACGAACGCTCCTATCGGGATTATTCCCAGCATGAGGAGGCCGATTGACTTGACCCTGATCTTTGCAATCCTGGAGAGTATGCCGTGGGCGAATTCGTGCACTATGAGCAGAACCGCAAGCGATGCGATGCCGGCTACAAGCGGTATGTCTATTCCCGGGATCAGGGGTGCAACCCCAGGGACTACGCCCTGCAGTATTGAGTTGTTCGGGCTGCCGGACACAACGCTGCCGGTGTAGAGCAGCGCCTTGAGCACGATGGTGCCTGCGTTATAGAGGAGCAGCGCCATGAACAAGCCGGTGAACCCGAAGACGAGCGTCACTATATAATATACAACAGCAAGCGGGGAGAACCCTCCGGTAAGGAGGCTGCCTCCAGAAGGCTGCGCTATCTGCAGCTGCGGCAGGTTTATGAACTGGAATCCGGAGAACGCCGCTGTAAGGACGTAATACTCCATGAAGAGCAGGGAGATGAGCCCGAAAACGAAGAGCCTCTTGTCAATCTTTCCCTTTAGGAACGGATATGAGAGGAGCCCCAGTCCAAGGACTATGCCCCACGTCGCCATTCCGTTCCAGAACCACTTGTATCTCTTAGATATGCTGTCTATGAACGATATGCCCCTTTTTGTAGAAGTGAGATACGTGCCCCACCAACCAATCAGGCCGTTGATGTCCCTTATGAATATCCCGGCGAGCATGAGCGAGAGTATTGCGGATATCCATTGCGCGGCAAGGCCAAGCTGTGGCGTTATATAGATGAAATATATCAGCGCAAGCTCGAGCACTATTATAGCGAAGGTCAGCGCAGCCCTCGCTCCCCTGTTATTTATCCGCGGCTTCGGAGGCTTCATCTCCTGAGGTTGATTTCTCGCTCTAGCCATGAAATTCATAGTAATAGGGCACGAAGCTTTATTAATGCGCATTATTCATTAGGTCTGAATCTGTGGTGCAATGCTCGACTATGCAATAGAACTTGCGCTTCTCGCGACTACAATCTTCGCTGTATCAGGAGTGATACAAAAGAGGGTGGCGGATAAGGTGAGGGACGCCAGGACCGCCATCTTCGTGATAGGGTTCGGCATACTCCCGCTGCTCGCGATGTATCTGTTGTACTTCAACGCGATGAGCACATACGCGCTCATCCTGGCAGCCATATCGGGGATATTCTTTATGGGCGGCGACTTTCTTTATTTCGACTCCCTCGAAAAGGAGCAGGTCTCAAAAGCGTACAGCATAGGCATAGTGCAGCCATTGCTGATAATAGCATTCAGCGTCGCAGTCCTTGGCGAACACATAACGACCCTGGAGGCGGTGGCCGGCGCGATAATGATATTTGGGCTCGCCTTCCTCGATACCGAGAAGAGGAAACTGCGCATAGACAGGAAGCTTACACCGGCAATACTCGGGAATGTGTCGTGGGCAATATACTGGATGTTCCTCTCCTCTTCCATAGTGTCCTCAGGCCAGATAGCCGCGCCAATCATAGTATCAAGGATGGTCGGATTCGCCGCTATACTGCTTGTATTCGGGGTGCTCAAGGGCAGGAAGACAGAGAGAATAAGGAGGAACACCAACATAAAGCACATTGTGCTGCTCGGCGCCGCAACTGGGCTTCTCGACGGCACCGGGAACGGTATATGGGCGGTAACCGTGACGCTCAAAAGCCTATCGATAGCAAGCATAGCCCAGCTGCTCGGCCCTTTCATTGTCATAGCAATTGCCTATTTTGTCTACAAGGAGAGGCTGAGCAAGGTGCAGGCGATAGGCCTCCTTATTGCTGTGGCCGGCGCCGTAATCCTTGCAATAGGCTAAGAGGTGCATATTGCTTAAAAGGGAGCCATTGGACTTGAAGAGGCGAGTTCGAGCTCACGGAGGAGGGGCTGAAGTGGGTGGACCCGGAAAGGATAATAGTAAACCAGTCTGATAAGCAAGTATACCAACTGGATTGACCTTCTCATATTTGCTCTCCCCATGAAACGCTATGTGGAAAACATTCTGAAATACGCCTTCTCCGGTCCTTGCGTAAAGGTTACAGAAATGATCCCCGTCATCTAACAGCTCTTTCAGGGCGAACTTGGCGAATGCTCGGCTTGAAGTGTATTTTTTTGAACTCCCACGCGGCATTCAGCCTTTGTACTCCTATTACGACTGATTTTACAGCAAAGCGCTTGTTAAACTCTGCATTCTCGTATTCATTTTTAATTCTGTGAAACGTCTCTCTGTCTAGACCATCCCTGATTAGAGTTATGTGCGGTACAAACCTATCGAGCTTCACATCTACGTACTCGTTGACTGCAGAACTGACCACTCGGTACAAGTCGTTTAAGTGCCTATCACTTGTGGCATTCAAGCAAACATAGTAGCTCGTGGAATTTCGCGCCCTCGCGGCGTACCACCCGAACCCATCTATCTTGACTTCAAAAGGTTTAGTTTTCGTACATTCGCCTTTTAGCCTGATTGTAATTTTCCTGACATCCTTATCATTTATCTTTTTGCTTTGAAAGAATAGGGACAGGTGAAATGGGATTTTTTTGTACCGGCGGGAGGTGCGTATTCGGTATTTGGCAGCTATCCCTTCCGATAGGTCGGAAATCTTGCGGTAAGTGATACCATCAGGCACTAGTATTATGGCAAACATTACTTTCATATTCAAACGCTTTGCATTTGTATATTAAAACTTAACTTCGCCACATCCTAAAAACCTATAAGATAGGTTACGCATTCTTCATTGATTACATGACGAACAACGTAACACTACCTTTAGGTAGTATATCTCTGGTAGACAAAGTAGAAAAGGATTATGGTCTGATATCAAGTATCTTTGGAAAAGCGGAGGCGGGTCCCGTAATTTTGTAGGCACCGTAAAACGTCTACTCTGCAACAAAATGGACGATGCCGTATCCGTTCATCAGATATTGCCGATGTCTTCTGAAGAAAGATTTGGTCTTCTCGGCATCAATGATGGTATTGCAGAGAGGTCCGTTTACAGGACATTGCAAAAGATTGGTAGCCTGGATGGTACAGGCGGTGCAGCAAAACTATCAAGGAAATTTTATTCTCGGCTGGTACTTTCTGTGGTGCGGCTGGAACGTGACGCGTCGCTGGTTATTCTCCCTCTTCCAGAGCACATTGAATTGCATAGCCGAATCATAGAAAAGTATATTTAATTCTTCTTGCATAATATTATTGGGTGGAAAAATGGAGGATTGCGAACTGTGCGGAAGACCTACCGAGACCGTCTATGTCCTGAACATCGAGAACGTCGAGATGAGGACGTGCGCGAAATGTGCCAAGGGGAAGAAGGTCATAAGAACCGAGTCTTACGCAGAACCGAAGAAGGCGAAGATGCAGGCGACGAGTGCAAGGCCAAGGCAGGTTTCTGATGACGACAAGGTGCTGATCGAGGACTACGGATTCACGGTCAGAAGGGCTAGGGAGAAGATGCACCTGCCGATAAAAGTGCTTGCCGAGATGCTGAACGAGAAGGAGCACCTGCTGGTGAGAGTGGAGGAACAGAAGACAAAACCCACAATAGAGCTCACGAAGAAACTGGAGAAGGCTCTCAGGATAAAGCTGACAGAGGATGCGGTGGAGGAGAGCAGGGCATACACAAACAAGGTCTCGGAGAGCGCGACCATCGGGGATTTTGTCGGAGAGTAGCGCAATTTTCAGACGGTCGGCTGCAGGTTATCCCTCGATTCAGCGAAGCTGCAATAAGCATTTTAAATGCTCCTCTCTATTTAATTAGCAGGGGGTTAACATGAATCCACATAGGTTTTCCGTTCTAGCATTGATGCTCTTCAGCGTCTTCGCATTTTCCTTTGCGGTTAACAGCGCAGGCGCAGCTCCCACCATAGTGCCGTGCGCAGGCACAGGCACGCTGACATGCGGCTTCATAAACGTGACAAATACCAACCTAGACGTCGGACAGAACACTATAATAACAATAAACGGGATCAGTGGAGGCGCGCCGGGTGTCAACGGCTACACAGCGAATTGGATACTGGACGGCTCCCCTGCGACTTCGGTAATATACAACACAATCCTCACGAACACGATAGCATTCGAGATAGTGCCGAGCACTACACTCGCAGGAAACGTCTTCGTGTACAACGGCCTTGTCTCCTCTGCCAATTTCATCGCTAGCAACCCGTACAGCGAAGGCACAAACATATACACGGTCAACGCAGCAATCACTGACCAGCCAGGTGCGAACTCAATAGTTACAAATGACATACCGCTGCTTACGATAAACCTCGCATTCTCTTCCGGCAACACAAA
>JAKAVF010000035.1 GCA_021827605.1 Microcaldota archaeon
GCGAAGCCAGAAGGGACCTGTTCAAACTGGTTTGAGCGCATTGGCCAGCAGCACTACCACTGCGAAGACTATGACCGCGATCAGCACTACCTTTGCGTTCAGCTTTGGGCCGGAGGTCTGCGCGTCGTAGAAGTTTATTATTCCGGCAGATGACTGCGGCGATCTCAGGGATGCCATCTTTTCACCAATACAATACCTATTCATTCTGCAAGATTTATATAGTTTCTCTAAGTAACTGCTAATTGACCAGTGAGGAGATGGCTGATAACGCTGCGCAGGCAGGAGCGCAAAACAACCGGGGAAACTATAACAGCGTGGCGCAGCCGCAGGCGGCGCCCATGCAGCAGAAGCCAAAACCCGTGGGGCAAGGAATAGAGATAGACATCTTCGGCCCGCTTGCTTTCTGGCTAGTGCTTCTCGTCATGGGAGTGCTGCTGGAGCTGGTGATGGCGCCGCTTCTCAACGGCGCGGGAAACGCGGGCCTTGCAAACACCATAACAGCAATAGCCAGCTACATCCTCTACCTGCCTGGCTCAATAATTCTTCCTCTGATAGTTGCGGTGTGGCTTGGGGAAAGGGTAGGAGCGACGAAGAGCGAGGTTGGATCTGCTATCCCCATAGCTGCCATTAACGCGGCTTACACCGCGCTGATATATGCGGTAGCGATATTCATAATATACCTGCTCCTCAGGTACATAACTCCATCGTTCCTTTCCACAGTGTCTCTCACAACATTCGTGCTCTACGTTGTCGTAGTTCCAGTCGTCATCATAGTCGTGCTCATACCTTTCATAGCAAGCCTGAGCGCGGCAAGGCACAAGAACTTATAAGTGAATTCAGTGATAAAGAGCATAATTGCAGCAATAATTGTCATCATCGTGATTGCCTTGGCTGCCTTTCTGCTGCTACAAAGCGCGAAGAGCACCTCCAATTCTAATTATCTGAATAAACTGCTGAACAACGCCTCAGCGGTAAACAATCCATTGCTGCCACAGGAAAGCCAGCTGGCAAACATAACGAATAACCAGAGTATTTTCCTTCCTCCGAACTACCATATTAGGGACAATCTAAGCGGATCCGTTATCCTTCTATATCTCTCCACGCTAGGCCAGCTTTACCAACTGTTTGGCAACAGCTCTACCGAGCAGAGCACCGAAAGCAACGGGGTCGGCGTAGTGGAAGAGGAACCGCAGGCGCAGGGAGGTAGTATAGAACTGTCCAGCAACCTCCCGTCAAGGATTGAAGACAACTTTTCAACCATCCCGCTTGGCTGGCTTGCTCTTGGAATAAACGTCTACTCGTCAAAGATGCAGGCGCTGATAGCAGGAAATCCGGTACAGATCCGTTCGCAGTCGAAGCAGGCTGTTACGTTGACTCCGGATCAATTCTTTTTCGCTCTCGCATTTGACCAATACGCCGGTTACTACATCTCCGAGTCGGAAGGCATGACCGGAATAACACCATACATATCCATGATCACTTATTTCAACGACAGTCTGGTTGTAAATGGCGGAAATATCGATCCAGCAGTTGCGGGAAATGCGGTCATCTATCTTGATGGAAAGCAAGCAGCATATAAGAGATATTACAACTTCTATGTGATTAATGGCGCCCTCGCAATCGGAATGCACAACGTGACTTTAAAGCTGGGAAACCAGACGCTTGCCGCAAAATTCTATGTCAATCCGAATCTAGAAGTAAATGATTTTTATGTGGTGTCGAGGAGCGCTGCCCACTTTAGCGTCAAAGATGTTAACTACCGGAGCATTACAATCTCGAATCTAACACTGTATCCAATAGAAAATTCAAATCTTAGTTATAGTTCGTCTACTCCAATAACCCTTATCCAAAACCAGGGAATCAACATCAGCATCAATTCTTCTTCGCCATGCAGCATTCCCGAGACTGTAGCGCTGGGTTTAACATTTGACACAGACTACGGGAAAGCTTCATATCAGCTAGTAGGGCCATGTGCATGACCTGACGGTCTTTATTTCACAGCGCTCACTATTTTTATGACGTCGTTGTCCTGGAGAACGTAGTCCTTGCTTAGCCTCCTCTTCGTGCGCGCGTCGACCACATACAGCATGCCCTTTGCGAGGTCTGTGTGGATCTTCTCTGCGAACTGCAGGGCAGTCGAGCCCCTCTTTATGAGAATCGCATCGGGAAGCACGTTGCCGAAGCTGTCCGTGTACTTGTTCTCGTCTTCTACAGGGTAGACGACAATATTGTCGAGAAGGCCGAAAACGGCGCCGTTGATAAGCTCCTGCAGGTTGGTGCCCTTTGCCTTCAGGAAATTCTGCATGTATTTCAGAGCCTCCTGCCTTTCCTTTGACTCATCCTCGTGCAGCCACTTGAACTCCCTGTTGCCCGGAACATAGTCGATCAGCTTCTGCTTCGCCGCCTTCCTGAGCGCGAGCTCCATCGCTCCTGAACACGGGATAACGTTCTTTTCCCCGAATTCCTTCCTTAACCTCTCCACGTTAGCCTCGGAGCCGGGAACGTCATACTTGTTCGCTGCTATCAGGGTCGGCTTTGACCTCTTTATCAGCACTATCGAGAACTCACGCACCTGGTCGTCAGTCCACGCTATCCTGCCCTGTGGGAGCCCGTTCGCCTCCACGACTGCCTTGATGTCATCTTTGGTAACCTTGAGCCCAGCGAGCACCTCATAGAGCGCGTCTATGCCGTCTGGCCTTCTCGATATCTTGCCGATGTTGCTCCTCACGACGCTGGCCAGCCACGCCACCAGTTCCTTCTCCACCATCCTAACGTCCTCTGTTGGGTCAGCTCCTGTCGTCTTGTTCCCCGAAGGATCTGTCCTTCCGCTAGCGTCGGCTACAAGTATCAGAGCATCGGCGCCGGCAAGGTCGTTGAGGAACTGGTTCCCCATTCCCTTTCCCTCGTGCGCGCCCTCTACCAAGCCGGCGACGTCTGTGAGATTGACCGGGAACATCCTTGTCCCGTCGATGCAGAGGGAGTTTCTTGCCTTGCACTGCGTCTTGAGCTCCCCGTGCACGCACCTCTTCGTGGCATAGGCAACTCCGAGGTTCGGCTTTATCGTGGTGAATGGGTAATCCGCTATTGGGACGTCGTTCATGGTGAGGGCAGAGAATATCGTGCTCTTCCCCTTGTTCGGCGCGCCTACTATTCCTATCAACATCTAGTCACTCATTTGAAAAGCCTTATCCTTATCACTTTCTTATTGTCCATCTCCCTGAAGAAGTAATAGATTAGGATCGAGACTATGATCATGATGACGCCGAAAACCAGCGCCTCGTTCGGCATGCCTATGAAGAACAGCAGCAGGGCGCCTATCGCCACGACCGGAAGGTAAGGGTAAAGCGGCATCATGAAAGTGCCGAACCTCTTTATCCTCCTGAAATGGAGCAGCGCAAAGCTGGTCATGAGGTAAGCGAAGAGCAGGCCGAAGTTGCTTATCGAAGTGATTATGAAGACGTTTCCGGCGAACATGGCTATTATCGCGATCACAGCTGAGATTATCACCGAGTTGACCGCGACATCCCTCTTGCTGTCGTACTTCCTGAAGAAACGCGGCAGCAGCCTGTCCTCAGACATCTGGTACATCATCCTAGACGAGCTTATCAGCATCGCCAGTGCTGCTGATGCCGTTGCTACTAGGGCACCGATGTCAACGACGTAAAACAGCCATGTTGGAGCGCTGGCATTTGAAAGCGCATGCGTCAGGGGGTCCGCTGAGATGCCATACTGCGAGGTCGGCAGGAGGAACATCATCGAAAGCACCACGAGAACGTAGATCACGGTGCTTATCAGCACTGAATACAGTATGGCCCTTGCTGCCGCATTGGCCCCTCCTTTCATGTTCGGCGTGAGAGTGGAAACAGTCTGGAAGCCTGAATAAGCGAAGAATATAACCATGCTTGCTGCAAAGAGCGCAGGCAGAGTGCCCTGTGATGCGCTTACAGTGAAGTTAGACAGGCTCAACCCCGAATGGAAGGCGAAAATCAGCGCGAACGTGACGAAGGCTAGAAGTGCGAGCACCTTTATCACCACGAGCAGCAGGTCTGCCTTCGCAGCCTTCTTGACTCCGAGAAGGTTCACAACCGCAAGCACAAGTACCAGCAGCACTGCGAATGGTATCGCATACGCGCCGCCCATGCCTAGAAGGGTGGCGAGATAGGCGCCGAAGCCGAGCGATATGACAGATATCGCAGTGGCCCAGTTGAAATATTTCGCTATCCCGGTCACGAAACCGAGCTCGCTGCCGAAAGCCTCATAGACATATGAGTATGTCGCGCCTCTCGCATGCGGCATTATCGTGCCCAGCTCGCCGAACTCCAGCGCCACTATAATCGCTACTATTCCGACAACGATAAATGCGAGGAGCGAGTATGCACCGGCAAGGGATATTGCTGTCCCGCTCAGCACGAAAATGCCTGCTCCTATTATCGCGCCAAGACCGACAGCAGTGGCTAGAGCCACGCCTATGCTGTTCTTGTTTTTTCCCGGCATGCAATGAGCCCCTAACTAATACGCGAAATAGGATATAAATATCTTAAGCAATAAGGATTTGTGCTTGAGCAGGGATGGCGGAGCTTGGTCAAACGCGCCAGGTTCAGGGCCTGGTGACTTAGGTCTTCGGGAGTTCGAATCTCCCTCCCTGCATATACTTAATCGGCTTTTTTAATTGATTGAATTTCCATGGACTCTGCTTCTGCACGTGCTTGCGCACAACTCGGATTCCTACATGGGCACGTGAGCCTCAAGAAGTTGGAGACCATGTACATGTAGCTCGAGGAATATGCGCTGGTCCTCAAGAGGAGGTCGTGAGCCACCTCCTTTTTATACCTTAAAATGCAAATCTGCTCTTAACTCCAGTGTTGACGCTGGGAGCCGATACCGGTTTTATGGCGAAGAAAAACGACGGCATACCTGCATGGATGACTGCGCAGGCTCTCGTGATAAAGGCCAAGAATGTCCTCACGGAAGCTGCGATAGACCTCCTCTACAAGGAGATCGAAGCAAAACGCATGTCAATAAGCGGGACATTCATGCCGATAGAGCTTGAGAAATCCGGAGAGATGGAGCAGGGCCTCTTTCTAATAAGGCACCTGATGGAGGAGAGGGCGAACCTTGAGGCGTCGTTTGGCAGGTTCATAGAGATGGCTGAAAAGGACACGAAGCGGTTCGATGCGACTGCGATGAAGAGGGTGGAAGAAGCGAAGAAGTTCCTCGTTGCGGTAGCTACAATAGACACCCTCACCAAGTACGGGATGGTCTTCGATGAATGGTTCGAAGATGTCAGCTCGCTCGTGAACGAGAAGGACCCGGCAGAGGTCATTGCCAAGACGGCGGGAGACGTGAAAAGCCATAGGGCAGAGGCGCTCGACTATCTTGTCTCAAGCAAGCTGTTTAGGGAGGAGGGTCTCTTCACGACAGAGGAAAGAGATATTCTGAGCAAAACAAGGAAAATAGTAGCAGAACAAAACCGCGAATAAACCGAAAGATTTCTGGGTTTTTTAATACTTTTTATGCGATATCTTATCAACAATTAGGTGAAGCAATGGCAAACAATGCGATTGTAGGGCTTGGGATCCTGGTAATAATAATCATAGTGGCCGCCCTGCTACTAAGCAGCCATCCAACAACATCGACGACTACGATATCTGCGTCGGGTACACAGAGCACGCCTGTGCTGCTTACAGATCCACCGCACGTTCCTCCAGGAACATCTGCGCTGGTAGTCTCGTATTCGTCCGTATCTGTGCACACCAGCGGAACAAATAGCTCCGGATGGATCGACGCGAGCGGAAGCGGTTCTATAAACCTCCTTGCTGCGGTCAACACGAGCAAGGTGATAGGGTATGCAAATATCTCCGCGAACTCAACGATAAACCTAGTGAGGCTCAACGTCACGGGAGCTACCGTAACAATAAACGGCACTGCGCACAACGTGACGGTACCGAACTCCGAGCTGCTGATCTCTGTGACAGGAGAGACCAAAATTTCACCGAACAGCGGAGTGCTGGTAGACGTCTCGCCTACGGTAACAGCGGTGTTCAACCACAACGCAACGACGTACGTAATGGCGCCGGCAGCAAGGGCTTCGGTGATAACGAACGTGAGCGCAAGCGCGCACGCAGGAGTAGGAACTGACGTAGGGATAAGCGCCGAACAGGAGCACGAGTTTGAGGCGGGCGCGATAAACCTGACGGTGACGAGCGCAACCCTCTCGGTAGTAAATAACACCACATCCATCTCGGTAACCGTGAAGGACAACTCGAACGCGAGCGCGGTGCTGCGCACTGTTCTGCTGCAGGGCAACGAAAGCGTAGCCGTATCTGGATCAGCGAATGTGAACGCATCTGTTGAAGGAGACCTGAACGGCGTGCTCGGAGGCGACAGACGTGCAAACCTGAGCAGTGAAGCGGAAGCAGCGGCGAACGTCGGGGTAGAGGTAGAGGCGCAGAGGAGTGTGGCTTTCATGGTGCAGTCGAACGATGCGCTGACTCTGGCATTGACCGAATCAGACTTCGGCGATTCTGGCGCCACGATAGCGGCCGGCTCAACTGCAACGCTGACCTTCTCCGGGAAAATGGCGGTGAACTCTGGCTTATACCAGATAACGCCGAAAGTAGGCAATGACTACACCATAACGGTGATAGGAGAAGACGGCGCGAGCGCATCAAGCGTAGTTACAGCATCGGCAGGCTAAAGCCATTTTAATTTTATTTTTTCTTTTTCTTCTTTTTATTCTTGTCTCCGCTTGCTAAGCTTATGCTAGAACTTCATCCTCCTGAACGCCCACGTCCCTACTATGATCATTATCAATGCGAATCCAAAGAGGACTGCGAAATCCATCGCAAGACCGTAGGTGCTGCTAACGCCGAGGATCACGTTCCTCAGCGCATCGACAGCGTAGGAAACCGGATTTAGGGCTACGAACGTGCCAAGCCAAGCAGGCAGGCTCTTTGTCGGGAACAGCGCACCGCTCAGGAAGAAAAGGGGGAAAATAACAAACCCTGTTATCAGGCCGAATCCCTCTGGGCTGCTCATCAGCGCGCCGATGGCGAGGCCGAGGCTGACTATCGATATAAGCAGCAGCATGACGACGATGATAGTCATTACGAGGGAATAGGCTGTAAACGGTATCGAGAAGAACGCGGCACCCAGTGCTATGAGCAGCGCGACCTGGATCAGGCCGTCCGTAGCGCCTCCAAGGACCTTTCCGAAGAATATGGTGGTCCTCCCGAGTGGCGCAACAAGCACCTCCTTCAGGAAGTCGACGCGCTTGTCCATTATTATATAGAGGCCGAAGAACAGCGAGCTGAATAGCACTATCATGCAGAGAATCCCGGGGTATATGAATGCCTGGTAGTTGATCCCGGAAAGCCCGCCGCCGAGGCTTATGCTGGCCCCGAGGCCAGTGCCGAATATCACCAGCCACATAATCGGCTGGATGAGAGACGAGATTATCCTCGACCTCTCGCGCAGGAACACCTTGAATTCCCTGTACCACAGTGCGTAAAGCCCGTTTAGTTCGCCCATATTTATCTCACCTGTTCCCCGAATGCAGCATTCTCTCGAAATAGCCGCCTTCTTCACCCGATTCCCTTATCTCCTTTCCCGTGTAGTGCAGGAAGACATCGTTTAGGGTTGGAGACCTAGATTCAACGCTCTCAACTGGGCCAACTCTCTTCAGTATCTCCTGCAGGTGCAACGCAGATTCGTTAACTGTGAGAGTAAGCATGTCGCCCCTCCGCTTTATGTTCTTTACATACTTCAGCTTCCTAAGCGCAGCGATGTTCGGCTTCCTTATCTTGAGCTTGACCTGATCGCCGCCGAGCTGCTTCTTCAGCCTGGCTGGGGTGTCCATTGCTACAACCCTGCCGTGGTCTATTATCGCAAGCCTGTCGCAGAGAAGGTCAGCCTCTTCCATGTAGTGGGTTGTGACGATTATAGTTACCTTCTTTTCTGCAGACAGTTTCTTTATGTAGCTCCATAGGTGCTCCCTCGTCTGCGGGTCTAGCCCGAGAGTGGGCTCGTCTAGGAAAAGTATCTTCGGCTCGTGCAGCAGACCGCGCGCAAGCTCAAGCCTCCTGCGCATCCCTCCTGAGTAGTACTTCATCCTTACGTGCTGCTTGTCGAGGAGATCCACAAGCCTCAGCACGCTATCCATCTTCTCGTTTACGTTGCGCATGTTTACTCCGTACATGAGCGCATGGAGGTAGAGATTCTCCCTGCCAGTGAGAAGGTCGTCGGAGCTGGGATCCTGGAAAACGAAACCTATGCTGTGGCGCACCTGGGAAGCGTGCTTTCTGACGTCGAAGCCGTTGACAATTGCGTCGCCGTCGCTGGGAGGGAGGAGGGTTGCAAGCATGGATAGCGTCGTGGTCTTTCCGGCTCCGTTCGGTCCAAGAAGCCCGAATATCTCGCCCTCCTCTATCTCGAGGTTGAGCTTGTTGACCGCAGTGAGATTCCCGAACCTCTTTGTAAGATTCCTTGTCACTATTACTGCCATTCTGTACTCTTGCTCACAGAAGATTTAAATATTAAAAGCCGGTAGGTAGTCTACGATTAACATGGTGACAAAAAGCAATCCAATGAATTTGAAGACTGCGAAGCCCATAGCGGAGTCTTTGAGAAGCCTGGGCCTGTTCATGGAAGCCGCAAAGCTTGAAGACTTGGCGAAAGTGTTAGACAACTATAGGTCTGACCATACACTGATGTGCAGGGCTGAAATCGCAAGTTGCTTCGAGGATTTCACGAGAAGCATTGAAAATCCTGGAATAAATCTTAACAAGAGGAATGCGGAAAGGTTCGAGAAATGCAAGGTAAGGATTAAGGGATTCATCGTGAAGGCCATAGAGGGCTTCCCCGCGACAAAAGAGGGAGGATTCCCCTGCAGTTTTGACACCGAGCTCAGGACAATAATGAGAGCGGATGGAGGAGCTGTGCAGTTTGCGGAGAAGGTAATCGGCGGGCTAAGATCAGGAAGCCCAGAATAAGCATATGTGGGCCCGGTGAGATTTGGACTCACGACCTTCCGATTATCAGTCGGACGCACCAACCAGGCTATGCTACGGGCCCGTAATGTAACGATGTAATATTGTAGTTATGCGCCTTTTTATGTTTTTTGTGACATCCTCCCACCCGTAAACGGTGTGGGCTTCCCCTGCGTCAAGGGAGTGGAATCCATGTTATCCGTATCGTCATTCACATTTTTATATCCTTTTTGTTCTGCGGTTCGCTCTCATCCCATTCCTGAAGGATGTGGGGTTTCCCGCTCGCCCTGCTAAACTTGCAAAGCGAAGAGCGCAAAAGAGAGGATTAGAACCGCGGATACTGCAACATTGTAGTTGAAGAATGAGATCTTCAGCGAGTTCTCGTCCCTGTAGTCGAGCTTCCTGTGCTCCATCATCAGTATCGCGAAAGCCACTACTGCGCCCGCAACAACCGCGATCGAGTTGAGCAGGATGCCAAATACCACAAAAAACGCAGCTGCGATTATGTGGAAGAAACGGGACGCATTGAGGGCCTTCTTAACACCGTACTCTGCAGGATAGGTCTTCAGGCCTGCGCTCTTGTCAAATTCCATGTGATTTACCGCATATATAATGTCGTTTGCCGCAGAAAAGAAGGTGTACCCCGCAAGAAGGGCATAGATTGGCAGCACGAACGGAAACCTTCCCGCTATCCCTATGTAGCCCCCGAGTATTCCCAGCCCTATTATCAGCCCCATGCTGAGATGCCTGTGTTCCGTGTACCGCTTCATGTGCGGCTCTATGAGCGCCAGCAGTATTACCAATGGCGATAAGGCGAACGCAAGCGCATTTAGCATATATGCGCTCGCCATGAAGATAGACATGAACGCGACGAGTATCACGGCCATTTCTATCCTGGAATAGGTCTTTACGCTTGGGGACTCCTTTTTCTTCGGATTCCTTATGTCATATCTCCAGCCGAAGAGCCTGTTTGCCGAGAATGCAGCGCCCCTCGCGCAGAGCAGTGCGACGGTTATCAGGATGAACTGGAAGAGTGTCGGTATTCCGGCGAGTAGCATTCCTATGTAGACGAACGGGAGCACGAAGAGCGAGTACTCCAGCTTTATCAGCTCCGGCAGCTGTATTATCTTAGCTCCTGCCATTTCTTCTCCACGCTCTTTACAAGTTCATCCGGAAGTGATATTGTATCGGGCCACTCCCGCGTGTAGCCTTCCTCCCTTGTCTTTCTCGTCGCATCTATCAGCATCTTGGATCCAAGCGCGGTAACGTTAGTGGTGTGGTCCAGAGAGTCTGCGGTTGCGTTCGTGATTATCTGGACATCGCGCTGCGGCTCCACTCTTGTCGCGAGCGCCCATAGGACATTCCTCACGTTCCTTATGTTTATATCGTCGTCGAAGACAACCATCATCTTCGTGAACGAGAGCTGACCAAGGCCAAGCAGCGAGAACATCACCTTCTTCGCCTCGCCGGGGAACCTCGTCCTGGTGCAT
>JAKAVF010000043.1 GCA_021827605.1 Microcaldota archaeon
TGACTTGTTTGTCTTCTCGCTGGTCAGTATCAGCTCTCGTTTCTCGAAGTCGATGTTGCTTATGTGCAACTTTGTGACTTCTCCGATACGGAGACCTAGATACGCCTGATACTTGAAAAGCAGCCTGAACTTGTCGTTCGGAACATTTCTGAGGAAATGTTGCAGTTCAAGTTCAGTGAAGCTTTTGTTCAGCGTTCCGTACTTCGGCGTTCCTGACTTCTTGTATCGCTTCTTATAGGCTTTCAGAAGTTCGATTCTGAGCCTATCCATCTTCTTCTGAGGAAGCCTGCTTACTGCTTCCTGAAATTCGCCTAGAAATTGCTTGTATTCGAACCCGTCTTTTCTGGTGCTTCTTTTGCTTTGCCTTTTGTTTCCGAACCCGAGGTTACCGTCGCAAATATCATTTGCTCCCCTCGGGATTTGAACCCGAGTTTTAGCCTTGAGAGGGCTATGTCCTTGACCGAGCTAGACGAGGGGAGCTGTAGAAAACAAATAGTATTGTCGCAACGTTTAAATAAACTTATCCTTCTTCAGGGATGACATGCCTGACAACCAGATTCGGTACTTCGTGCCTGATAATATCCGCAAGGACGTTCCTGTGGCAGAACGTCGGCAGCCTTTCCTTGCACAGTATTACTATATCGCGATTCAGCGCCTCTTCACCAAGCTTTCTTGCCTTCCCCAGCACATCCTTTCTCCTCAGATAGTTCCGGTAGTCGTGCTCGAAAGCCATCCAGCGCTGCAGCTTATTCGCTCCTGGCTGTAAGTTCCCCTTGTACCACCAGGCAACCAGCCAGCCTGGCGCACCCAGTTCCGGTTCCCATCTATGGAAGGACTTTCCCTCCACTATCATCGGATCCGGGGTCTTGCCGTCGTCGTCCGTGTGCCTCCTCATCACGGAAACGCGCTCCCCAAACTCCTTCGGCGTGCCGTTGTATATGCATGCGGTCCTGAGCATAAGATCCGAGAATCAGTCCTTCCTTCTGATATTAAAGCCTTCTCACTATCCTTTTCGCTATACGTTCAGTAAAGGCATTTGGCATTACACGCTCGCCGATGAACTCCGCTACCCTCATCTCGGAGGTCTGCGACAGGTCCACGGCTTCTTCTATGAACTCCTGCTTGAGTGCCTCGTCGACCTCCGGCTTTATCCTCCCCTCCTGTATCTCCTGTATCCTCCTGTCGAGCTTGTCAAGTTTTGCGGAGAAGTCCCTCATCTGCTCCTCTTCCGGCGCAGCCTTTATCCCCATCGCCTGCTCCAGGAGCTCTATGTGCACAGCTGCTTTGCTCGAGTGATAGAGCACCCTGAACGGGATCTTGTAGATGTTGTTTGACAGGTACTGTATGACGTCGTTCTTAGGCTCGCCTCTCGACGCCATGATCGCTGGAATGAGGAGAAGGTTCTGCTCATTATCGATTTTCCTGCTGTGGCCGACGCAGCTCTCTAGATAGGAATCCCTCTTCGCATTGTCCATGCTGTAGAATACGTTTACATAGGAAATCGTCGCAAGCCTGAGTTGCCTGTGGAATGTGGTGCCGCTCACCTCCCTCATTCTCTGCAGATCGCCAGCAAGGAGCGAGAGCTCTCTTATGTACCTGCCCATCCTCTGCAGCGACGCATGGACCTCCTGCTTCTGCGATCCCGTGACATACCTGCTCGCCTTGGCATGGGACATAGCGTAGAGCATCCCCTTTACAGGCAGAAGATTGGCCCCGCACCTGATTGCAAGAGAAAGCGTTTTTAGCGCTGTCCTGTCTCTTGCCTTAAGTTTTAGCTTTTGCAAAACTATTTACCCCGTGAAACGACTGGTCGAAGGTCGATGAATTATAAGTGGAAAACAGCTTTAAAAAACTATCTATTGGTTTTTTAGTTCTTAATTAACAAGATAGTGTTGAGTAGGGATCTCCATGACTGTATATCCAGAGGACGTTAACGCGGCGAAAAAATATCTGTGGCCTGAAGAAAAGGTATATGTAACGGCGATGCAGAGGAAAATCGGGCCGGGAGGGGCGCTCATCAACCAGACCAGCGTGATTGCAACCGACAAGAGGCTCATGATAATAAACAGGGAGACGCTTGGGGTGAGGAAGGACGTTGAGACAATACCATACAACAGCATAGCCAGCGTCAGGCTCGAAAACGGGCTGATATCCTCATCTGTATTCATAGTGGTTGCAGGTTACGTATCGCCAAAGGGAGAGCAGGGTTTCCTGAAGCCTGGAGAAAGCGAGGGTGAGATAGGGGGGCTACACAAGCCAGATGCAAAGGCGCTGGCCGATTTCGTCCAGAAAATGATAGTCGGGATATCGCCGTCAGAAACAGCTGGAGAAGGCGCCGGCAGCCAGGCGCGGGGCGGGCAACAGGCCACAGCTGGCGCATACGTATACTGCTCAAAATGCGGTACGAGGAACGACGCGAGCGCAAAGTTCTGCACCAACTGCGGAGCGGAGCTAAGCAAGTGAGAAGAAGGCTATCTCCTGTGCGCTTCCTTCTTCGAGATCGCCTCCTCTATGGAGTGCTTCTCTATTATCTTCGCCTTTATCAGGTCTATCTCGGAGTTTCCCTTTGCTATCCTCTCGGCTTGCTTGAGCTTGTTCGCGTATGAGTTGTACGCCTTGATCGCGGCTGAGCAGGCGTCACGCTCATGCGGATTCCTTATGCCGAACGGCGCAGTTAGCTCGCGCTTCTGCGATATGCTCAGCTCCTTCTTAGGATAAACAAGCCTGCTGTTGAATGCAGCAGCCACCTTCCTGACTATGTCGTTCGGTTCCCTGTCGCACGTTATTACAGAGGGCACGCCCAGCTTCCCTACATCGTCGATCAGCCAGCCCACTCCGTGCGACGCCTTGTGCGCACTCCCGACTAGATTCCCGCTCAGGTCAAGGCACGCGTATGCGAGCGTCTTTCCAGTATCTATCCCAACTATAAGATGCAAGTGCTCATCACTTGGTCTGGTTTAGCACGTACGGTACAGCGTCGCTGAGCGTCTGCGGTATCGTAGAATACCTGCAGTCCACCAGGAACGTTGGCGTGGTGGTTATGTTGTAGAACTGCGCAAGCTTCGACTGCGCTATCAGTGCGCCAGATGCGTTGTTCAGGCACGAGCCGAGCTGGCTCATATTGAGGCCAGAGCCCTGCGCAGTCTGGTACAGGGTGACGCTGTTGAGCGGCTCACCGTTGAACACTAGACTGTAGTTCTCGAGGAACGCCTTGAACCTTGGCTGGTTCGACGCACACCACAGGTATGCTCCGGTCTCCTGCGTCTCGTTCTCGCCATAGCTGGAATACTTGTCTACAGCGTAGCCCGTGAAGATTATCTTGTAGCTCATGTTGATCGAGCTTCCATAGGCCGCCGAAGCATTTACCCCAGTAAACAGTCCAGCCATTGCGCCCGGCGCGTATGGGTCAACCATGTCATAGACTGGAATAGGCGTCTTCGAAGTGCAGAGCGACTTCCCTGCAAGCTGTATCACTCCAAGCGCAACAACCCTGTTCTTTGTGGATTGAGCCGGCGCAGCCGTCTGAAGGAAAGGCCTTACTAGAGAAAGATTTGAATCGTAGAGCAGCATCGTCAGCTCGTTCTTGTTCCCGCTGAAAGGGTTCAGGTAGGGAATCTGCACAAGCCATTCGCCGGTGTTCGCGACATACGAGGCATTCCCATGGTTGGGGGATGAGTAATATGCGAGAAGCGAGAGCGACGTGTTGACGGGAGCGTATGCGGCAAGCACGCTCTCTCCAGCTGCGAGCACCTGGGCGCTCGTGTGGGAAGGCCCTTCGCAGGTCCCGTTGACTATCCCTCCTGGGCAGCTTGCGTATATCGGACCCGGCTTGAAAGCGGAAAGCGCAAATGCAAATGCTATCAGTATCACAACCAGTATTATCAGGGATACGTGCAGATAATCGAGCCCCCACCTCCTCACCGCCGGCCTCACTATCATCAGGGATTCCTTCGCATGCTGTTGCTTCTTGTTGTCCTTCGCCATAAACATTACCCACAGTAATTCTATCGAACAGTATAAAAGTGTGGTCTATAAGTTTAAATACTTTTAGAGGGGGCAAAAAGCGCAAAAGTCCATGCGGACTTTTCCCTGTTTCGCTGCATTTAAATATCAAAAAAGCCGCTATATTTACTATGGCTTCTGGGAAGACCGCATTGATAAGCAATGGAGGTACATACGCTGAACTTAACCTTGAGAATGGCCAGCTTTTCAGCCTCATGAGGGGAAGAGTGGAGGTCATGTGGCCGGGAGGGGCACCGGCAGAACGAAGGCCTGCGGCTGGATGGCAGAACAGCGAGATAGTCATGTTCCCGATAGTCGGCGCAGCCCCTGGAGACAGGTTCCTCGTCGGAGAGCGTGGTTGCCTGATGAACCAGCACGGATTGTCCCGCTACATGGACTGGGAAGATATCTCGTCCAATTCAAGCAGCGTGGAAATGAAGCAGTTCTATCGCGCTGGAGAGGTCGTGGCAGGGAAAATGCCGTGCTCATTCGCCGGCTCCTACACTCTCGCGAAATCATACGTCCTTGACAGCGAAGGAAAGCTCACGTTTACCCTAGAGCTAAAAAACAACTCTGATGTCGATTTCAGGTTTGCAGCTGGATGGCACCCCGCCTTCAGGTCTGTGAACGGCGGCACCCTTACTGTGGGACACGGCACGGTGATGGGATTCCCAAGGTCGCTGGAGGACGTCAGAAAAGCGGATGGCAACGTATTGCGCTTCGACGACGCAAGAGATGTGATATACAGGACAGGCGACTTCACGGTGGTGATGGCGCACACGTTCGGGAAGACGCAGATATGGAACAGGGGAGAAGGCCTTGTTGCGATAGAACCTATAACGTCGCCCTCGCTCAGCGGGAGGCAGCCCAGCGGCACACCGGCACCAATCGATATAAATGCGCAGGAGGATTATATGTGGCTCAGGCGAGAGGCTCCTGTGGAACTGCAGGCTGTAGTAAGCGTTTACCCTGAAGAGGCAAGGGACGAGACCTGATTGCTGGTGCTTGCACTTATATTTCCGCCTTATCGCAAGCACAAGCGGCGTTGATGCCTTCTAACGGTTTAAAGATGAACGGGCGCGGCGGGATTTGAACCCGCGACCTATGTCTTTCCCCTTTTCCTTTTGATAAAACTTTTTTCAAAAGTTTTTAGGAGGACATCGCTCTATCCAAGCTGAGCTACGCGCCCGCGTCTAGAGATATTAGAAACATAAGCTTAAAGACAGTGTAGGATTGCAATCAAAAGGGCCTCAGGCGGTAGGCATCACTGAAGGCTGGTTCCTGAATGATATTAATTGATATGCGTCAAGTCTAACCGGCACTATAGATGAGTGTGTACCCAGGTCTACACCTGCAATTTCTCGCAGTTTGCAGGATTCCTCCGTGCAAACCCAGGCAAAAGTAGTGAAGGCGAAATAATATTTAGCCCTTTCCGATTAGTTTTCCTTCCTCCTAACGCTCAAAATTGTACCAGGGGGCAGTGTCTCCTTGGTGCCGTCAGGTTTTGTGGCAACTACATCGCTGCCTTCAGGCACACGAAGTAGAAGCTCAAGTGGTGCGTTTGTAGAAGCACTGATATCTTGTGGCGCGCCCGCTTCGCGGGCATCTGGCACCCAGACCACCCAGCAACGACTGACGGGATCCCTGAGCACGTCGACGACCAGCCTCCCGCCCCTGAGGTAGGCGACAACAGGACCGCTGCCTGAATAAAACCATCCTCTCTTTGACCCATCAAGAGCTTCGAACTTCTTCAGAAGCTTTTCCTGCTCCTTTGTAGAAAGCCCCCTCCACGGCTTTTCAGAAAGCATCCTTCCTGTACCGTCTTCTAATCGTTCGAATTGACCATCTCTGCCGATACTAGTTTCTGTGGTGATTACATAACCATCAACAAGTACTTCTTTGACTTCCGGGTTTGTATTAGCAAGAACAGAAATTTCTTTTGGATCTGCCATGTGATAGCCAGGCATTCTTTTTGTGGCGGCTATTGCTTGCCACTGCGTGTAATCGTTTGTAGTTGATATCCTGGCTGTTCCAGAAGTTGCACGGTACGTCACTTATGATATTTCGACTGTGACCTGTGGTGCTGGCATTTAATCACTATAGTTGGTAGTGATTTACCTCATATTTAGAGACCACTTTTTCTAACAAAATGTATGAATCTTTATGTTTTCGTAACTCTCTGTTTTCTTGTCTGCGTTGAAGACCTGTACAATGCGCCTGGTCAGCTCATTGGGCCAGCATGCCTCCGTTTCAAGCAGTTCCAAAATCTTTCCAGTATAATCGCTCATCGGCTTTTTATCTTTAGGCCCATCAGCTTCGTGTAGAACTTGACAGAACGCTCCAGGTCCCTCACGCGTATCCCTGTGTAGAAAAACGTCATCGAATTACATCCTCGCTATAGACTCTATTCCAAGAAGCCTCAGCACGCCAGCCATCGTATTCGCGAATGTCAGAGTAAGGGCAAGCCTCGCATCCCTCTCCTCTTTCTTCTCGGCCTTGAGTATCGGCAGCGCCTCGTAGAACTTGCTGAATGCTGATGCAATGTCTATCGCATAATCGGTGAGCACGTTTGTGCGGAGCTCTGCTGCTGTTTTCTCCACTACCTCCTTTTCCTTTGACAGGAGTTTGATAAGCGAAAACTCCTGGTCGCTCTTGAGCGCTGAGAGGTCTGCGCTCTTCGCTGCGCTTGCATCGAACTTCGCATCTTCTATGAGCCTCATCGCCCTTGCATAGGTGTACTGGCAGTATGGTCCAGAGTTGCCCTCAAAGCTGAGCGCCCACTTCCATGAGAATATTATGTTCTTCTCAGGCGACATTTTCAGGAACTCGAACTTTATCGCTGCTACTGCGACAGCCTTCGCCACCTTCTCCTTCTCGTTCTTCGTCAGCTTGAACCTCTCTGTAAGAAGGTCTCTTGCCTTCTTTGTTGCTTCTTCAAGAAGGTCGTCTGCAGTATTGCCCACCCATGTGCCTTTCCTCCCCGCGAGAGTGCCCTCCTCCAGTTCTACCCTTCCGTATGCGAGATGTATTATGTTGTCCGCGATGTCGTCTCTCTTCATTATCCTGAACGCGAGCTTCAGTATGTCCTGAGGGAAGCTCTGCTTCACATCAATTACGTTTACCGATTTTCTTACGCCGCCGAAGTCCATCTGCTCACCATCCGGATAAGTGGTGTATATGGGCTCCCCGTTGTCCTGCTTGTCCACGAATTTCTTGTACTTGAACGTGTTTTTCAGCATGCCAAACTTCCACATATGGAACGCGATGTCTTTTGCAACATAGGTCGGAGTGCTGTCCGACTTGATCAGCACCTTTATAGTCTCCTTAAGCCCCTGGAACTCCTTCGGCAGGTTCTTTACCTTTGCCAGGTCTATTGCTATGCATCCCCTGTATTCGCCGCTCTCTATCTTCTCTATAAATCCCTCCTTGAGCAGCAGGTCCATTGCCTTCTGCAGCAGCTTCTCCCTGAGTATGTCGCTCTCCCAGACCATGACATTGTGGTAAATCCCCAGCTTGAACAGGGTCTCGTGCTGCGCCATTGCGCAGTTCTCTGCCACTTCCCTGTTCAATTTTGACTCGCTCGTGCCATCCTGCTCGACGAGCTGCGCAAGCTCTGAGAGCTCGCCCTTTATGTCATGCTGCGCCATGTACTTGTTTGCCTCAACGTACACTTCCCCAAGCCTGTGGTCGAACTTCTTCTCCTTGTTGCCAGGGAAGTGGGTGTATCCCCATAGCGCCTCCATCATCTGCAGGCCGAGATCGTCTATGTAATCCTGGCGTTCGACCCTGTAGCCGACCGCGTCGTACACATTTGAGAGCACATCGCCAAGAAGCGCGTTTCTGAGCTGGCCTACGTGAAGCGGATGAACAGGATTCGCGCTTGGGTACTCGATTATTACGCGCTCTCTCTTCCCAACGTCTGAAAACATCTTTTCTATCTCGAGTTTCGATGAATACTCTATCACTTCTTTCGCAAGCCACAACCTGTCGAGATAGAAATTGACGAAGCCGTTGTCTGCTGTTGTCTTTGTCACGAAGCTCGGCTTCTTGACCTTGTCTGCAATGCTCTTTGCGATTTCCTGCGGCGATTTCTTGAGCTCCTTTGAAAGCCGAAATGCTACGGAACAGGATATGTCCCCAAAGCTCTTGGAAAAGTCTATTGTTGACTCCACATTCTCTGCGCTAACCTTAATCGACTTTAGCGCATCGCTGACAAGCGCCGCTATGCTGCTTTTCATGTTTCCGTAAGGAGACTCCATAGAATCATTATTTTATCCTATCAAACCTTTTTAAAATGTCTGGAAGTGCCTCCGTCAGGTCTCTGGCTATTATGTGCAAGCCCTTCTTTTTGTAGAGTTCATCTCCGATTTTCGCATGCACATATGCGGCTGCCACCGCGCTCTCAAACGGGTCCCTGTGCATAGAGGCATAGCCCGCTATTATCCCGCACAGGACGTCTCCTGTCCCCTGTACTGCGAGAGCAGGAGTCTTTGCCTTGTTGAGCTTTATCCTTTTACCGTCGGTTATTATCGTTGTGTTCCCCTTAAGCAGCACTGTGCAGTTGTGCTCCTTGGCAAAGGAGACCACAGACTTTATTTTTTCCCGAAGCGGAACATTTTTTAGATCTGTTCCAGTAAGTTTCCCATATTCGCCGACGTGCGGGGTAATTATCAGGTTCTTCCAAAAAAGATCCTTATCGCGCTTGAAAAACTTCAACACGCTTGCATCAGCGATAACCACATTTCCGGAATCCCTTTCAAACCTTATCACCGACTTTACGAACTTCTTGTTCTGTTGCGTCTCCGGTACGTCGTATCCCGGGCCGATTATGAGGGTGTTGTGCTTTACGCCCTTCACCGTCTCAAGGTCGCCGCTTTTGCCTTTGAGTACCCTGACGACGGGGCCGTAACTCAGCGCGAGCGCAAGCCTTATGACCTCTTCCGGGCCTGCAATTGTGACATAGCCAGCACCCGTCCTTGAGGCCGCAAGGGCGGAATACGCGCTGAATGCCGCGTGCAGCGGCGCATTCCTGTAGTTTGCATTCCCGCCGATTACGAGGATGGTCCCGTGCGAATATTTGTCGCTGTCCATGGAGCGGGGTTCTGTTGCCTTTTTTACATCGGAAATTCCCGCAATTGAGAATCCTTTTAAGCTTTCCATATCATAATATGATTTGCAATTGTTTAAATCCCTATCTTCGGTGATACGATCTCGAGACTCTACAAGAGCAAGAAGGGCCAGCTGATGGTCTACATTCCATCAGATGTCACGAATTCCCTAAGCCTAAAGGAGGGCGATGACGTCGACTTCTTCAAGTTCGACGACAAGTCTTTCCTGCTGGCGAAGAAGAGCGACGTTCTAAAGATGCTTACGCACAGCTTCCCGCAGCCTGCAGCGCAGACGCAGCAGCAACAGCGCGGAAGCGATCAGCCGATCAGCATATCCGATGAGGAGCTCGCGGTGCTGAGAAAGCTCGACACCATAAAATACAATGACAGGACTGCGGAGAAGCTGAAGCAGATCCTGAATGGAAGCGAAAGGAAGATACTCAAAGACCTCATAGCTAAGAAGTTCGTAAACCCGTTCAAGAAGGCGGGCGAGCAGAAATCCAGGTACGGGATAGCCAAGAGCGTCTACGACCAGTTCCTGTTCGGCAAGAGGCAGCAGGCGAAGCAGCAGCCGGCTCCTCCGCCGCCCGTGGCGCAGGCTGTTCCCAAGGCATGGGAGAAGAAGCTTGCCGAGAACGCCACACATATGCAGCTGCTCGAGGCAGCCGGCTTCCTGGTGATTGCGAACCAGGCCGAGGCATCGGAGGTCTCCGCTGAGCTCGAAGAGAGCATAAGAAGAGGCCTCGTAGTAGGGACCAGGGCATTCAACAAGAAATACTACATAACGCTCAAGTCGTTCGTCAACAAGAACGCTGCCAAGGTGGTAAAGGCGATAGGGCCGAAGGGCACTAGCGTGCCTGAGATATCAAAGGCTACCGGGATAGATGAGGAAGGGGTTAGGGCTATCCTCTACATGCTTGCAGAAAGCGGAGAGGTCAGCGAAGCCAGAAGGGACCTGTTCAAACTGGTTTGAGCGCATTGGCCAGCAGCACTACCACTGCGAAGACTATGACCGCGATCAGCACTACCTTTGCGTTCAGCTTTGGGCCGGAGGTCTGCGCGTCAGAT
>JAKAVF010000014.1 GCA_021827605.1 Microcaldota archaeon
GCAGAATATCGGTTTTGACCCGATTGGCAGCGCCACAAGCCAGTGGCATCCTACCTTCTTGCTGCCGGTGTTGATTCCGCCATTCTCGCTCATCATGCCGCTGTCCTGCGCATCGCAGTAGTAGTCGGCAGCCGAGCTTGATGCCATAGTATTGTTCTTAACCGTGTTGTTGTTAGAAGCGCCCTGAATCAATATTCCATAGTGGTTCGCATAGCCGCTGTTGTTCATGACTCTATTGTTGACCGAATTCTCCAGCAGCAGAGCTGATCCGCCTGCACCGATCCCATCCATCGTGTTGTTGAATACCGTAATGTTCCTGCTCCCTATGAGCGCTATTGTCACGTTCTTCGGCGTTGGTATGACCGTGTTGGATACAGTCCCGTTCTTGCTGTCGCTTATGACTATGCCGGACTGGCCGATGGTCTGGCCTGAGATGCGATCGAAGTAGAATCCGGATACGTTGCTAACCTGCAGCGCCGTGTTGTAGTTTATCACCTTACAGTCCCTCGCGCTGACATTCTGCCTGTTGCTCGCAACTATAGCAGCTCCCTGCGTTAACGGCTGCGCATCGAGCAATAGCCCTGAGCAGTTGAGCGATACGTCGCTCGCATCTATCTTCATGCACTGCGAAGGCGCATTGACGACGTTCTGCGTGAGAGTGTATACGCCGGAGTGCTTTATGTCCGTGCATGCGGTAAGCGGATATGAGAAGTAGGTCGTGCTTGTGCGCTGAGCGCACGGCGCCCATGCCGCATCGGTAAGGCCGCAGTTCGTCGAGCCCATGAGGTTGTCCGTAGCATTATAGGAATCCGTTGTCGCGAACACGTCGAACCTCGTGTTGTTGATGGCGACACCGTTGTTGAATATGTTGCCGTATGAATTCGTTACATACACCCCAAAGCGGTTGTAATTTGCGGTAAAGTTGCCGAGTATGTCTGCGGAGGAGTTGGAGAAGTAAACGCCGTATGTGCTGTTGGTCGCCCTTATGCCTGACATTGTAATGCCCAGGGAGCCGTCCAGCGATACCGATGCGTTGTTGTGGGCAAGCGTAGAGTTGACGATCTTCCCGCTGCTGACCTTGTTGAACAGTATCCCTATGTCGGAGCCATTCGCATTGCAGTTCGTGAGAGTCACATTATTTGCCTCTGCCTCTATGCCTGCATATGCATTGGATATTGTGTGGCCATTGCAGTTCAGCGCGACATTGTCAGCGGTTATCTTCAGGCACGGTATCTTATAGTATGAGAGAGTGGCTATCGCGGCACCGCTGTAATCCTGCATGTTGAGATTTGAGGAGAGGGAGTAGGACCCCGGTATATTTATCGAGCCGCAGGACGAAACCGGCGTCGATAGCGATATCTGCGACACGTTCACTGGGACGTTGAGCCCCTGGCATGTAACGAAGTCGCAGCCCGTCTGGTTGAAGCATGTGTTGCTCTGCGCAAGGTTGCTTGATGGAAGACCGTACTGCGCCCTGCACTCGAAAGAGAACTGTGAGCCGACTATGAAGTTGTTTATGAACCTGTTCGTGGAAGCGCTTATGTTGAAGCCGTAGAACTCGTTGTACCTAAGGCTGTTGTTCTGGAACAGGTTGTTGAGCGAGCCTGCCGCTATTATCACGGCGCCGTAGGGGCTGCCTGATCGCATGAACAGATTGCTTTGTATTGTTCCGCCGCTGGAGTTGCGCATATAGAGGTTAGCCACGTAGTTGGTGCTCACGTTGTTGTAGAACATCTTGAGGGCTAGCACGGACTCGGAGTAAACGCCGTACGAGAAGTTGCTGATTGTGCAGTTGTTTATGGACACGTTCGATGCGCCCGTTACAAGTATCCCATAGCTGAATGGGGGTATGCCTGTGTACGGGCCAGAGCCTATTATGCTGTGCCCATCGCACTGGATCGCCACATTGCTGCTCCTGACATATATGCAGGAGCTGTTTATGTTGCTCGTCTTTATGTTGCCGGAGAGTGAGTACGTCCCTGGCGCGGTAACGTTGCTGCATGAGCTGAGGGTGCCTGACTGCGATACTATGCTGGTCGTGCCCGTAATCGTCGAGACGGTCGTTGTGTTCGGCCCCTTGCTGATCACAAGCGCATAGACGAGGACGAGCAGGACAGCGATTATTATGACAGGGGCTATAATGTGCGAGACGCTTGGGCCACCTTTCTTCTTCTGCCCTTGGTCAAGCTCCGGTATGTCGCCGCTCCCGAACGGGCTCTGCGAAGGAACCGCTACCTTCATTCCGCCTGCTGTGTTATCATCTGCCATCAAAGGACCCAAAGACTGATCGATAGAGGTTATGTGCGCTAATATTTAAAACACTTGCCCATAATAACTATTTAATTGTGCCTCGGTAGCTCAATGGCAGAGCGCTAGTTTCGTAAACTAGAGGTTGAGGGTTCAACTCCCTCCCGGGGCTTTTGCTCATCGGATCTGGTCTTATAAAATAGAGTTATTCCCTTTAGCGTTTAAGTCTACGCACTCTTTGTATGCTAGGTGGTTCGAGGTTAACAGATATTTGCTGCTCCGAAGACTTATGGGCGGCGTCAAGCACATAGGCATCTGTTCTGATGTTGAAACCATCCTCGCCGACCCTTATCCTCCCACCACTCACATCCGTGTAGATTTCATCGCACACACCTTTCGAGACGTGCGCGTTAACTTCTCTGCGCGATGCGGATCCGGCGATTTTGAGCATATTTTCTATATTTGGCGTAACAGCGAAGAGCGACGGTACTATCATTATATCGCGCTTCGTAACTCTGACCAACTCGATGAGCGCTGTTATCCATCCGCCCTTGGAGTCGAAGAGATTGAGGTTCGTGTTCTCGTAGAAGTGAGAGTTGAGCAGGAATCCTTTATCGGTATCGAGCAGCGATATCCTTCCTACGACGTTGCTGTCTCTGTCTCCCTGCGCCACGTACATGGTAATGTTATTTGCGTCAAACGCCCTTGCAACTGCACCGAAGCTGTTGCTGCCCTTCGTTATGTCCAGGCATGACGGGAAGCCTACTCCAATCTGGAGCTTCTTCACCGGGTCTGTTTCGATGAAGAAAGTGATTCCCTCATGCGATGTCTCTGAGCACATCCTTATCTGCCCGCTGGCTCCCCTCATGTCCTTTAGGTGCTGATTTATATCGTCTATCACCACCCTCTGCTCCGGCGTCGCACCATCCTTGTTGACCAGATCATTTAGCGTTTTTACCACCTTCTCTGCAACCTCAATTGCGCTGCCGCTCTCCCCCAGAAGCGCCTTTACCACTGGGAAGCCGAGCTGGTGCACCATGCTGCGCAATTCGCCGTAGAGCTGATTTACGCGCATTGCTATCTTTTCAGAAGCTTCCTTTGCTCCCATTCCAGTATAAGTGACGCTGAACGCTTCGAGCGCTGCTATGTCAGTGCCCCTTTCTTTCATCTCATTTACCAGAGCCTTGTTCCTTTCAAGACCGCCAAGCCATGCGTTTGCTGCTGCTGCACCTTCGATTATCCATATCCTCAGGTATTCATGCAGCACCGCTCTGTTGTTCTTAGTGATTCTGAAGAAACCCTCAAAAATATTCAGCATCTCCTGCGAGAATTCCCTCTCGCTGATGGCTCTTCCGCAGATATATGATGGAATTATCATGATGGCCTCGCGTTTCAGGCGGAGCAGCGTTTCGAACCTTCCGCCTTCCAGAGCGCGCCTGAGTTCCTTCATGAATGCATTCTCATACTTTTCCTTTATCTGAGGCGTCCTGTTCATCTTGAGCTGCTGCTTCTCCGTATTTACAGCGTTGAGGTTCAGCGAGTCCCTCACCCTGAGGCATGCGGCAAGCACACTGAGGACCTCGTCTCTTTTTATAGGCGAATTGTAGTCTCTATTCGCCTCTGCGTATGCGAGGTGCCTGTCCAGATACTCCATTACGTCCTGGTATCTGCTCCTAAGCTGCATAAGCGTCTTCTCATCAGGTTCAGTCTTCCCTGGGCGCTCCAGTACCCCGCGGACGCGCTCCACGTAAGAGCCCTTGAGTTCCTCCGGCACTTCGGCCGTGCTGTTGGCTATAACAGCATAGGCGTCTATGGCACGTATTACCGTTGCCATATCTATGCCTGCTTCTTGGATGTCCTCAAGGAACAGTGGCAGGCTCTCTGGAATCTCAGCCTTTGAGACGCGAAGGCTGAATGCGGTGATGAACGCCTTGTCTCCTTTATTTATAAGGTGTTTTACCGCCATATCCACTATCAAGCCATCGACTCCGGATGAACCTAGTTTAGCGTGTATCGCTGTGAGATCAGGAAGCCTATCTGCCACCTTCAAGAGAGCGGCTCTGTCTTGTTCTCTGTTATACATGCTCGTGTATAACCTTAATACTGACATGTAAGTTTCTGGAGCGACGCCGAGGTGGTCTAATATGCCATGAAGGTGCGGCGCGACTCTGCTGTCGCTCGCATACGCCAAGAAAGTTCTATCAGTGAGTTCTTGCACTAGTTTCGTTTCGCTGATTGCCCGGAAGTACTGGTAGGCGGCGCTTCTGATTGACTTTGCGAAGCTGAGTACCTGTTCGTCGGTGAGCTCCGCTACTGCTTTCGTATCGGCGATTGCATTGAAGTATTGGAAGGCGGTGACGCTGCCGATTGAATTTATGAATTCTGATGACCTGAGCACCAGTTCGTCAGTGAGCTCCACTACTGCTTTCGTATCGGCGATTGCTTTGAAGTAATAATAGGCGGCGTCGCTGCCGATTGACTTTGCGAAGTCAAGTACCCGTTCGTCAGTGAGCTCCGCTACTGCTTTCGTATCGGCGATTGCTTTGAAGTAATAATTGGCGGCTTCGCTGCCGATTGACTTTATGAATTCTGATGCCTTGAGTACCTGTTCGTCAGTGAGCTCCACTGCCGCTTTCGTATCGGCGATTGCATAGAAGTATTTGGAGGTGGTGTTGCTGCCGATTGACTTTGCGAAGTCAAGTACCCGTTCGTCAGTGAGCTCCGCTACTGCTTTCGTATTGGCGATTACATAGAAGTATTGGAAGGCGGCGTCGCTGCCGATTGACTTTGCGAAGTCAAGTACCCGTTCGTCAGTGAGCTCCGCTACTGCTTTCGTATTACCGATTGCACGGAAGTACTGGTAGGCGACGTGTGGTTTTAGGTGCTTAGCGAAGTTGAGTAATTTTTCAAGCTTTTCCGCTTTCTCATTCTCTAAAGCAGAGTTTTTATCTAGGAAATCGGCGATTAGCTCCGCTGTTTCTTGAGAGCAGCCGGCTTCGGCAAGCTCACGCTGTGCTTTCAGGGAAAATGATTGTTTTGGATGCGCCGCTGTTCCGCCACTCATCTTTATCTCTATAACTAGCGATTTCGTTGATATTTATGCTTTACGAAATATGGAGTTTTAAGAGTAAAACTTTATTAGTTTGCGAAATACGTCCCTTCCAAATTCCGGTGACTGGAATCCAGCCCTAAAGTTTTCACTGCTAAACCCACACATTTGACAAGCAGTTTTAGGTGTAGGCAGCATACACCTGCGCCTTGTTTGATGTTCGCTGTCGCTTCGGGCATAAGCCAGCCGTATAAAGAGCTGCCTGTCTATCTAATTGCAGATTGAAATTTTATAATAAGTGTACCTGAGGCTTCAGAGCTTTGGAGGAAATAGATTTATCCAGCTGTCGGGTTTCCCTTCTTCTGCGCCTTTTCTCATGTCATCTGATATCTGCTCCCAGAATTCAGCTGTAGGAAGGATATGAAACCCTCTTGCAGATGGCGGTTTGGGCTTCAGCCCCCATTTATCGTCAACACCACCGGCTTCGTGAATGCTAAACTGTGCAATAATAATCGCTTATTCGCCTATTCGTTTATAAACGATTGGAAACAAAAATTCTTGTCTGCTAAAAAAGTAAGATTTTTTCTTCTGCTAATTTGGCAATACGATTTAGTATTTCATTCTTGGTTAAAAAGTTCTCCTCCATAAAACCACTACTTATCGAAAAAGGCCATAATCATGCTTTATTATATATAACAACAGTTCCGGCATCTTGCCTCTATTTTGCTCCTTTTGAACGGCAGACGCCGCCTCCCGCAGGCGCTCGAGGATTTCTGAGTTTTCCACCGCTGTCTCCTCAGCTCTGCCCTTGTCCTTCATACTAAGTCTTAAAATATAGCGCTCTAAAAATTCATTTTCTATGCATGCCAAGGCGTAGTCGGCGAGCAGCTTTGTTTCGGAGTCATCAAGCAGTCGCTTTCCCTCAAGCAGCGTCTTTATGCCTGATTTTACCACTCCACGCATCTTTGCAAGCTCTTCTCTGTCCACAATGCGTGTGGATATAAATCGCCCGACTGTGCTGTCGTCAATGTGGTATGTTCTCCCGTAAGCTTTGATGTCGGCGCCCATATAGTAACTTCTGCTACTGTATTTTTATTTTTTTCCAATTTTTATGAATAGTGGAGCAGATGAGGATTTCCTGAGTGTTGCTGAAGAAGCTGCAGAAGAAGCATATTATAATGGATAACTGCCCAGCGCCTCCATTCCATCCATTAGGTGCGACACATGCCCTGGGCCGGCTCTTTACGCCGGCATCTTTTGCAGAGACTAAAGCGCAGCGGGGGTGCGGTTTCGGAAGTTAGCTACGCTGGGCTTCCTCGTATGTTTTAAATATCTTTGAAATGCTATAAAATCGATAAAATGGTAAGCGTAAAGGAGGTAGTGGCTGCGCTTTCAAAGTGCGTAGACCCTGAGATGGGCTCTGATATAGTAAACCTCGGGCTCATTTACAACATCGGGATAGATGGAGATTCTGGAAGGGACGTGAAGGTCACTCTTACTATGACAAGCCCGATGTGCCCTGTGATCAGCATAATACTCGCAGACGTCCAGCTGAGGCTGGAGGCTATACAGAACATAGGGAAGGTGGACATAGACCTTGTCTGGGACCCGCTCTGGAACCCTGAAATGATGAGCGACGACCTTAAGTACGCAAGCGCCTGACCTATGCCTGGGTTTCTTCCTGCAAGTGGGGCACTCTCTTCCTATGCTGTTCTTTAACCCTTTCTGACCTGAGGTAAGAATCCTTTTTATTAAGCGCTATAAGCCGCTCCTCCTTGTTCGCTCTCGCTGCTTCCGGACCGGACAGAAGCCTATCGAGGCTCTCCATCTGCGAGAGGACCTCGAGCGCAGAGTCGAAGTTCTTCGAATCCTTCCTTTGCAGGATGCAGTCAAACTCTTTTTTTAGGAGCTCAAGCTGCCGATTCCTGGCTAGCTCTACAGTCACTTCGTCGCCGCGCTCTGCCGCTGCAACCACCACATCCTTGTAGCCGCGCAGCTTTGTAGCAAGACCATCGCGCGAATCATCGATCCTCCTTATCTCATAAGGGACATGTGCGGGGGTTGGAGCAAAAACCCCCTTTCTATCAGTGCTTGCCGCGTTCATTGCATCAGAGTTGTTTTCTCGGATTTGTTTAAAAGCTGCGCATAAGTTTCGTCTGTTGTCGATTTGCCGGGCTGGGGGCGCGGATTTACATTTTCAGAGCTGCATCCTCTCTTCCGGTTGACTCCTCCCCGCTCTTGAAATATCTTGACCAGGGCAGCGCAAAGCAGCTTCTTGCCTTTGCCCTGCCGCCGGCACTGCATCCGCCTGCTTAATGCATTATGCAAATTTTTTGTGATTCCGCATTCTTTAAATATTATGATAAATAGAGGGCTTTCTTGAAGAGAGAAGAGGAAACGCCAGTTGGTGATCACGATGCCAGATGCGGACAAGGCTGTAACCACGTTGCATGTGTATCCGCTGAACCACTCGCTCCCACTTTCTAGAGGAGGGATGGGAAGGATACGCTCTATAGTAAGAAGAGTAGAAGCACCAGTTGTTATGTACGAAGAGCTTAAGACGCCGGAAGCGGAGAAGTTCCTGAGTGGAATAGGCGGTGCAAGCGAGGCGCAGATGAAGGAGTTCGCAAGGAGCATCAATGTCGCGCCGTTCTTTTTCGATCATGCGATAGCCACTTACAAGTTTCTCAGGGAGATAAAACAGTTGAACGCGAAAACAGCAATATATCCGATAGAAAGTGTGCCCACGCCAGAGTCCAGCATGCTCGATGTAGTGCAAACGTTCGTCATCAAAAAGAGTTCAAACGCGCAAACCGCGTATATTTCCGCTTTGCCAGAAAACGAGAATGTTGACAGGTTCAGGCTCAGGCTGGCTATAGAGATTTTGAATTTCTTTGACTCACAGCGCTTGACAGAACTAAAAGACGGCGTCATGCTTCCGGAGATCCAGCGGATAATGAGGGAGAGCCAAAGCAGGGAGCCTTTGCTTCTCGCAGGCGGCGCGCACGTGGCGAACTACTGCGAGGCATTCGACGGCGATGGAACGATTAGGGTCGATTCGCTGACAGGCTACCCGCTAGGCATGAAGGAGATGCTGGAATTGCGCAGAACCGTCGGGTTGGAGATAGAGAGGTTACTCGGTAAGAACTACCTGCTTGGGGAAATAAGTAAGTATTATGCAGAGGTGAGGAAGGAATTCGAAATGCTGGTGCTGGGCAGAAATATGCGTGAGGAAAAGAAGTTAGCCTACATCGAAGCTGTGAGCGCGCCGGTCTATGAGGGGCTGGACTGGCTCGCATATAAGATAAAATCAAGATTGTATGACTCCGATCTGCTTTCATCAGTATTCTCCGTTTTCAAGCTGCATCTGGACTCCCTAACCGCCCCATACCTGTGCAGAGTGGACCCAGATTTGTATTCAGCCAAGTCGGAAAGACAATGGTCACTGCTCAGGGACATGAAGGAGCCCGCGGTGGGGCTCCGCTTCGTTGATGGCATGCATGTTGAGATTGGCGCACTCAATGAAATCGGAAAGGGCTTCAGGCAGTACTTTGAGTTTCTCGATGCATTCAATATGGCGCTGCGCGGGGCGCAGCTGGCGTAATTGAAAAAGTAGAATAGCAACCGCACTCGCGGTGTCTTATATTTTGTAGATGGCGCTCGAGGTCCTCTCTTGTAATTCACAATCTCTTTTTCTGTGAACCAGACAGGAATCTCCCTTTTCGCGGTCTCCACGCTGTCAGAGGCATGCATTATGTTTATCACAGACCGTTTTTCAGCGTTTGCAAGGTCATAAGAATCGGTTGAATACATCCCTCTTATCGAACCTGGGTCCGCAAGGTGAGGTGATGTGGCGCCGCATATCTTCCTTACGCACGCGATAGCGTCGTTCCCCTCTATCACTATTGCGACGACCTCAAGTATGTGAGAAGTTAATTGACGATATTTTCGTCTGCCCTTTTGTAGTTGTGAATCTCCCCTTTTGTGAACCAGACTGCTATCTCCTTCTTTGCTGTATCCGGCAGATCAGATGCATGGACTATGTTCCTGACTGCTCTCTTTCCCTTATCGGCAAGATCATAGCTGTCTGTGGAGAACATTCCCCTTATCGAGCTGGGATCCGCCTTCTCGGGTGCGGTTGCCCCAACGATCTTTCTTACTATAGGTATAGCGTAATTTCCCTCGACTACCATAGCAACAACAGGCCCGCTTATGAGCCCTTCGACAAGTCCATTCCTTACTCTTGTGCCTGTCTCAATCGCCGTTTCTTTGAACGGAATCCCTTTTGATTCGTAGTTTTCCTTCGTCTTTTTCCAAAGCGGTTCATACCATTCCTTTTCGAGAGGATAGTGCTTCTCGGCGAGCGCCTTGCTCGGCAGGACCATCTTCATCGCTGTCACCTTCAATCCGACCTGCTCGAATCTCTTAATTACTTCTCCGATTAATCCTCTCTGGACTCCGTCCGGTTTTACTAGAACTAGAGTGCTTTCTATTCCCATGTTCACACCTAACTTTTTAATATTGAGTATCATAAGTAATAAAACAGGTTTTTAACACTTCTTGTTTTGTGATGGAAATGATAAGGCAGCATATAATAGTAGTAATGGGTCACGTAGAACACGGCAAAACCAGTTTACTTGATCGGAACAGAAAGACGACGATTACCGCACACGAACCGGGTGGCATTACCCAGCATATAG
>JAKAVF010000038.1 GCA_021827605.1 Microcaldota archaeon
CCGATCTGGAGCACGACTATCTTCGGCTTTATCGGCGCAACCCTTATCACTACAAGCGGACTCCTTCCGGACGAGACGTGCTCAAATATAAATGCCCTCTCAGTTGTAGAACCGAACAGTTTCGGGTACTCTGACGGGGACATCTCTAGTATCACTCTGAGACTGTCTACCCTTGTGTATCCGAATATCTTTATAGCGTCAAGGTAACCCGGATTAGAGAGAACCTTTCCCTCTATAATCCTTGAGAAGTCCACGCCGCTGATTGGTGCGACAAAATCATGTATCTGGTAGAATGGAAGAGCTTTTTCCTCTTTTGTTGAGAACCGCTCCAGACTCTGCCTCACGGTCCCTCCTTTGGATTCATCGATGGAGAAGAGCGCGTCGACGAACCTCCTTATAACTCCAACGCCTGGGCTTAGCCTCCTGTTGCTCTCATAGTCACTGATCGTTGAGGTGGATATCTTTATCTGCTTCGCAAGTTCGACCTGCGTCACGCCGAAGAGCTCCCTCCACTTCTTCATCGCGCTTCCAGGACTGTCCGAAAGGGTTATCTCACCCGCTATTCTTTCCCTCAATTCGTCCATGGTCTAGTATCACTTCGTCAGCTATTTAACGCTTTCCTCTTCGCTTTCTTACCTTTTTTCCAGCCCGTTTTATTGCAGGTCTTCTCCTTGCGCCTCGCCCCGTACCGCTCCTTCCGACATTCTTATAAAGCTGGTTGACATAGTTTGGGTTCACTTCGTCTTTCTTTGCTGGCTTCCATCCGTATGCTGGTGCCTCAGCCTCGCTCTTTGGCTTCTTCATTATTCCCCATACGATTACTACTACTCCGACAACAAGGAAGATGAAGAAGAACACGCCCAAGTAGACCTCCTGCTGGAATTCACTACCTATGTTAGCGAAAGCTCCGCTCTTCAGGCTGCTATTAGTTAATGGAGGAAGGTAGGCGACCGTAGCATTCACCGACATCGATGAAGATATTCCGTTTGTATTGTCCATTACAAAGTAATAGTTCCCCGCAGCATATGTCTTGTTGAGGCTTGTCGAGTACAGCGGGGTGATGTTGGCGCTTCCGAGGTATGCCGGTATCGTTGCTACAGTAACGCTGTTGTATATGAAGAACGCGCCCTTGCCCTCAAGGCCGACAGCAGCAGCCAGCGGATTTGCCGGCGTATTTCCCGTAAGCGAACCTTTCCATGATAAGAAGGCGCTATTGTTGAAGAGATAGACATTTAGCGGTTTGGTGAAGTTGCCAACAGCTATGTAGAAGGTTGACGCATTGGTCAGCGGCATCGCAACAAATGAAAAGCTCTTCTGCGGTATAGTAAGGTTCTGTGTAAGGGAAAGCCCCTGCAGGTTCTGCGATATCGCGCTGCTGATGCTGCCGCTTACCAGGAATATTATGAGCGCGGCAGCGAGGAATATTAGTCCCACATAGACTATTTTCTTTATCATGAAATCGTAGTGTATGCTCTAAAAAAGTATTTAAAGGTGCCACTGTCAGAAATCAGACGGAGCAATAGGTTATTAATAGATAAATTTTCACTAATAAAATAATAATGCTATTTGCGATAGGCAGCCGAATAGCGTTCGACATGTGCCTTATCAAGGTGTTTTGATGCAGCAGGAAAGACATATTTCTGGTGGTGGAGGCGCTCCTGGAGAGCAGAAGCAGAAGTTGGGCGCGAAAGAACGCCAGCTTCTTCTGGCTCTCATAGCCGGCATACTTGTGGTTACGGCGATAGTCCTGCTTACCGTGACGCAGGGAGCTCATACCGTTAACAGAAGCGGCGGGAGCGGTCAGCTTGCAGCATCGTGCTCGGGCTACCTTTATACGCAGGACTATTACAACTGCATCTAGATCGGCGCGAACACCACAAAAAACACCTCTGTGTGCAATGTCCTGCCGGCTTTCGGAAGGAACAACTGCCTTACTGGAGTGGCGATCAAGACACAGAATATCAGCGTCTGCAGCAAGATAGGCAGCTCATCTCCAGCGTACAGCGGATGTGTGACTGGACTGCTCAGGACTACAATGAACATGAGCTACTGCGAAAACCTCCAGTTTCCGTTTTCCAGCGAGTGCATATACAACTTCTCGGAAAGGGCTGGATTCTCAAACCTCTCAATGTGCTCCGAGCTGTTGAATTCCACATACGCAACAGCGTGCACAGACCTGTACTACTTTGAGAAGGCGGATTCCACGGGGAACTCCGCATACTGCACACACCTTGAAAGGAACGCAAGCCCGATATCTCTGTACACGATAGAGCTAAACGAGAGCGAAACCAATGTTAGCGGACCGCAATACTCCGGGCAGATACTCGAGAACTCTGCGCTTAACTTCACACCGTATGCATACTGCAACTACAGGCTGGCGGTGGACTTCAAGCAGCGGACGCTCTGCCAGAATCTAAACAGCAACCTGAGCAGGACAATCTGCAACAGCACGTTCCTTGCGCCCAATACAATACCTGTTAACACGCTCACCATCGATTTCAATGCAACGAACGTAACCGCAGCATGCACAGACACGCAGTACAAGGGCCTTTGCGCATTCGTGTATGAGATAAACAAGGCGACATCCGTCAGCGGCGGCAATGAAAGCGCATGCCTGCAGCTGAATGAAAGCGAAGGAAAGGATGCGTGCCTGTATAGCCTTGCGATAACTTACAAGAATCCTGCCTACTGCAATGACGTGCAAAGCGCCAACATAGCGGCTGTGTGCTTTAACCAGACGACAGTATATCCATCCAACTTCATTATACCCAACTTCACCTTCACGACAACAGTCCCGGTGGGTTACACCTGAGGTAAGGAAGTGGCTGACCATGGTGAATCTGTGCTAGCTATCATAACCGCGGTGAAATCCGCATCAAACAGTGCAAAGAACATATACTATGCGATAGCCGACAGGCCGTACAGCTTTGCCTGTGACGTGATGCTAGGGCTTGGGGAGAAGCACGAGATAGACGTGAGCGCGCTGAGGAAAGGCCATGTAGGGATAGACGAGATAAAGCAGGCCGGAACAGCGTCTAACGAGGAGTACGAGGCTGCTATGGAGCACATTATGAAGGATTATGGATTCTGGGAGGCGATTGAGGCGCCGAAGACCATAAAGGAGCTGAAGGCACCCACAAAGAAAATGCGTCCTGCCCTGGATATGGCGGCTAAGAGGCTTGCAAGGAGCATTTTCGCGGGTGGGACTATAACCGTTAGGTTCCACAACGACTGCGACGGATCGAGCGGCGCCATTGCACTGTACGAGGCTATAGAGGAGCTCAAGAAAAGGATTGGAGCAAGAGACCTGCCAATATCGTGGAAGATGAACAGGAGCGTAGGCTATTCGCTCGAGTCCTTCTACGAGGATTACGAAAGCTCGAAGGCCCATCGGTCCATGGAAAATCCGCTTGTCGTGATAACTGATTTCGGGACTATGCAGGAGAGCGAGGGCGCGATAGACGCCAGTGCAAAGGAACATCACAAATGCGACTTCATATGGCTGGACCACCATCCTATATACGAGGGATTCGACAACTACAAGAGGATGCTGGCGCATTACATAAACACATGGGATTTCGGGGGCAACTCGGACTACACTGCGGGATACCTGACCTGCGTGTTTGCCGAGATGATTGCACCAATCGACACTGAGGACTTAAGGCAGGCATCCCTGATAGGGGATTTCAGCGCGTTTGGGAAGCGAGATGAGAAGAGATGGCAGAAGCTGGCCGTTGTGCTAGACTATCTTACGAGCAGGAGGGAGAGCGAGGGCGCGATCTCCCCAAAATCAATGGCATCAATAATCAAGGATAGGGAGCGCTTTGAAGAGACGTTCGTGCGCGCGAGCGCAATCATCCAGGAGGCTATAGATATAGGGGTCAACAAGGTCAGGCACTACAAGGGAAGGGATGGGATGAACGTGTACGTTCTTGACTTCAAGCACATAATAAGAGAGGACGGAGAGACCCCTCTTCCGGGAAGGTTCAGCTCGAGACTGCAGGAGAAGATGGAGGAGATATCGGGGAAGAGGACTATAACCATGGTCCACTATGGGAACTATGTCTCTCTCAGGGCGAACAAGGACCTCGCTGAGGAGATACAGCTGCTGAAGATCCTGGAAGGGGCGAAGAATTCGTCTGAGCACATCCAATCTTTCGGCGGGCACAACCCCGCAGCAAGCGTCAGGACTGACAAGGAGCACATAACACAGGTGGTAAAGCTCATTCTTGCGGCTCTGGGAGCGGAGTAGTGCATCTCTGCCGTTAGGCTAGCGGCAGCGGCATCAGGCGCCTCAGGAACGGGCTGCGGTATTTCTGAATATTCCTTCCGGTGGCATTTTCTTAACCGTAGAGGGTTCGCCAGCGTCAGGAAGACCATAGCACGGCGCAGAAGGGGAACCCGGATCGTTCGTGGTGGGTTTGAATTCTTTTAGTAAGCCCCTTTTACATAGTCCACCTATGGCATGGCTTACTAGTTTATCGGATAATTTCAGTTCCAAAGTAATCTCAGGTATGGTCGCACGATTTTGGATTGACCTTTCTCGTCTCCTTTCCAGATGCTTGATGATCCTTATTTCAACGACAGGCAAGCTTTGCGCTGCTATAAGACCATTTTCGGTTAGCTTGTACCCTAGTAGTGCGGTACCGTTTACAGTGCCAATCACTAAGCTAGATACAAGTCCTTCATTGACAAGCAGTTCCAGTTCTTTCTTCGCGATTCTTTGCCCGTCAGCTTGTGGATGGACACTATCCTTGTATAATCCGGCCTCGACTCCGATATCCATCGCCGTCGGCGTATTAGTCCTTGTAAGCATGGCTATCATTAGTGATCTGAAATCTGTAGAATTTGGCTGGGGTCCACATCTTTCTGCCAGGAACGCCAATATTTTGTATTGATTTTCGTTGTAACCAGGTTTGTACGCAGAGGCCGGTACCGATTTTCGCGTCATATTTTATCAGGAGAATACGGAATTATATGATATTTAATAACTTCTATGAGACGTTTTCTGCCATCCATTTTACCTCCTTGCTTTCCAAACCAAGTTTGCTGTAGAAGAAATCGTACATCTGCTCCTTCTCGTCATCTGTCCCGTCCTTCAGCGTCCTCTTCATCATTTCTGCCAGTATTTTCATCTCCCCTTTCCTTATCCTTGACGCATTGACGTGGATCTTCTTTCTCAGCTTCTTCGATATCGTGCTTCCGACTCCCCTGTTTTCCTTTGTCCTGCTGAGCTCGCTTATCATCTTCGGGAAGCCGTATCGCTTTGACTTGTCAGGGTAGTGCTCCTTTGCAAGGGCCACTCCGCTGGACATCATCACGTTCATGTACCTCCAATAAGTGTAGTATTGCGCACGCGATGCTCTGGTGTAAAACATCGTTGCTTCGGATAGCATCTCGTACGCCCTGGCGAGGTCCTTTGGGTCGATATATCTCTTCGGCAGGTTCTCGTCTATCCACCTTATCAGCATGTCTGTCTCGACGTCAGAGTTTGCAGAGGCTGCGATTGGAGCGCTGTACGTGTTCGAGAGGAATATCTTGTCAAGAGTAGCGAAGATGTCCACCTTCCTGTCCCTTAGCCCTATCGCATCGATAGATTCCTCAGGCGCGCCGTTGAGGACTTCCATGTCGTTTATCGCGCTCCTTGCGTCTCCTCCCGACCTGTTTGCTATAATGTCTATAGTTTCTCTGCTCACCTTCGCACCTGTCTTCTTCGCGGTCTTCTCCAGTATCATGAAGACGGCTGGCGGTGGGAGCTTCTTGAACTCTATGTTGTCGACGTAGTTCCTGAGGAAGGATATCCTCTTGTCCCAATAGTCGTTGGCCGTAAAGACGATAGGGTTCTTCGTGTTGCTTATTATGTTGGTTATGGCAGTGCTCGCTCCCTTGTCGAAAAGCCCGGTCAGCTCATCGATTTCGTCGAGCAGGATCATGTTCTTCTTCCCAAAGATTGTCCTAGACTGTGACGCTGCGAGCAGCATCCTGTCGAGCGATCCCTGGTCCCTGTAGTCGCTTGCATTTAGCTCTACCACATGCCATCCATGCTTGCGCGCCACAAGGTGTGCGGCGAGGGACTTGCCGGTTCCCGATGGGCCGGAAAGCATCACAGGCTTCCTCTTCACCCCGTTGTTTATGTCTGAGGCATACTTGCTGAGCCTTGACACGGCATCCTCATTGCCTATGACCTCATCTGCATCGATGTCGTCAAAGAGAGGGATACCATCAGCCATTTGCAACCACCTTTTCTATAGAAAAAGACTATTAATATTCCCCATAAAAAGGTATTTATAGATGATATCAGATACATTTAACTGCCTTTTAAAACCTAAAAGATAATGGAATTTTTATGCAGAAAATAGCAAATCCTCCAAGGCACATAGCCCTAATTCCTGACGGGAACAGGCGGTGGTCAAGGCTCAACAGGCTGAGGCTACTCCAAGGCTATAGCATGGGGATAAACAAATTCATAGAGTTCGCGACGTGGGCAAAGGAGTACGGAGTCAAGACCATATCGGTTTGGGCTCTGTCGACGGAGAACCTCAAGAACAGGACTAGTACTGAGATGAAGGTGCTCTTCGGCCTATATATGAAGGCGGCGAAGGACCCGAAGATACTGAAGAGGCTTGTCCAGAACAGGGCCAGGCTAAGGATAATAGGTGACAGGAGCCATCTTCCAATTAAGCTTAGGGGGGCGCTCGCAGACATCGAGAGGAAAACAAGGAACTACAAGGATCTTACGATTAACCTGCTTCTCAACTATGGAGGAAGGGAAGATATAGTGCACTCGATGCAGCAGATAGCCAGTGATGTGAAGCGAAACAGGAACGTGAAGGTAGATGAGGAATACATAAAGGAGCACCTCAGGACATCTTCGCTCCCCGACGTCGACCTTGTAGTTAGGACATCTGGAGAGATGAGGCTCTCTGGACTCCTCCCGTGGCAGGCTGCATATTCAGAGCTCTATTTCGCGAAGAAGTACTGGCCGGACTTCGACAAAGATGACTTCAGGAAGGCGATAAGCACATTCTCTAGGAGGCAGAGGAGATTTGGCAAGTAATAGCTTGCCATCCGCGTGTTTTCCATGAGCGAGAAAAGCGGCGACCCGATAAACAAACTCAGCGTTTTCTCAAAGAACATGCCAAGCACGCCGATGCTGCTTTTCGTCCTTTTCATAATAAGCGCAGGAACCGGAATAGGATCCATAGCAATAATCTTCACCCATGAGAGTATAGTGGTGATAATTGCTGAGGGAATCCTGACGGGCATACTCACCGTGTTTCTGCCTACGCTCCTGACGGTTGCGACGATAAAGTCGCTGAAGAAGTTCGTCAAGATGAGATATCTCATTTTCGTGGCTATGCTTGGCGCGATGGCGTACTGCATTGCGATATTTATAGCGAGCGCCGTATATGCGATAACGAACAACTTCTCACTTGCGAACGCGATAGTCCTGGTTGGAGATGCGAGCATATTCGCATGGTGGTTCTTCGTCAGCAAGGTGATGCTGGCACTGAAGAAGAAGGCGATAGCATATGCGATAATACAGCCGCTGTTCAATATGTTGATATATGTCGCTGCGGGATGGTACATCTTCACGTTCTCAGAACCCCTCAGCCTGCTGCTTGTAAAGCTCTCCGCTGGGATATTCGTATTCCTGATAATAAGTTACATGCTGCTGTTCGTTTTTGACAGCCCGATAAAAAGGTCGCTAGGATTCGGAGGCATAGACGTGTTTTCTGAGGTGGTGCAGAATTGGCTTTTCGATGTCGACCTGACTGTCTCGAGCTCTTTCGCAGGATCGTTCGGAACGCCGTACGACATAGACACGCACACGCTTGTATTCAGAAATAGAAACAACGAAATAAAGTCTATATTCTTCGTGCCATGGATACACTATGGGCCTGTTGGAACGCTGGGTGGCAGCAGTTTCCCGTACTTGTTGGAGAGGTATGTGCAGTCCAAGTACAAGACGCATTCGATGATAATGCACTCTGCGGTAAACGAGGACAACAACCCTCTATCAAGCTCGCAGGTTGTCCCGCTGAAGAAGGCGATAGAGAGAGCGGTGGCAAACGGAAAGAGGATAACCGGCGAGAACACGAGGATATCCTTCGTAAAGAGGTCCCACAACGGCGCGAACGTCTCGATCCTCTCGATAAACAACGTGTCACTAGTGACTTTCACAAGGGCACCAAACGTTACTGAGGACATATCTGCTGGCGCGAGGAGGGTATTCAAGGAGCTGCTGGAGAGTGGCGGGAGCGAGGCCATATTAATAGATGCGCACAACTGCAGGTACGAGAGCGCACCAAAAGAGGAGCTGGATGGCGTAACCTCAGGATCGAGATTCCTTAACGACTATATATCAGCGATAAAGAGCAGGAGGGAAAAGCCTGAGACGGCGAAGAAACTCGAGATTGGTGTGGCGAGCGTAGATATCTACAATGAATTGCACCGACCGAAAGACCTCGCGATAGGCAACATGAATGTCGCGATATTCAGGTTCAATAGATCACAGCGTGCGATAATACAATTCAACTCCAATAACATGCTGCCAACCTTCAGAGAGTCGGTGATAGCGCACGTAAGGCAGCACTATGGCATCGAGGCAGAGCTCTACACGTCTGATACCCACGCTGTCAACTCCATAAGGGACGACCAGAGCAACGTGCTTGGCAGGCATACGAGCGCAGCTGCGGTTATACCTTTTATAGACAGGGCGATCGACTCGGCTCTCGCTGACGTGGAACACGTAGACGCCTATTACGGCAAGGAGACAATAAAGAGGTTCATGATATGGGGGCCAGGAGTCAGGGAGAGGGCATTCGCGACTATAAATTCTGTGATGAGCATGGCGAAGGTACTTGTTCCGACCATCATAGCAGCAGGGTTTATTATAGCATCATGGTTAATATTTTTGGTCTGAATTCTGAGTATGAAACGTGGTATTATGCTTGGTTATTATGTTAATGGCATTCCAATCGGAAAGGCGCTGAAGGACGCAGGAAAGGAAGTGACGATAAAGGGATGGATACACAGGAAGAGGAGCAGCGGAGGGAAGGCATTCGTCATAGTCAGGGACAGGACCGGAACAATACAGTGCATAGTTGACAAGAGCAAGGTGCCGGAAAACGAGTGGAACGACGCTGAGAAGGCTTACAACGAGTCGAGCATAATCGTCAGAGGAGCGGTGAGAAAGGACGAGAGGGCTCCGGGAGGCGCAGAAATCGACGTAAAGGAGCTGAGAGTGGTCCATATAGGGGAGCAGTTCCCTATTACGGAATACCAGAGCCCGGAATTCCTGCTGGATGTTAGGCATCTCTGGCTGAGGAGCCAGAGGCTGATAAATGCGATGCAGGCGCGCTCGTACATATTCAGGTACGCGAGGAAGTTCCTCGACAAGAAGGGATTCTACGAGATTACGCCTCCGCTGCTCACAAAGGCGGGAGGGGAGACCGGAGCAAGCATGTTCGAGGTGGATTACTTCGGAGAGAAGGCATATCTGACAGAATCATCGCAGCTTTATGCCGAGGCGATGATATCTTCATTGGAGAAGGTGTACTCTTTCGCACCATCGTACAGGGCTGAGAAATCCAGGACCACAAAACACCTGACAGAGTAAGATCGGA
>JAKAVF010000009.1 GCA_021827605.1 Microcaldota archaeon
AAAAGAATCATGATTCGGTCATGATTTAAATGTGACCGTATCAGGACAGAATCACGTTGGTGTTCATGAGGACGAGAAACCAGATAAAAAACGACCTTGTCGCTATCAAGAAGGAGATAAGCAGGCTCAAGAGCAAGGAGCTCGAGGTCGAGCATCTAGTATCCGACAAGGAGACCGCATCTGCTGTCAGCTCTAACATGCTCGCCCTTTTCAAAATCATGCTCGAAGAAAGCAAGACGACCAGAACCATGCTTAGGCTCCTCACCGAGAAGTTAACCCGGCTAGAGGATGACCTAAGCACTGATATTGAGGAAGAGGCGGTGTCCGGTGGAGAAGAACCTCACACGAAGGAGGTTGCGATATCTGACCTCGACAAAAGGATCATTCAGTTCATACAGCTGAAGGAGATGGCGTGCGCCGCGGATGTGCAGAAGCACATGAACTACAAGGGCAAGAATGCGGCGAGCGCAAGGCTGAACAAGCTGTACAGGCAGGGAGTTATCGAGAGGTACCAGCTCGGCCACAAGGTCTTTTACAAATATAACGCTGGCAAGGCGACAAATAGCATACTGATTGTATCACCCCCACAGTAAGATTAGAGCCCCGCCGATTCACCCTCTTTGGCGGGCTCTAATTCTTTTCCTCTTTTTCCAATCGTATGCGCTTCACAACGACGAGCTTAGAAGCTCCTTTGTCCTCTTGACGCCGATTGCCTCGATCAGCTTGCCGAAGCGCGGGCCGCTGTCCTTTCCTATGAGCACGCGGTAGAGCTCGCCGAACAGCTCTGCCGCTTTCACGTTCTGCTTTTCTGCGACGGAATAGACGAGGTTGTGGATCTCTAGCGCATTCATCCTGTCCGCGAGCTCTGCGTCGAACGCTCCGACCAGGCTGCCGTTCTTCGCCTTTCCGGGATTGAGCGAGAAGTTGTAGCGTTCAGGCTCATACTTCCGTGCCAGCCATTCCTCTATGTAAGGGGCGAGGTATGCGACCCCGCTCTCGTCCCCGAGGAGAGAGCCCACCTTCTTCCAGTCCCTGTGGATCTGGTAATAGGTGAGTATGTCTACGAACTTCGCCTTCCATTTCAGCTTGCCTATCGCAAGCCTGAATGCGATTGCCTTCTTCTTGTCGGCCCTGCTCTCCGGGTTGCCCAGCACGGAAATCCTCTCGATCTCTTCATATACGGCGAGCAGCCCCTCCCCGCTCGGAGCTATATTCTTGTCCGACTTCAAGTCTGGCTCTATGAGTATGTATGCGATGACTTCTGGAGGAATCAGCTTCAGCAGCTCAGTAGTTCCCATGCCTATGCCCTTCGACTTTGAGTACTTCTTCCCCTCGAAAAGTATGAACCCCCAGTTGTATGCGACAGGCGGCTCCCTATTGAATATCCGCCTGTGTATCTCAATCTGCGTATCGTAGCTCCCCCCTCTTGTGAAATGGTCCTTCCCTCCGCCCTCTGCCGTAGTGTTGAATAGAGCCTGCCAGGACGGCCAGTGGACCCTCCACTGCAGCTTGTACCTGTGATCACTGATCTTCGCCCTCCCACTGTAACCACAGCCTTTCACGTACCCGGTATCGCCATCGTCGATATACTCGTACTCCTCGTCATCGTGCCAGGTCACCCGAGTTGTCGCGATCCTTCCGCACTTCTCGCAGATCGGCATTATCGGGCTCCATCCCGCCAGCTCCTCAACCTTCCTGAATGAGGTCTCTGCCACGACTCTCCTCGTTTCCTGCTCGTTCTTAAGGAATATCCTTGCATAAGGGTCAAACTTCCCCTGCTGGTAGAGCTCGTTCACCCTTATCACCTTGATCGTCAGGCCCATCTTCTTTATCACGTCCTCAGCGTCTGCAAGGTAGTGGTCGCCGAGCGACACATGGCATTTCAAAGGGTCCGGAGTGTTGCAGAGCGGCATCCCAAGATATGGCTTGAGCTGCTCGCCGTACTTTTCCATGTCAGACGGGACGCTGTCGAAAGCGTCGAGGATATCTCCTATGAAGTAGAAGCTGGACTTTTGCCCCTTCTCGACAAGGATGTCATTGATCTTCGCGGGGTATAGGAATTCGCATACCGTTCCGAGGTGCGTTGGGCCGCTGGTGGTTATCCCTCCGGTTATCACAAAGGGCTGCTTCCTCTCGGTCATGATTCTTTCCACCAGGATCTCAGTCCAGTGCCTCGTGACCTTTTCTCCTTCCTCCCTGCCCGCTCTTTCATTTGCATTTTCCATTATCTCACAGCTTTAACGACTATAATTCATTCAGAAATTTAAGCCTTTTGTGCGCTGAGCATGCCCTTCAGCTTGTCGAAGTCCTTCTCGATTGTGGGGAGGTTCGACTTTATCCTGACCGCCGCGGCAGGATGCAGCGTTATGAAAACGTCACATCCATATTCCTCGCTCTTGACAATCCTGCCGTGGTTGGAGACCACCGCTCCAATGCCTACAAGGTTCTGCGACGCGAAGTTGCCAAGCGCGACTATCAGTTTCGGTCTTACTATATCTATCTGCCTCTTCAGGAACGGCATGCAGTGTCTTGCTTCTTCTTCCGTCGGCAGCCTGTTGTCGGGTGGGAAGAACTGCACTATGCTTGTAATGTAGGTGCTTTCCCTCTTCAGGCCAGCCCTGCGGATCAGCCTGCTCAGGAGCTGCCCTGCGGGTCCTACGAAAGGCTCTCTTGCCTCATCCTCAGACCTTCCCGGAGCCTGCCCGACGAACATCACCATCGCGTTCAGGTTCCCCCGCCCGGGCACGAACGTCCCGCTAAGGCCCCAGTCGGAGTGCTTGCCAGGCAGCTCCGAATACTCCCTGTTGAGCGCTTCCATAGCCTCAAGCTTGTCTATATAAGAATTCGCGTCCATTGCGACCTCCTTCTGGGTCTTGAAGCTCATCCTCTTCATGGATTCCTCAAAGGTGAGCCACTCGTAGCCGTCGTGCTCAAATGATATCTTTACCTTTGCGTCATCGCTGACGCGCGCAAGGAAGAATATGGCATGCTTCTTTATCTTCTCCTTGTTCCTCATGTGCCAGTATGTTATCTCATGCCTGAAGAACGGATCCAGGACTACGGAGAGGCCGGCCTCCTCCTTTGTCTCCCTTAGCGCGGCATCCTCCGCGCTCTCCCCTTTCTCTATGTGCCCCTTAGGCACATCGAGGAACTCCTTGCGCTTTAGGAAGAGGAACCTTCTCTTCCCATTCCTGTAGTTGTAAGCGATCACGCCAGCGCTAAACTCGAACAGCATGCAATCACAGGATAACAGGATAAAACGTCCTCAGCCGATTTAGTCGTCATCATTCTTCAGTAGTTACTCTTCTCTTCACAGGACAATACTATTTGGCATCAAGGTTTATAAATTGCTGATAGCCAATAGAACCATGGCGCAGAAAGGCTACGAGTACGTGGAGCATACTGCTGACGTTGAGTTCGTTGCCAGGGGCAGGACCATCGAGGCTGCATTCAAGAACGCGTTCCTTGCGATGTTCAACACCATGGCAGAGATAGGCAAGCTGTCGAAGAGCAAGGCAAAGACACAGGAGCTTACGATCAACGACAAAGCCAGGACGCTTGAGGATCTTCTCTGGTTCGGTCTTCAGGACGCGCTGTCAGTTACAGATGCGGAGGGAGTGTACGCGTATGGGATAGCATCGCTCTCCATAAGCGTAAGCATGGGGGAGTACAATATAAACGCGGTGCTCAAGGCGAAGAAGAAAGAGCAGAAGTTCTCGAAGCTCGACGTAAAGGGAGTGTCGCAGTTTGACCTTAAGATAGTTAAGAGCGCAAAGGGCTATGGAATTAGCGTTGTCCTTGATGTGTAAGCCAGGAGGGGAAGTCGAATCCCCCTTCTCCGCTCTGCAGGCGGGCGCATAGCCGATCTGCCATCCTGGCACGAATATAAACTTGATATCAAGCGGTATTTAAAGTTTTCCTGCTCATTATAACCATAGAGGGCGTTGAAATGGCAGAACCATATTACATCCCGGAAGGGCTTATCTCTGAGACGAAATCGTTTGATTCGAAGACGTCGGTCACGTCTATCGTGCCTGCGATAAAGCGCTATGAAGCGGTAATAGTAAACAACGAGAAGGGGTACTATGGCATAATAGACTCAAGGACGGTCTACAAGTCTTTCCAGAGCTTGAGCGCGCAGAGCAAGGATGCTGCTGACAAGTATACGGTCAAGGTTCCGAGGATTACAGATGCCACCCCGATCGACGACGTGGTCTACTATTTCGCGAAGTCGAGAGTGAAAGCTCTTCCATATATGAAAGACGGGAAAACGGTTGGCGTGCTCAGGAGATCCACGCTCCTCAAGGTGCTTCTCTCCCTGGGCAAGCTGGCAGGCATGACTGTTTCCGAGGCGATGGTCTCGCCGCTGATAGGCATAGATGTCGACGCGACAGTCACGCAGGCTAAGACGGCGATGAGGGACAACAAGATAAACAGGATCGCAGTCATGGACCGCGACAGGCTTCTTGGCATTGTCACCAACTATGACTTCTTCGACAGGTATTTCAGGCAGCAGGAGCGCCTCCCGCAGCGGAAGAGCGACATGTTCAGCGCATCGAACATAAGGCTCGACAGCGTAGTAAACAGGAATGTGAGGATGATAGACAGCACCCGCGGCCTCAGCGATGCAGTCCGCGAAATGATAGAGAACAAGGTCTCCTCCCTTGTCGTGACTAAGGGCAGCAAACCTATCGGCATCCTCACAGAACTTGACGTGATAGTAAGCGTCATGGCGAAGAGCCAGGCTGCGACAAACAGGATATTCATATCAGGCCTTACTCCGGAAACTTATGAGTATGAGGATGAGATAAGGGAGACGCTGGACAGCTTCCTCTCAAAGATAGAGCGGCTAAAGAACGTAAAAGTGGAATACGTCTCGCTTGTGGTGAGGAAGTTCAAGACCAAGTCATACGAGCTTCACGCGCGCCTTGCGCTTTCCGGCAAGTCAGGGATAATAAACAAGCACGTGGAGGGACACATATTCGAAAGGACGCTTGCCCAGCTCCTCGACCTGCTTGCGCAGGACGTGCAGAAGAACAAGGAGAAGTATCTTTCTGTTAGGAAGGTGCTCCACAACGCGCACCCAGAAGAAGAGGTAGAATAAGTGCACCGGCTTAGACCACTCTCTGAAGTTAAGAGCAAGGCGCAGTCCAGCATGGAGCTCCTCATCACCCTTGCATTTGGCCTAATCATCCTGCTCCCGATAGTCGTCCTCGCGTTCGTTCAGATATCAAACTCAACCGCCACCCTTTCTACGACTGAGGCGCAGGCTGCGGCTAGCAAGCTGGCCAGTGCGGCGACTTCTGTCGGCACGCAGGGACCTCCTGCGAAGCAGCTCGTCCTGATTCAGGTGCCGCAGAACGTAAACAGCATATTCGTAGGCACGCTCTCAAACGCGCCGGGCCACGAGATTATTTTTGTTGTCAGCACAAACGCAGGTCCGAGCTACGTGACTGCATACACCCCGCTCAACGTGAGCGGCAATCTCTCAAGGGTCACAGCGCCAGGAGTATACCTTGTAAACGTCAGTGCGCAGGGCTCGTGCCCGTCAATGCCGACGCTGCCCTGCGCGTACATAAGGCCGTCGTAAGCGCTTACTTCCTGTACTGATAATAGCTGTCCAAGGTGCCGAACTTCTTAAAATAGAATTAAATCAATCTAGCCGAAGCTAGTTACACAGTCTTTCAAAACTTATTGTCCATCTCCTCCCATCTGCGTCACTAATCCAAACTGTGTTGATACGGTTTAAATGTCCTTCGTGCAGGCTCTGCCGGTATACACAATTGACGAATCCGCCGCCCCATAGTGCCACTTCAATCCTCGAGATTGAGATAGTAGGTGTGCCTGTATACCTTCTTTCCGTCCTTTATCCCGTAGAGGGTGAATGAAGCCTTCGGCACAAGCCTATTGAGATAAAAGAAGTTCTTCGTCATCAGCCTGTCGCTGATGTAGATGTCAAGCCCGTTCTCGACTTCCTCCGTCTTGGATATGAAGCCGTTCCTCATCGTTACGAACTTGATCAGCTTCTGCTCCATCTTCGCAACCTTCTCCCTGTTGCCCCTGAGCTGCACCATCGCCTCGTAGTAGCCGGAGCTCTTCCTGTAGCAGTCCTGGCAGATCTGGTGCTCCATCTTGAGCTCTATCCCCTTCTCAAATGTTACGCTGTCGTCGCCTGCCGGAGCGGTTATCTTGAGCAGAGCGCTGTCTTCGGATATCTTCTCTATCTTGACCTTGCACTTTGAGTTGCAGAGCTCCTTCGCGAGGATGGTCTCGAGCAGCTCGTTGCTGCTGTCCTGATAGCCGGCTGGCCCCCTGACTCTTCCGCACCTCCTGCAGTGGATTATCCGCGCCTTAGCCGGAGTGCGCTTCGACAGCTTCTCCGCTGTGCATACCTCGCAGAACTCGCCTATGAACTTTACCTTGTCGCTTGACCTGTCGCAGGTCGGGCAGTGCTTTATGATGAGAATCACTCTATTGATTTGTTAAGCGTAACGCTTGCTGATTATGGCGCCGTACGCAGGTCTTGTGACGAATACGCTGAGAAGCGCGCCGAATATAGTGGCCTCGGAGAATCCGATTACGGTAACGAGGGATGTCGAGAGGAAGAGCGGCAGCATTGCGATGACCAGAAGCGCGGCGTCAGCCCATACTATGTAGAATGCGTTGCCAAGCAGCGCCTTTGCTGAGAGGTCCACCTTCCTCGCTATTATCTCGTCTGTTATTATCACCTGCGCATCTACGCCGGTGCCTATTACAGCAATCATTCCTGCAACGGCTGCAAGGTCTATCGTTCCGACCAGCCCGATTATCGAGACGATTATGAAGAGCTCCATCGCAGTAGTGAGCAGTATGGGCACTACTAGGAATGCCTTCCTGTACCTGATCACCATGAAGATTGAGACAAGGACTATCGCGATCAGGCCGGCAATTCCGCTGATGTAGAGGAAGTGAGTGCCGAGGGTCGGCGGTATCGTCGTCGGCGTTCCGGGTATCACAGCGACCGGCAGAGCCCCACCGCTCAGAACGCTTGCAATCTTCTTTGACTCATTTGACGCATACGCGAGCTTCTGCGACGCCGTGAGATTTAGCGGCGCCTGTCCGTTTATCTCAAATGAGTTCGTTATGTTGCCGTTGGTCAGCGCAGGGGACAGCGTAGGAGCGGTAATCAGGCCAACCATCGGCCACGCGTCCACACCGCTGTAGTTGAAAGTGTAGGGGATATAGCTCGGCGTCATGTTCGCCATGCTCTCCAGCTTAACCGTGTAGTTGTTCGCTATCAGGAACGAGAGAAGGCTCTGGTTGAGGTTTGCGCTTGCAAGTATAGTGGAGTACTTCGCCTTCGATGAGTTCGAGGAGAAGTAATTCTTAACGTAAAGCATGCTGCTGTTCGTGTTTGATACGGAGAGCACGGGTATGGTCTGGTTCCCGAGCGCGAGGACTCCCTGCATGTCGCTAAGCTCCTGCGCAGGCGTCTTCTTCAGCTGTGCGCTTCCCAGCCACGAGCTGTTTATCAATATCGCTGTGCGAGTAGGCCTGTCCAGGAACAGGTATATCGGCTTGTTCGCCTGGCCGAACGCAGCGTCTGCGAAAGGCCGCTCTGCAGCTGCGGTTATGTAGAAGTTGACCTGCCATGTTACCGTGTTGTTGTAGACCTGCGGGGGCACTTCGCCTATACTGTCCCTGAGGATTCCGCTGCCGTTTATCGCCTCCCTGCCGCCGACCACACCATCGAATCTTCCCTGGCTCTCGATTATGTTTATCGTCTGGTTTATCTGCGCAGACGACGCTGTCGGCACGGTTATGTAGAGCAGCGAGTCTCCAACTCCCTCTATTGTGATCTGCTCAAGACCGAAGGTGGACAGCCTCTGGTCCAGCGCGGAGATGAGCGTGCTCATTGTCGTCACGTTTACGCTGTGTTCCAGCGTCACGGGAATCTGTGTTCCTCCGTTGAACTCTATTCCGAAGTGGAGTCCGTATACAAGATCGAGTGCGGCAAGCAGGAGCACCACTACTATAAGCGTGATTATCCTCCTGTCCTTTACGTACGCGATTGCGCTCATTGTATCCTCGCCTCTTTCCTCTGCTTGTACCAGAGGACCATCGTTGTGTTGCCGAACCACGTGGTGAAAAGGTCGGCAATCAGGCCGAAGAGCACCACGCTGGATATCTCGAAGTAAGTGGGTATGAACGTCAGGTATGAGATTACCAGTAGAACCCCGAACGTGAGTATTGCTGCGAATGTCATCGTCATTCCGGTCTTCATCGTTGAAAACGCCCTCTCCGCAGGCGTGCCCTCGCCTCTCTTTATTATCCTTATCGCGGCGAGCATGTCTGTGTCTATTGAGTATCCTATCAGCATCAGCAGCCCGCCGATAGACGCCACTCCGAGCGGGATGCCGAATGCGCCCATGGCCCCGAGCGCGACAAGTATGTCATTGCCGGCTCCGAAGACTATGGCGAATGCAGGGACAGGGGTCCTGAAAAGAATCAGCACAGCTATCGCGACTATCACGAACGATGCGATTATGATCCCCTGCATCTGGCCGAGGAAGTATGCCCCCAGTGTAGGGGTTATCTCCTGGTAAGTGTAAGACGAGAACGGCACTATGCTCTGTATAGCTGCCACCACGTAATTCTTGTAGTCACTGGATGCGTTTGAGTAAGCGGATTTCGCAGCATTGAGCATTCCCTGTGCATCGGTGTCGTTGTACGAGAACGTCTGGCTGTTAAGTATCGGCTTGAGGACGACCATCATGGATGAGAGCTGCGCGCTCTCCGAGTTTAGGGCACTGGTGAGGTTGGCCTGCTCTGCGGCAAGCGCGGCCTGGAGCGTTGCGTTGCTCTGGTTCCTGAGCGCGTTCTGGTATCCAGCTATCTTTGTGCCGGCTATCGAGTAGTTGCTGAATGCGCTGTAGATTCCAAGCAGCAGGTTCTGCGCCTGCGCAAGGCTCGCGTTCGCAGCTATTGTGACCGAAAGCCCCCCAGGGGCGGTTGCGACGCTCGCCTGCGCGCCGGGTATCTTCGCGTTGAGCGCTGAGGTTATCGCACTTGCAGACATGTTTGTGGAAGTCTGCAGCTGTACGTTAATCCCTCCCCTGAGCGAGGAGTCGAGAGGGATGTGGGGTATGAAGAGCAGGCTTACCAGCAGCAGGGCTATCGGCACTACTGCGAGTAGCTTGTAATTCTTATTGAGGTAGATGTTTCCGAACATAAGGAGCACTTCTTGCCTTTACCCTCTGTTGACCTTTATCTTAAACATATTTAAACGTAATGAATTATGAAGGAAAAACGAAAAAATGGGGAGTAAAAAAGAAAAGGAAAAAGAAAAAATAAAATTGGATT
>JAKAVF010000006.1 GCA_021827605.1 Microcaldota archaeon
TTCCGATCTTATAACTTATCCTGCTTGTGCTACAGATGGCAGTTATATCTATTGCGCAGGAGGAAGCACAGGTAATGGTGGAATGACTTTGGGCAACGTTTATTCGGCGCAGATAGTTTCTGGGGGAAAACTTGGCACTTGGAGCGCAGACACTTATCTACCCTCAGCAACGTATAAAGCATATTGCGATATGTATAATGGGAATCTTTTCTGCCTTGATGAGGAGTCTGGTGCGTATTATGAGGCTACACCATCGTCTGGGGTTTTCAACAGTCCATGGACCCAGATAGGGACGTATCCAACTGTCAGCTCCTCCTTCACGCCATGTAGCATAATTGGTGGCACAGTAAGCTGCATTGGGGGATTCAATTCGCCTCCACCATACACTACAAATGCTATTTATTATGCTAATTTACCCTAAATATAGGCTAAACGCGGACAATAATTGATTTGATGGACGAAAACAACCTTAACAGGATAAGAGATGTAGGTACAATCTCTTACAGGGCGCTGCTGAATGCAAAGGCTCTTGTGAAGCCAGGTGCGAAGCTGCTTGACATAGCAAGCGCAGCCGAGAAGTTCCTTCTTGATAGCGGGTATACCTGCGCATTCCCGCTCAACCTTTCTGTAAACAGTGAGGCGGCACACTACTCGCCGGCAGTTGCGGATGAAAAGGTATTTGGGGATAAAGACATCGTAAAAGTTGACTTCGGGGCTGCGAAGGACGGAATCCTTGGAGACTGCGCAGTTACGGTCGATCTCTCTGGGGAGAATGGGAAGCTCGTCGAGGCATCCGAGCAGGCGCTTGCTGATGCAATAGCGACGGTTAAGGCAGGAGTAAAAGTGAGTGAAATAGGAAAAGAGATTGCAAATGCGATAGAATCGCGCGGATTCAAACCTATAGAGAACCTTGGCGGACATGGAGTCGGAGAACACGACCTGCATTCAAAAATATTCATTCCGAACTTTGACAACGGGGACGATACTGAGCTGGAGGAAGGCGAGGTTATAGCGATAGAGCCGTTTGCGACAAGCGGAAAGAAAGGTCTTGTAACAGACAGCGATGTATGCGAAATATATGGGTTTGCAGGGCCTGTACAGGTCCGCAATCCAGACGCGAGGAAGGTATTGGATGAAATAATGAACAAGTACAGCAGTGAACCATTTGCGGTCAGGTGGCTATCAAATGTTATCCCTGAGAAGTTCAAGCTCTATGTTGCGGTAAAGGAGCTATGGAGGAGCGGTGCGCTTACCCCCTATCCGATGCTCATCGGATTGGGAGGAGGGAATGTGTCGCAGGCTGAGGCGGAGCTGCTGGTCACAAGGGACGGATGTGAAGTGCTGACGAAATGATGCTGGTGATTTTATGGAGAAAGCTGCAGAAGAAGGGCATGGTAGCATAAATCAGATTCGGGACTCGGGAAAAGCTGAAAGCTTCCTCAGAAACGGAAACCATGACGAATCAGACCAGAAGCTGGCTTTCTACATTTTGAACCAGCTTAGACTGTGAGCTAATCTCCACAAAGGCTTAGACCACACTTCGGGCAGGTAAAGCAACCGCCGCCTGAAATCAGTGGTGTGCCGCAGTCTGGGCACTTCTTCTCCTCTGCCGTAATCAACGACCATTTCTGCGTCTGCCCGCCGGATATTGCGCCGTTCGTGGCGGCAATCTTCTGACCGCCGGCATGATGAGCCTGTTTTATCGCATCTAAGCCTTTCTGCGCGCCCTCACTCTTGACGGCCTGCAATACCTGTATGTTCTTCGACTGGTCCCTGTAGACCGTTATTCCCCTGCACCCTGTTTCCCACGCAAGATCATATGCGTATTCTATGTCGTGCGGAGTTGCCCAGCTCGGGAAGTTTATAGTCTTCGATACACTGTTGTCGGTGTACTTCTGGAACACGGCTTGCATCTTCACGTGCCATTCGGGTGCTATGTCGAAAGCGGTGACAAATACATCTCTTACGTCTTTTGGAATCTCTTCGGATTCCTGTATCGATACCTTGTTGGCTAGCTTCTGCATCAGTTCCTGCGAATAGAAGTTCCTTTCAAGAGCTATGCGCTCGAACTCGTTGTTTACCTCTATAAGATTTGAACCAATCGTATCACGGACATTCCTGAGATAGACTACTGAGAATATCGGCTCAATCCCTTGCGAAGTGCCTCCTGCGATTATGCTGATGGTGCCTGTCGGGGCTATTGTCGACACCGTTGAGTTTCTCAATGGCTTGAACCCAAGCTTTGCCCAGATGCTGTTCTGGAATTCAGGGAATGGTCCCCTTTCAACAGCAAGCTCTTCGCTCATCTTCCTTCCCTCATCGTTGAGGAACTTCATAACCTTCTCACCAAGCTCTAGAGCTTCGTTGCTGTCGTATTTCATTCCGAGCTTTATCAGCAGGTCTGCCCAGCCCATTACGCCAAGGCCTACTCTCCTTATCGCCTTGCTCACTTTATCTATCTGCGGAAGAGGGTAAGCGTTCACTTCTATAACATCATCGAGGAATCTCACGCCAAGCCTTATCATCCTTCTGTACTCATCCCAATCGATCTCATAATGGTGGTCTGTCTTCTTAACCATCTCTGCAAGATTTATTGAGCCAAGGTTACATGAGTCAAATGAATATAGCGGGACCTCACCGCATGGATTTGTTGCTTCGATTGGGCCGAGCTTCGGAACCGGATTCGAGTAGCTGGAGTTCATCCTGTCGAGGAACACTACGCCAGGATCCCCAGTCTTCCACGCCATAGTCACGATAAGGTTCCAAACCGCCCTTGCATTAAGCCTGCCTACTACTATTCCAGTTCTAGGATTGAGAAGGTCATAGTCCTTATTTTCCTTCAGCGCTTTCATGAACCCATTTGTTATGCCGACCGAGATGTTGAAATTCCTTAGCGTACCTTCGTTCTCCTTCAGCACTATGAAGTCGAGTATGTTCGGATGATCCACTCGCAGTATCCCCATATTTGCCCCGCGCCTCTTTCCTCCCTGTTTTATCTCTTCTGTAGAGGCATCGAAAAGCTTCATGAATGATATTGGACCTGACGCCACCCCGCTGGTCGATTTTACATAGTCATTTGATGGTCTGAGCCTCGAGAATGCCATGCCTGTGCCCCCGCCAGTCTTGTGGACCATTGCCTGCCACTTCAGCGCGTCATAGATTTCCGGTATTGAATCGCCAACAGGAAGTACGAAACATGCGCTCAGCTGACCGTCCTTTGTACCAGCATTCATGAGCGTAGGGGAGTTTGGCATAAACTTGAATGTTGACATGGCGTCGTAGAATTCCTTTTCTATCCTGCGCGTCTCAGCTTCGCTCTTCCCGAACTTCAGCTCGGCTGAAGAAATGGCCCTTGCAACCCTTTCAAATAGCTGCTTTGGCGTCTCGGTTATCTTTCCATTCTCGTCCTTTAGGAGATATCTTGCTGCAAGCACGATAAGCGAGTTGATAGGTACCTTGAGTTCGTCATTCGGAATCCCGAGTGAGAGCCTGAACTGCCTAAGGCCAGCATGCTTGTCTCTGTAAAGAATGTATGCCTTCGCTACATTAGGCTCGCTCTTCATCAGGACCATCTCGACTATATCCTGGATTTTCTCGACGTCAAGCTCGTCCTTGTTGAGCTGCCTTATCTCCTCAATGACCTGTTGTGTTATCTTCCTTGTGCTTTCAATATTTTCTTCCTTATCTTTCAGCGGATAGTACCCGTTGAATGCATTGAATATCGCCTTTTCAATTTTCTCCTGATCGAAAGGTACCTTGTCCTTATTCCTCTTCACCACAAACTTAGGATTCGTTTTGTTCTCCATTCATTTCACCCAACTCACGAAGTCGTGCGGTAGTAAGTAAACAAAAAAGGTTTAAAAGGGTAGATTGCAGCATGCGACCAAAAACGTAAACGCTTGGGAAGCGCACTACACAAAAAGAAAAAAGCTCTGACGGAGGAAAAGTTAGACCTACTCGGTTCTCTCGATGTCATCGCATGCTTCTTCGAACTGCGCCTTGAGCTCGGCCCAAGCCTGGACGTAGTCCTCGTGCTCACCCTTATCAACGTTGAAGAAGAGCCACTGCGAAAAAGCGGAGTCTGAAAGATTGGTCTTTGACACTTCGACTATGTCGAATGGAGTTATCAACTTCCACTTTGATGTCTTCGCCTCGGCATACTCTTTCTTTACGTCTGGCTGGTTGAGCATCCCGCCACCGTTGGTAAGGAGCTTGTACGTCTGCCAGGAGTGGCCTGAAGCAAAAGATGCGATCAGTATCGCCTTGATCATCGTGTTTGAGTCCTCCTTTGAGAATCCTTCTTTCTTTGTCGAGACCTTCTTCACTTTTGTCGAGAGCATGTCGTATTTCGTAAGATTGTACTTTATCGGCATTTACTCTCTCCTATCACGTTGACCTTTTGGTCTATTTCTTAACCTTGTCTCGTGACTACTGCCCGATTGGAGGATACTTCTCTTGTTAGTATTTTAACAACAAAATATATAAGCATGATTACGAGAACATAATTTAACGACCGTGGTGATTTCTTGGGTATTTTCAACATTTTCGGCAAAAAGGATGTAGCTTCAGACCTTGCAAAGCCGGCACCTTTCAGGATTTCGACTGAATGGATACCTTACAGGCTATATGCAAGGAAAAAGAGCTCTGCGATGCTCGTGATAAGACTCAAGAACGCAACGCAGGAGGTCCTTCTGACATCCGTGGTGGCGGAGTTGCCAAAGAATCTTGGCTTTGACACAATTAATGTAGCAAAAGAAAGGGAGGCGAGGCTTGGAGACGTCGCACCAGGAGAGGAGAAGGAATTGAGGTTCGAGGTTTTCTCCGGGTTGAACTCAGACGCCGGGGAGTACACGCTTAATCTGACCGCAATAGCGCACTACCGCGACTATGGGCATGTGATAAACGCTGTGAAAAAAAGAGTTACTGTTGAAGTTGTCTGAGATTACTTCTTCTCGGGCTGCGGCACTGGCTGCGGTTTTTCTTTTTCCTCAACAGACTTCGGCGGCTGCTGTGTGCCGTTCGTCTGGTTAATCAGCGCATAGACGCCTGAGAGCATCTCAGCCAGCTTTACTCCCTTCTCGGTAAGCTTTATCACCTTTATCTTGCCATGTCGCTCATTCTGGACTATCCCCATCTGCTCGCACTTCCTTATGAAGTTGCTAGTGTGCACATATGTGGTATTGCACGTCTTGGAAAGCGTGGCGATGTGCCACGGCTGCTTGCCCTCCTTAAGGGAAACAAGTATCATCGCCTGCTTATCCTTCAATAGGATTGAACCTTCCATGTATATTATTCTCCATTATTGGTATTTAGCCGTTACTCACGCAGATAAGCTTTTTTAGCCTCTTCCTTTTTCCTTTCGGCGAAATAATGAGAGATGCGCTCCCTTGCGATCAGCGCAATGCCTATGGTTAGCCCAAATAATGCGGTGGTGTACGCCAGCGGCGCGCCGATCGGCGCCGGGAGCACTTTGTAGATGTTTTTGAGACCTGCTGCACCCATGAGGACTTTGTCGTCGATTGTCGCGATGGCGAGACTCACGCCGCTTAGAGCCAGTCCAACCTTACCGAAGAAATCCCATCTGTTCTTTTTCGATTCTGCGTTGTCGAGTATCTCCTTTGCCTCTTTGTCATCCTTCCTCAGCTTCAGGGCGAGAACCGCCCGCTTCCGCTCTATTTCTGGCATGAGTATTTCCTTTATGTCGGCCTGCATGCTCCCTATCTTCATCCTCTTGCGCTTGTTCTCCTTTGTAGGATTGTTGAGGTACTGCCTGTTTGCTTCCTCCCAATAAAGGTCAACATCCTCCTTCAGCCTTCTGTGTACAACAATCTCGCGATTTATCTCTTCTACCTGCTGCTCCGTTGGCTGCTGGGTTGGTGTGAGCGCATTTAGCCGTTTCATGAAGTCAACAGCAGCGGCTATTCTCGCGGTAAGGTCGCTTATCCTCTCATCGACTGTTGGCTGGCTTTCTCCGTTCTGCGCTTTAGCTTTCACTTGATTTGATGCAGTTACTGCCATAAAATTTCGTTGTTGATTCTGATATTTAAAATAAGCGGAAAATGAGCCTGGCGGGATTTGAACCCGCAACCATCTGGTCCGAAGCCAGACGCGCTATCCAAGTTGCGCCACAGGCCCCCTTTATATGGAGAGTGCTGGATAGGTGACATCCTCCCACCCGTAAACGGTGTGGGCTTCCTCTGCGTCATGCAATCACTGCATCCTGCAAAGGATGTGTTTTATCGGTTCTCAGTTCTTCGAGAACTGCCTCCTGATGAGGTCTTACACTCTCTCCCTGAGCGTGACTTCCCCTCTGTCCGAGGGTAGCTCTGTTGAGTATGTTTATACTTGCATTTATATCCCTGTCCTTCTGCATACCGCATCTATTGCAGATGTATGTTCTTTCCGAGAGTGGCATTTCCTGAATATTGCCACAGTTACTGCATTCCTTTGAGGTATTTCTTGCATCCACTCTGATTATCTTCATACCAGCACTTTCAGCCTTGTATGAGAGCATTTGGATAAACCTGTTCCATGAAGCGTTTTGTATTGACTGTGCAAGATTGTGGTTCTTTACCATGTTCTGAATATGAAGATCTTCCACTGCGAATGAGGTATATCCTGAATTGATTAGAGTGTCTGAAAGTTTATGCAGGTAGTCATCTGACTGGTTTGTGGAATATTCGTATGCCTTTTGAAGATGCATCTTCGCTTTCTCCCTTCTCTTTGAGCCTTTGTTCCTTCTTGCAACAATCCTTTGCCACATTGCGATATGTTTCTCTGCCTTCTTTGCAAACTTTGGTTTCCCTACTTTTGTTCCGTCAGACAATGCGATGAAGGAATTGAGGCCCATGTCTATGCCGACAGGATTGGTGTTCTTGACCTCTGGGACTTTGATGTTTTTTATGGTAGTGAAGACTGCATAATAATTTCTTCCTTCCCTCTTTATCGCAAGCGTCTTTATTGTGCCTTCTATCTTCCTGTGAAGTTCAATTCTCATCGTGCCTATCCTTGAAACCCGTAGTCTATCCTTCCTTATTGAGAAAGAACCATTGTCTTGCGGGTATGTTATCGACTTATATCTGTCCCTTGACCTGAATCTTGGAAATCCTGCCTTCCTGTTTCCTTCCTTTGTCCTCCTGAAGAAGTTCTGGTATGCCTTGAGAAGCCTGAATTCTATTTCGCATCTTGTCTGCGAATACAGTTTCAGGTATTTCTTGTCTTCTTGGATTATCTCTTTCACGAACCTGTTGAACTGTGCCATTGAAACTTTTGTCTTTCTGTTTTGGTATGATGCGATTGACTTCTCAAGAATCCTGTTGTAGAACTGTTGTGCAAGGATTAGCCTTTCATCTATTTCTTCCTGCCTTGTGGCATCAGGGTAGATTCTGAACTTGTATGCTCTTGTCAGTTCCATTACCTCCCCTTCTTTACCTTTATCCTCTTTTTTTCTTTATATTCCTTTCTGCGGTTCGCTTTCATCCCACCCCTGAAGGATGTGGGATTTCCCGCTCACGTAGTTAAGCCTTAGTGTTGCTGGTTATAAATATTTTGATAGACTGAGCAGTTTTGTGGTTCTGTGGGTTCAGAAGCTAAACCCCTGATTCTTCCGATTGATGGTCAGTTTGGTGCTAGTTATAGACCGTTGTTCCTGCGTACGGAGCAGGGAACTGGACCGGTGATCACAAATCTTGATAAGTAAATAAGGCTGCCAAAACCGGAAAATCCAAAAAAGATACGTATGGATTTCAATTCACTGCATATGAAGCTTTATATTCAGATTGAAGGGCAGACGATAATAGTGCACAGCACTTACCATAGGGGGCTTGTTGATATGAAACCCACTTATAATGGGGGTAAGTTGCACGAGATCATGATGTTTGTTCTCGAGGTATCGTTCGATGCATTGGAGCGCGCATGATGTTGTGGAGGGTCTGATAGGCAGCTTGCTTCCGAAGGGGCAGCCCGAGCACCACCTTCGCGAGAAAGAGAGTGAGATAGTTAGTGGCTTAGGCGCTTCCTGAATGATGGAATACAGACAGTATATGGTTTTACTTGTGTAAAGCTGAGGCGGTACGATGGTTTTAGGCACGAAGTCCTGCCTGAAGAGCGGTTTAGCCACCAATCAAAAATAGGAATCTATCTTGGCCTGCTTTATTCCGTCTATTGTGACCCAGTATTCCCTGACGTTCTTCCTGAATTCGGGATTCTTGAGGTTGTTCTTGACTACATCAACTGTCTTCTGGTCTGATGGGTATCCGGAGCCGAGCTCTATGCCGAGAGACGACCCGAGTTCCTTTATCGCGTTGTCTCTTGCAACCTTTGCTATTATACTGGCTGCGGACACAACGGGATACCTCGCGTCCGCCTTGTGCTCGGCTACTATCTTGGTGTACTTCTCTCCCTTCACGCGCTCTGCCTTCATCCCAGCGACAATTGTGGGTTTTGTACTGTAGATGTTGACGCGCGCGCCGAACTTCTGCGCTATGACGTCAGGGGAGTCAAGATAGATTATCGAGGGATGGTTTTCCAGCCTATCGAAAAGGCGCGCAAACCTCACCGCTTCCAGCTCATTTAGCGATATCTTGCTCTCCATCGCCCTGTTTATTTCTTCTGGATAAATCATGTCGACAAGCACTTCAGAGGCTGCATCGTTGATCTCATCTATCAGTTCCTCCCTGCGCTTCCTTGTGAGGAGCTTCGAATCCCGCACTCCTACGTCTGCGAGCTTCTTCTCTCCGTCTTTCTTTATGGCAACCAGGGCGATGACCAGAGGACCTATCACGGCACCCCTTCCCGCCTCATCTCCACCGCATATTATCATGCAAACACCGCCAAAAACTAAGAAGGAGGGAAAGAAAAGTAAAAAGCGAAGAATCTTACCAGTTCTTCCTGTCCACTACAGCATAATCGTTGACTGCAAGGACAGAGTTGTACGGGATCTTTATCTGCCCGCCTTCAATCTTCATCTTGTTTGCCAATCCGCTATCGAGGTTTGGCTCCACTACAAGATTTATTATCTTGCCGGTCACTTCGCTTATTTCTACGTCGAAGAGCCTGCCAACATCAAATCCGTCGCTTGTTATTACTTTCTTTCCCACGAGCTGCCTTGCTATTATGAATTTTACCATTGAAACACCTTTTCGGTCGCTTAGTCGCAATAATATTGCAAGTAATTAGTTTATAAACTTTTACCTCTTTTCGAGATAGAGGACTGCATCGGAAAAGTCGGGAAATTCCTATTTGATTGGACGCAATGCTTAAATAAGCACTCCAGCTTACTCATTAACGTGATCCTTTGGATTACTGGAAGATAGACAAGGAACTGATTAACCGCATCGCCCTTATCTCGAAGCTGGATCTCAACGAAAGTGAGAGGATGCTTTTCCTAAAACAGTTGGGCGACGTGCTCGACACTTTCAAATTGATAGATGAGGTTGATACCGATGGTTTGGAGCCAGCATTCCATCCTAGAATCATAGAAAATATATGGAGAGAGGACGAGGCGAGTGAAACCGCGTGGGACCCTCTCGCAGATGTGGAAAGCAAAGAGGAAGGATATTATAAAGCCCCGCGGATCGTTTAGGTGGTTTCATTAATACAGAGCCTTGTTAAATTGCATCTTGAGCGCCTTGCTGCAGAGGATGTGAAGCTGGATGACTTTGCACCCAGAGTCATGGAGAAGGCGAGGGCAATCCAGCAGAAATATTCTCCTTTCATTACCTTGGACGAAAATCTCGGCAGCACGAATAGGAATGCGCAGAAGCTCCCTTTTTCGGTAAAGGACAACATCTGCACAAATGGACTTAGGACCACGGCCGGTTCTAGAATATTAGAGAACTATATCCCGCCATTCGACGCTACATGCGTGCGCCAAGTGAAAAGTGCAGGTGGTTTTGTTATCGGAAAGACAGCAATGGATGAATTCGGGTTCGGGACATTCTCGACAAACTGTGCATACGGCGCTCCCAAGAACCCGATAGATATACAGAGGGTATGCGGGGGCAGCAGTGGTGGCGCGGCATGCGTGACCGCAGCTGCAGATTTCCCACACATTGCAATAGCACAGTCGACAGGCGGCAGCATAACTGCACCTGCGGCATTCACCGGAACTGTTGGGCTCACGCCTACTTATGGAAGAGTATCAAGGTGGGGGCTCATCGACTATGCGAACAGTATGGATAAGATCGGTGTTATTGGAAGATGCACATACGATGCAGCTTTCGGCTTCTCGCTAATCGCTGGCCACGATCCTCTTGACGCAACCTCGCTGAATGCACCAAAACTCGATTACACGAAAGTTCTGGAAAAGGATATACGGCACCTCAGAATTGGGGTGCCGTCTGAGTATTTTAACGCGGATGGCGTAGATCCGCAGGTAAAGAAGCTTGTCTGGGATAAGATCACCTCCCTTGAAAGGTTCGGTGCGACTTATGAAGAAATATCTCTTCCGTCTACGAAGTATGCGACCGCAGCATATTACCTAATTGCGCTCAGCGAGGCTTCCACAAACCTTGCAAAGTTCTGCGGGCTACGCTATGGAATCCAGGGAGAAACGGAAGGAAACTACGAGAACTATTTCTCGTCGATAAGGGAGAGGGGATTCGGAGAAGAGGCAAAGCGGAGGATAGTTTTGGGGACCTACGCCAGGATGTCCGGTTACAGGGATGCATATTACATAAAAGCGCTTAAGGTAAGGGCGAAAATAATAGGGGAGTTCAGGAAGGCCTTTGACCGTGTAGGCGCGATTGCGACGCCGTCGATGCCAATATTTGCGCCAAGGTTTGATGAGGTTGCAGGGCTGACGCCGGTTCAGCAATATGCAATGGACATTATGACTACCGCACCCAACTTAGCAGGGCTCCCGACAGTATCCGTGCCAGCCGGAGAATCCGGAGGGCTCCCAGCAGGGGTGCAGTTCATTGGAGACTATGAAAATGAAGGGACTCTGCTGCAGCTGGCTGCTGCGTGTGAGGTTTGACTATGAGCGTAATGATCGGAATTGAGGTGCACTGCCAGCTCAACACCGCGAGCAAGCTGTTCTGCAACAGCAGCTCTGATCATAGAGGGAAAATGCCGAACGAGTGCACCTGCCCAATCTGCCTTGGTTTTCCGGGATCCAAACCGGTAGTCAACAAAAGGGCGATAGAGCTCGGGATGATGATTGCACTGGCTTTAAAGTGCAAGATCGCTGAAAAGATGTTCTTCTCTAGAAAGACCTACTTCTATCCGGACATGTCGAAGAACTACCAGATAACGCAGTATGAGGCGCCCCTTGCTGAGAGGGGCTTATTTACTTTAGGGGAGAACAAAATCAGGATAAGGCGTGTCCATATAGAAGAGGATCCTGCACGGCTAATTCATGTAGGTGGTGATATCACAAGCGCTAAGTACGTGCTTATCGACTACAACAGGTCTGGAATTCCCCTTGCAGAGATAGTGACAGAGCCAGATTTCACCGCTCCAAAGGAGGTCCGCGCGTTCCTGGAGAAGATGGTCAATGTCCTAGAGCACCTAGGCGCATACGATTCTGGAAAGGAGGCTACCTTAAGAGTAGACGCCAACATATCGACGGATGGCGGCGAAAGGGTTGAGGTCAAGAATATAACCGGATTCGAGAACGTTGAGAAGGCACTCAACTATGAGATAATAAGACAGAGTAGTATGAAGCGCAGTGGAAACGTTGTCGTTAGGGAAACCCGCCACTTTGATGCGGACACTAACACAACGAAAAGCCTTAGGAAGAAAGAATATGAGGAGGATTACGGCTATATCTTCGACCCAGACCTGCCATCCGTAACAATAAGCAGAGCTTGGCTTGAGTCCGTCGCTTCTTCCATGCCTGAGCTTCCGGACCAGAGAATAGAGCGGTTCGTTAGGCAGTACTCGATTGATGAGTATACGGCAATGGTGATAGTTTACTCAGACAAACGCCTCGCAGACTTCTTTGAGGAGTGTTGTGCGCGCTACAATAAACCACCAACAGTCTCAAACTGGATCGTAAACTATCTCCTGAAGAGCCTCAATTGGCGCTCTGAGAGGATTTCGCAGTCGAAAGCAAGACCGGAAACCTTTGTCGAGCTGCTGCAGCTAATTGATGAGGGGAAAATAACAGACAGGTTTGCGAAAGAGCTAATCAAAGAGTATGTTGATACCGGAATATCTCCCAGGACACTTGCGCAGAAGGAGATTGTTGCGCTATCAGAAAAGGATTTAGATGAGATAATTGTTAAGGTTCTGCAGGCGAACGCCAATGCGGTTGAGGAATACCGCAACGGAAAGAAGGAATCTCTGCAGTTCCTGATAGGAAAGGTCCTTTCTGAAACTAGGAAGCAGGGGAATCCGAAGAAGATAAAGGATTTGATAGTGAAGTTAATGCCTCGATAGCTCAGTAGGTAGAGCGACTGGCTGTTAACCAGTAGGTCGCAGGTTCGAGTCCTGCTCGGGGCGCTTCATGCTTCACCGGCGCATATGCGCATATGGATTTGAAGGAAAGTTGGATATATTGTAGGGGTTGAGCTTGAACGCGTCCTGCATTGCAACTGCTTTATTATCTAATGGGCCATCGACCCTGAATAGTTTCCCCTCCCTCTTCATAAGCACGTTTGCATTGAGCGCTGGGTTGTGGCTCTCGATTATTATCGTCCCTTCCTCAAACTTCTTTTCTCCTGCTATGTAGTAAAGCAGGTGGCCGCCCCAGCCATTATGAAAGAACGGATTGTAGATGTTTGATAGATATATTACGTTTGGCGCTGCTTTCGGTTTGACATTCCTAAGATATTTGTCTATGCTCTCGTTTAACGTATTTGTAACCGGAACCGGCCTGTAGAAGCTCTTCACCGGCCTTACTCCATACCTCACCCCGCTCTTTATCCTTGTTCTATGCTCACCGTGGAGAAAGTCCGCCATATATGGGTATTCCCCGACTTCTATCGCACCTATGACGCTGCCATCGAAGTCGCGAAGGCCGAAACACCCTCCCGCAAGGTCGCTCAGCCGCAGAGCAAATCCGCACGGCTTCTCCATGATTCTATAGGGTAAATTATCCTGTATGGGCGTTCCGTCCTTTTTACATAAGTCGAATCGCGAGTGGAAGAAGAGCTCGCATTCATCAAAAATTGAGATGTCGGGGCGTAGCGCGCCGCCTGCTATGAACTCTGTGATGATCGAACGGCCTCCTTCGGAAACTGCGCTTGCAATTTGGTCTGCTATCCAGGAAAGATGATGGAGTTGCACAGCGTTTATATCCAAAGCAACTGAACTCTGGAAGTGTTTGTGGGTTGCAAGAGCACCGAATAAGTTTAGGAACGCATCGCCGCCACCGGCAACACCGGCAAATCGCACATGTGGAAGATTCCCAGCCAGGCTTTCAAGCATCGAAACCACACATAGGTAACTTTCGTTGCTTGACTCGTAGTTTAGGCCCAGTTTGGCGGTGTCGATCTCCTGCTCCGCGTCCTTCACCCGCCGGGATACGCTGAAATGATTCGACCTTCTTGGTGCTTTTGCGGGAGGGTGCTTTAGTGCTCCTTCCTGCAGCGGCACTTGCCCCACTGATGGGAGTGGGGAGGCGAGGGTATCCTGGGCAATTACCGTGAGGTTTGCGCGCCCTGATGCTGGCTCTGCTCTTTCTGTGAGTACCATGGATACCATCACATTTTTCCTGATATTTAAATGCGTGGTTTCCCCAAAAAGTTGAAGTGAATCACTCCTGTTTTGTCTGCACGGCTGACGCTATGCTGGAAAACAGAAAAACAAGAAAAAGAAAGAAAAATTAGGATTAGCCCCCTATCTTGAACATCTTCGTTCCGCAGACTGCGCAGACGCCAGTAGTCGCCTTCTTCCCGTTCTTCATGGTTACTTCCTTCGGGTTCTTCATCTCTCTCTTCGCTTTACATTTTACACAATAGGCTTCCATAATAACACCAGTGGTTGATTTTATAAGCTACTTACAACCTTTAAAACCTATCTGTGTGCCTCAGTCCCCTGGCTGGTATTTATAAACGTTCACATTGTAGAAGTTGAGCCCTATGTTGTCGAAGGCGGTGTAGTTGGACAGCCATTGTGGATAGCTAGGTTGGAAGACCTCCGTCATATTGCATGAGGAGGGGTCTGTCAGGTTTCCTATGAAATAGGAGCCAGGCTTAAAGCTGAAAAGTGCCGTAACATTCTTGCATGTGTTCTCAGACATCACGTATCCGAGGGAATTGGTGTTATTTTGAGAAGTGTAGACCAGCCATGGGACATCGGCCGGACCTTGAATATTTGTATTAGATGGGAGGCTGTTTATGTATCCCCCAATCTCGAGCAATGGGAGCGCAGTCTTGTACTGGGAGTAGTTGAGATATGCGGCGATTATCACTGAAGAGACGGCTAGCGCTATCAGCGAGGCTACGACCAGCGAATAGGCTATCGGTGCGATCTTCCCTTTGGCTACCTTGATTATGTCGGCAAGCGCAATTCCTATAAGCAGGGCTATCGCGGGCACGAAGATGACTGTATAGCGTATCATTAGGATGAGCGGTATATAGGTAGTGATGCTCATTGTGCCGAAACCCATGTAGAGCAGCATGAAGATTAACCATGCTGCTGGCACAATAGCGGCCCTCCTATAGTTTATGGTGAGGTAGAGCACCGAGAGTGCCAGTGCAATGCCGAAGAATCCATAGGCAAGCATGTTGAAACCAGTGTTGCGCAGAAATCCATGCGGGTTACCTGCAAATGCAGATAAGTTGTTCGAAAATAGGGACGAGTAGTATGCGGAGAATGCTGGAGACGTCCCTTGGTAAGAATTGAAGTTCGCGGAATACGCATCGATTATGTGGAGGGGATTGCCGGAAATTAGGAAGCCGAGTGCAAAAATCACAAGGATTGCGGCTATTGCGCCTGACGTGAAGTTGAATATCTGGAAAATCGATCGATGATTGCGCTTCGCTATTGCATCGATGCAGAGCCAGCCGAAAATGAAGAATGAGCCTATCAGCGCTTCCGGGACTATAAGCACGTTTATCAGCGATAAGAAACCTGCTGTAAATAGATATGCTGACTGCCTCTTCACGCTCTTTAGCCCCTTTATCACCAGGAGTATGCTAAGTGCGACCAGGAAAGCCATCGGTATGTCGTCACCGACATTGGAGCTCTCGACCAGCACGAGCGGGAAAACAGAATATAGGAAGGCGGAGAATAAGCCTGCGGCTTTGCTGTACAGCTCCTTCCCTATCATGTAGACCGCGATGATAGTCAGGAGAAAGCACATCACGCCAAAAAGGGAGGCGGTGAGGAGGCTGTACCTGAAGATTGAGAAGAAGAGCGTGATCCCGCCTATGAGGAGCAGTTTCACGTTGTCGCCAAGCGTAAGGCCGAGTGGCTGGAAGTTCCCCTGCGCGAACATGTGCGCTTCCCATGTATAGATGTAGTTGTCGGACCCGTTTATCCAGCTTGGGCCGTAAAAGAATGCCATGCTCAAGAAGGCTCCGGAGGCAAGTATCATGAGAAGCGCAATCTTGCTGAAGTTTCCAGAAAGGAAATTTCCTATGTAGCTTTTTTTGTTTCCCATACATTCCCTATTTAGCGGATTGCGAGCGCCGGGATTTGAACCCGAGTCGTTGGCTTGGGAAGCCAAAGTCCTACCAGGCTAGACTACGCTCGCGCTGACAGAAAGGATTGATTTGAAAAGTATAAAAATAGTGTTATACGGCACTATTTTCTAACCTGCTAATTTGGCTGCTTATGTACGGCCGCTGCAGACCCCTTTGGCCACCCTCGGCTGATATCGTCCACTACCCGCTCCCAAACTGCCAGTTGCCACTCTTAAATGTATGGAGCAGGCACTGCATACTGCCTGTCTCAAAATCTATGGTTACTTCCTCGTGGTCCGGCCTGTTGTGGTGCCGTACGCGTTGGTAGTTCACGCAAAAGAAAAGAGCTCATTGTAGTAGCCCCAAATCGAGAAACATGGGAAGAGGTTTCCACTGACTCACCAAGCGGTCATCCCCTGCGGCTCAGCGTATGTAGCTCGGCTTCTCCCCGCTAAGGCCCTCTGGCGGCGCGAATCCAGACTGCTGTTTCTCGAGTTCCTTCAGCGCCTTCGCTGTCTTCTCGATTATCTTGTCAAGGTTCTTCGTGTCTATCTCCATGCTGAGGTTCTTGGCAAGCACCTTCAGCACAGCTTTTGCAGCTGCGGCATCGACATCAAGGAAACTCGTCTCCCCCATAAGGCATACGCCTTCGATCTTCCGCATCTTCGCGAAAGCCAGGATGAGTCCGGCTGAGCCAAGTATCATACCTCTGGCCTTTCCAAAGAGTATCCCGCTGCCCTTCAGTTTTTCTATTACTTCGTTGCTTGTCGCGCTCCCATAAACCTTCGGTTCGCTCGCTACGCTCCTCGCTACGCTGTATCCGCCAAGCGTGTAGACGAAATTGCCTTTCAGCTTATCGATAAAGAAGTCGACGATCTTCGCGTTTACTTCATATTGCCCCTCTGGAGTGATTGCCTGGGTCTCTCCAGTAAGGAGGATTATATCCCTCTTCAACCCTTTGCCCCTAAGCAGATAGAACCTGTTCCCTACGAGCCTTATTCCGCCGCTCCTGAGCATGACAACTTGGTGAGGGAAATGCGGCGACAGAAGCGTGGCAAGCTTCACCGAATCGAACTCTAGCCGCAGGTGCTCCGCAATCAGCTTCCCGACGTTGCCTATGCCCGGCAGTCCGACAACGAGCACAGGCTTGTTAAGCTTTATCCCTTTAGAGGCCTTTGCCATCTTTATAATCGTCTTCTCCATCATCATCTCATCCGATCATAGCGTTGACATTATCCCTTCGCGCTCTTTCTTCAGCTTTTCCTTCGCTACCTCTATCGTTCCCTTCTTTAGCTTAGCCTGCGCAGCGTCGACAGCGGCTTGGATCTTCGCTTCAGCGTCAGCGTAATCCGTTCCCTCGGCTTCGAGATGGTATTTCGGCGCGCTCACGTAGTTCACGCGCACGCCCTTGTCTGCCATTGCAGAGAAGATTCCACGCAACTCTGTTGCTCCGCTCTTTGTGTTGAATGTAGAGATCTTCATTATGTATGAAACCTCATATTTTTTCTTCTTTTTGCTGGTCTCAATGAGCTTCTGCAATGCGTCCTTAAGCTTTTTTGGCAGCTTCGACGCATCAAACTCCTTTGTCTGCTCCGCTGCGTTCCTCATGAGGTTAGTATAAGTATTGAATTCTACAAGCGCAGCGTTTGCTAACTCGGCCTTCTGTTGACCCAAGCCAGAAGCCTTTACCGCCTGCGCAAAAAGCGCATCGAGTCGCTTCTCGAGATTGAAAGTGTTGATCTTTTGCTTCGCGTCCTGAGGCGTTACCTTCTTAATAGAAACATCGATAGTCTGCCTTTCCCTATCATAAAACACCACTTTGCAGACAACATTCTGGCCTTCGTGTATGAACTCGTGGATGTTCTTAATCCAGCCAGATGAGACCTCCTTTATCGGGAGAAAGACTTCGAGGTTGCTGTACTCCGGCAGCCTGCAGTATGCCCCGAACGGCATTATCTTGCTAATCTGCGCTATAACTAACTCACCGACAAGCGGTACCTTCTTCTCTTCCTGCACCATTTTTTAGCCTAGCTATGTTGTTTTGAGCTCCAGCCTCTTCTTCGTCCTGTTGCCCACCACTCTCTCGACAGTGTACTTGCACTCCTTACAGATAAGCAGGACTTTTTGCTTCTTCGCCACCTTCTTGACGGTGGCTTGACCCTTGACCTTCCCGTGGTATCCTATCCTCTTCCTGACAGCCCTCCTGTTCCCTACCTTGAGCCCACTCGTCGTTCCCTTTGAATAAAGCTTCACGGTATGAAGCGTATGCTTGTTGCAGCGGGGGCAGTAAGTATTCGTCTCCTTTGTTATTATCATATGATCATCTCTCTTCTTTTTTCTTTACATCTTCTGGCAGATGGTATTATTTATGAGGAAATTCGCATCCTCCTCGTTGCCGCCCATTTCGATGACCTGCCCCTTTTCTAAGGGACCGACCTTCCTGCCCGAAGGAAGCATTATCTCGGGTATCGATTGCAGAGATTTCAACAAGAAAGTGTTCGGCTTTTGCATTACTGTGAAGTCTATCTTGTTCTCACTGGCAACCTGGCTCAACTTTTTATAGAAGTCTTGCTCTGACTGTATCGCTGGTTGCGGCATTTGTTTTTTGTATGCAACATATATAAGTATCTTTTGCTTCCTGCGTTCGTGCAGATCGTTGAGCAGCTTTATAGTGTTCCTCTTCAGGTTTAAGTCCTCGTCTGAGAGTTCCTTGCCGTCAAAAGACCTGATGAATTCATTTATATCGTTGTAGAAAGTTTTTGGAAGCAGCTGGAGTTCATTAGTCTGCTTCTCCTTCTGGGTAACCTGCCATAAAGTTTCGTATACGTTGGTCTTGTCCACAGGTACACCCCACAATTCCACTATTCGTGCATTCTTTCTGTAATTGTAACTTAATAGAAAGAACGTTTGAATTATTATTAGCTTTTGAAAGGAAGAAATTTAAACAAGATTGCAAAGCAAGTTACTTGAGATTAACGGAAGTGCAGGGTGTATCATTAAAAGTAGCGAGGGGTGGATTTGAACCACCGGTCTTTGGGTTATGAGCCCAACGAGGACTCCTTGCTCCTCCACCTCGCTACAAGAAAAGAAGGCACTAATTCAAATGAATGAACTGGAATAAATAAGTTTGTCTTTACTGCTTACTCCTTTGCGCTCTCAGCAGCAAGTCTTGATTCCCGCTGTGCGGTCTCTATAAGGGATGTTGCCTCGTCTCTACCCACCATCTTCAGGTTGCTGCCGCACATGGTGCACTTGAATCCCTCTTCAAAAGCCGCATCAAACGTGAAAATAAGCTTTGATTTATCATAACACTCGTTGCATACAAAATAGTCGTTGCACTCAGAGCTGACAGTCTGCTTCTTGCTTTCAAGGCTCTTGACATACTCAAAGAACGGAGGAAGTTTGTCTGTGTTTATGTACCATGCAAACGAGAGCCAGCCGTTCACGTTCTTAGCTATGTAATAGTTCGTTACGCCCTGGCCTTGCATAAGGTTGAGGATTCTCCTGACTGCATTTATCTTCATATCAAGCTCCAGCGCGAGTGCCTCATCCGTCTTTGGCGTAGAAAGGGCATTCAGGACATCAATCGCCCTCTTGCTAACGTTCTTTTTGAGATAAGCGATTGCAGCCTCGTTCCTCGCAAGCGTCGCAATTGCGTTCTCCATCTTCTGCGGGTCGTGGCGCGGTGCAGCACTCTCCCTTCTGCTCCGTGTCCTTACCTCTTCGACACCTACGCGCGCCGCCGCTCTAGTCTCAATGTTTCTTGCAACTTTGTTCGCTTTCTTCGTGCGCATAGGCTTTTGCTTCTTTGTCGCACGCATGGTCTTTTTCGTCGATTTTTTAGCATGATTCTTCATAAACAACACCTGTCTCGATATAAAATAGGACTTTTTCAGTATTTAAACCTTCACTTATCATAAATTTTTAGCCTGATTTGTTTCGTTTTTGTCCCGCTGTTTTTCGCCATTTTGCACCGCACTAATGGAGCTTCGCTCAAACTGCTCCTTTGTTTGCTTGTTCACCAGCTCCCCTGGTTTGTAAGGCCTGTTCAGCATCAGTACGTCGAAAGTGACGCCTGTTTTCAGGTCTATAGCGACATGCCTCTGCTCATTCCCGAACAGGTCTATCTCAAAGATGCCTATCCCTCTGCTGGAAATAAGGGCATACGCCATTTCAACAATGTCAAACTGCTGGCCGTTCTGCAGGCCGATTAACCTCGCTTCACTGTTCGCACCGAATTCCCTCATGTACTTCGACAACCTCGCCATGTCCTCCTTCCTGAATTCATTGAATCTGCATATTAGAGCGCGCCTAGTGCTCTGATCGAAGACAGCGAGCATCGCGTCGTATACGAGGTTTACGCAGGCAGCGTATCTTTTCCCAACCTCATCATAGCTCCCAAAATACACGCCATTCGCATCAATGTACTCGCATCCGGAATCGGAGTCAAGGCGCAGCTTTGACAGGTTCTGGCGCTCCTTGAAGTTCCTTACATACCTCTCCTTCCCAAAACCCGCCTTTCTTGCCTCTTCATCAAGAAACTTCTCGAAACTCAAAAACACCACCTACATATATAAATATATCCCTGTCTAAATGTATCAGAAAGGCAGGCGCTAATCTTTAGCATTTAAGCTTATTATAGCTATTTGAGCGCCGCACGAAAGCTTGATTTTCACGTGAATACATGAAGATAGAGGCAATAGAGGCAACAGGCAATGCGCTTAGGTTTACCCTCAAGGACGCAATACCAGGATACGCGAACGCGGTGAGGCGTGCTAGCGCGCGCGTTCCAACATTCGCCATCGACAAGATAACAATGTACGAAAACACAAGCGCGATGTTCGACGAGTACATCTCTCACAGGATAGGATTGGTTCCAATAACCACACCGGCAAAGGGCTACTCGGAGAAAGACGAGGTCATATTCAATCTCGACGCAACGGGCCCAAAGACAGTATACTCAGGGGAGCTCGAGACGAGCGACAAAGACGTAAAGGTTGCGAACGCGGAGATTCCGCTGATAAAACTCGGCGAAGGGCAGAGGGTGAGGCTTGAGGGCAAGGCGCTTCTCGGAACCTCCAGCAGGCACGCAAAGTTCCAAGCGGGGCTAGTGACATACGAGCAGAAGAATGACACAACATATGCCTTTTACGTTGAAGGTTTTGGCCAGATGCCACCCAAAGAGATAGTTAATAAGACTTTTGAGGTAATAAAAGAGGAGCTCAAGGAGCTTGAGAAGGAAGCGAAGAAACTCTAACCTTTACGAGCGGGGATGGCAGAGCTTGGCCAAATGCGCTGGGTTGAGGGCTCAGTGTCGTAGGACTGCGTGAGTTCAAATCTCACTCCCCGCATATAATTAAATAACATTAAACAAGTGAAATGATGGCAAATGAAAAGAGGAATGTAAGCGAATGGCTCGCGGTTCTCAGCGAGGCATCCAAGGGTAAGCACTATCCGGCGCTCTACAAAAAGGTATATGGACTCCTCTCTGCACCCTCAAGACGCAGGAACGCAATTAGCCTTGAAAAGCTGAGAAAATATACGAGCGCAGGTGAGAACGTCATAGTGCCAAGGAAAGTCCTTGGTACTGGAAAGATAGATCATAAGGTTAAGATTGCAGCGCTGGAATTCTCCTCAAGCGCGAAGGCAGCACTGCAGGCAGCGGACTGCGAGTTCGTCGATATAAAGGAGATGGTAAAGAGGGACAAAGTCCGCCTAATAGTGTGATGCTAATGAAGGAAATGAAGATGGATATCGTATATGACGGAAAGGACAAGATCCTCGGCAGGCTTGCCAGCACAGTCGCAAAGCAGCTGTTGCTCGGTAAGAACGTCGCGGTCATAAACGCGGAGCAGTGCGTAATAAGCGGAGACCGTAAGGGTATAATCGCCAAGTACAAGGTCAGGGCTGACATAATAGAGAAAGCGAACCCGGAGCACTCTCCATACTGGCCTAGAAGATCAGACCTGCTCGTCAAGAGAGTGATACGAGGCATGCTGCCGTACCATAAGAAGGCATCGGGGAAAGCAGCATACAAGCGGCTGCGCGTGTATATAGGGGTTCCTGACTCGCTAAAGGATGCAAAGCCGGTTGTCGTCGAGACAAAGAATCCAAGGGAGCTCTACGTAAGTCATATGACCGTTTCAGAGGTTTCAAAGCTATTGGGATACAACAAGTGATGTTATGGCAGAAGTACAGCAGCAACAGGCACAGGCACAAACACCAACACCAGCTCCAGCGGCGCAGGTAGATGAAAAGAAGAAGAAGGCTCAGGCAAAGAGGAAGCCGCAGAAGAAAGGAGAGAAAGCAACGGTCACAAAGAGCAAGAGGAAGACGTCTGTCGCAAGGGCTTATATAAGGAGCGGGAAGGGGTCAATCAAGATAAATGGGACGAGCATAGACGCTCTTGAATTTAGCGTTATAAGGGACATGATGATGGAGCCGCTTGCGGTTTCAAACGCAGCGCGCGACCTCTCAAAGAGGGTTGACATACGCGTAAACGTGTACGGCGGCGGAATCAGCTCGCAGATGCAGGCAGTCCGCGGCGCGATAGCGCGCGGGCTTGTCGAGTACTCCGGCAGCGAGGCGCTCAAGCGTGAGCTCATGAGTTACGACAGGACGCTTATAATCGACGATCCGAGGAGAGTCGAGCCAAAGAAGTTCAAGGGGCCAAAGGCAAGAGCGAGGTTCCAGACTTCATACAGATGATGGTGATATAAATGATGATGCCCGTGCGATGTTTCACCTGCGGAAAAGTAGTTGCAGACAAGTGGGAAGAGTACGACAAGCGCGTAAACAAGGACAAGGAGGACGCTTCGAAGGTCCTCGACGAGCTCGGCTTCTCGCGCTACTGCTGCAGGCGCATGTTCATAAGCAACATAGAGCTGATTGATGAGTTCATAACCCTAAACAGAAAGTGATGTTTTAATAATATAGTAGAAAAAGATAAGGCAGGGGCCATCTGCTAGCCTGGTAGGCTTCGGGCATGGGGTGCCTGAGACCCGAGTTCAAAAGCAATGGCTGAAAATCTCGGTGGCCCCAAATTTAAAGATGCACCGGAAAGAAAGTGAAGCTAATGGACGAAGAAATCAAGGAAAACGAAAATGAACTGGCGCAGAACGCCGATATCGTGAGCGCAGAAGCTCCAGAAACCGGGCAGAGCGCAGGTGAGAACGGCCTTCTTGCCGGGCAGAACGATTACCTTGAGGTTGGAGTGCACATTGCAACAAAGGTCAAGAGCGCCGGGATGAAGCGATTCATCTACAAGGTCAGGGAAGACGGGCTCTACCTGCTGGACCTGAAGACCATAGACCAGAAGATAAGGGTAGCGGCATTGATGATTGCAAGATATGACCCAAAAGACGTCGTTGTTACCGCTTCGAGGATATATGCGATAGTCGCAGCAGAGAAATTCGCAAGCATAATCGGAGCGAAGTTCATAAAGGGCAGAGTCACTCCTGGAATATTCACGAACCCGCACAGGTCAGACTACATGGAGTCCAAGCTGATAATGATCAGCGATTCAAGGAACGAGAAACAGGCGATAAAGGAGGCTAGCATGAAGAACATACCAATAGTCGCGCTGAGTGACACCGACAACTCGACGAAGTTCGTAGACCTGATTGTTCCGGCAAACAATAGGGGGAGGAGGTCGCTCGCATTCATCTATTACCTGCTCGCAAGGGAAGTGCTAAAGGCCAGAGGGGACATAAAAAGCGACTCAGAGTTCAAGTATAGCCTTGATGAGTTTGAGGCAAAGAGCGAAGGAAGACCTGTAGTGCAGCAGATGCAGCAATAGTTTCCATTCTGATCCTTAAAAGGTCGCAACGGAGCGCCAATGAAACTTGTGGGTGAAAGCCTCGACAGAGGCGTCCGCGTCTCGTTGCGATGTAGCACACATTTCACTGTGCTACAATAATATATGGAAGGCAGAAATATTTACGCCTTCTCCGTATATATACGCATTTCTGGGCAGTTGCACTGCTGTCAAACATAGGCGCCGATATACAGGATTGGTGCAAGAAGGAACGCAACAAGCGCAATCCCCATCCCAGCGAGGCTCAGGTTCCTGGAAAGGTCAAAGAACCTCCTGTTGTCCTTGTTCATGTAGCCGAAAGCCACGTACGCGAACATCAGGTTTGCGATCGTGACGAGAATGAGGTATAAGAAATTGTACTTGAAGGGATAGTCATAGAAGAAGAGGAAGATGCCTATCCCTATCGCCTCGACATAGAGAATTAGCGCGATTGTCGCAGACTTCTTTACTCCGATATACCTTATCAGGTTCCTTGCCCCCCTTACCTTTATGTCGCCAGACCTGTCCCGTATCATCCCATGTATCTCCCGCGCCAATCCGCTGGAGAATACAATGAACGATATCAGCACTATGCTTATGCTTATGGTATCTGATACAACTATGTTCCCAAAGATGAACGGAATAACCATGGAGAAGGCGACATAGACGTTGCCGACAAGCAGCATGTCCTTCATCCTTTCCGCGTAGAGATAGGCCAGCACGGCAAACAAGAGTGCAATGACAAATGCGTACATGTTGATAAATGCGCTTGCAATTATCCCAATCGCAAAGCTCACGATCGCCACGTAATATGCGCCGCTCCTGCTTATTGCGCCAGAGACTATCGGCCTGTCCGTGCGCCTGTTCGCCCTGTCGGTCTCAACGTCAAAATAGTCGTTGATTGCAAACGCACCCATGCTGACGAAGAAAGGCGTAACCAGCGACAGTGCGAATATCGGAAGCTGCGGTATGCCGCCGCTTATCAGCTCCGCGGCAACCACGGCTATTATCAGAAGCAGCGAATGCTCAATGCGCGTCAGTTTCACCACGGCGCTCAAAAGGTTCATGGTAGACTTATACAGAGCCCGCTTTAAAATTGTTGCGCTTGGCCGGGACGGTCAGCCCCGATGCGATGAAAACCCCCCGCAAGTTCACCGAGCTCGCTGAATTTCAGTATGTGGATGTTGCCACCACCAAAGCTGCTTGCGTATCTCTGGTAGTGCTCGTCAGCGACGAATACGTATACCTCTTTGTATGCGCTCGACCTCCTGCTGAGCATCTCGCGGGTGCTGCCATCTGGCTTGCTCCCGGTCTCATACTCGATAGCCGCTTTCCATCCGTTCGCGAATCCGATTATATCGGGCTTATTGGTGCCATTAACCGTTATCACGTTTGGCACGCCAAGGTTCTTCAGCCCGTCCGATATCTTCCTAACGTAAACCTCATGCTGGACCGAAAGGTTCCCCCTCCTCGCCATGCACCAGAGCTCGTCGTTTCCGTCAGCCTTCCATTGGAGTGTGCTGATTCTTCCATCAGAGACGAGTGCATCAAGCTGCGCTTCGGCCTCCTTCCCAAACTTTCCAACGAGCGCATTCTTGGTCGTTGGCTTGTATGTGAACGCAATGATGTTGTCTATGAGCTCCCCCGCCTTTTCATCCTTCGCGGATCCAAGTTCTGTAAGTTTCGATATGACCTCTGCTGCTGTCTTGGTTTTTACCAGCGCAGGCGCGGAGAAGCCGGCTTTCATCATGAGCGCCTCATGCTTTCCAAGGCTCATCATCCTCTGCCGTACCCTATCCATTATCTCCCTATGCCCTCCACCGAGCAGGCTTGCCACATATTCAACCTCCTCAGGCTCTCTAGAGTAAAAGCTGATGAACGTTGATGAGTTAGCAACTATCTGCCTGTCAAGGTTGCTTGCAGAATGGGTGGCGACTATTAGGCCTACACCGTATTTCCTGCCCTCCTCGATGAGCCGCCTTATCATCTCCCCAGTTCCATTTCCGCTGCCGATCAGGGACTGTGCCTCGTCTATCATTATGTAGTGGCGCACGCCCCGCTCCTTCTCGTTGTCCTTCATCGAGACGTAGAGCCTTTTTAGCATTTCGCTGATGTATATAGTGCGCGCCTCCTTGTTCTTAAGTTTCGCCAGGGAGAACGAGAGCACGGAGTTCTTCAGGTCTTCAATCTCGATGAAGTTTCCGTTGAAAGCGGGGCTGTTTAAGGGAAGGAACTTGCTGCGCATGCTGCGCAGGCCCTGGCGCTCTGTGGCGCTTTTTGAGAGCTTCAGGAAGACGGTAAGCTCGTCAACGAGGTCAGAGATTGTCGGGGTCTGCTTTATCACCATCGCAGTCTTGCTCGGCGCACCGACCTTCCTGTAAGTGTACCAAAGGCATACTGCAAGGAGCGCAGATTGGAGGTTCCCAAGGTTGTAGACCTCGGTGAACAGGTTTGTAAGGTCGCTTATCCTGTCTGCAACGCTCATCCCGTCGAGGGCGAATATGTTTATCCCGGCATGGGCTGCGCTGAGCACCTTCCCTCCAGCGCTTTTTATCGCGTCGCCGTGCTCGTTGTGGACGTCGAACACCATCATCTTCCTGCCGGTTCCGCAGATCTCGAATATCAATGACTTGCAGAGCGTGCTCTTGCCATAGCCGCTCATCCCGACTATCAGGATATGGGGGTTCGGCTCCTTCTCGAGGTCGAGCACTGCCTTTCCGGAGTGCGGCCTCCAGCGCCATTCGCTGGTGGAATTCGCCATTGCGAAACCGCTCCCGGCTCGCCTCAGCACTTGCACCCTCTTTTCTGCAAGGCGTTCCTCAAATCTTCCTACCATTATCATGCCTGCGTCCGCAGGCTTTTTCCTATTGCCTATTGCTTGTTTCACGAATTTCGATAGATCAAACATAAAATCACCTGTTAAAAGAAAAGGACGAGAACCGCCAAGCCTTATAAATATTGGTCGGTAAATCATTAGCGTGCCAGGGTGGCAGAATCCGGTAATGCGCCGGTCTTGAGTTTTCAAAACATCAAGAGCTGATTAGTGATGCAAAAAGAAAACCGGTGCCCCTCGGGGCTTTAGGGTTCAAAAGCGGGCAACTGCTGAAATTCCCTACCCTGGCGTACAATGTCTGCGATAGCGTTAGCACTCTAAAAATATCTGGAATGGCGAGGCTGTCCATCGGAGACAATGTCCTCGCCAAACTGTTTCTGTTCCCGCACAACTGAATCCGAAACAGGACGGAGGAGTAGCTGCCAGAACTGCGCAGGTGCCAGAGCAATCAGCGCTGGGCCTGGTTGCGAGGGACGAGCTGGAGCCGGCTCTTTCAGAGACTGCAGCAAGGAACATAACGTGGGCCGATTGCAGAGCGCAAAGCAGAGGATAGACTAATATCTCGAAGAGGAGAAGTCGCGCTCGAATCCGAGGCAGAGGCTTGGAGAGAGCAATGGCAATTATTCCAAGAGAGCAACGGCTAAGCTAGACACTATACTCAGAAAAGCACCGATATCCCCGCAAAATGGCGGCAAGAATTACCCGTTTGTATTGCGCCGGTAAACGCACTTTCAGCATCCTTGTAAACTTTCTATTTTAAATACCTTCCCTAAAGTGCAGAGCGTAAAGAGTGCTACCTTGAACTAAGAATATCAAACTTTCCATATTGTTTGACAGATGTCAAACCACACTTCCGCTTTTTCCTTTGCTATAAATATCAGATAAGTGAATAAATTAATGGGGGCAGCAATGACGCACATGATGCAAGATGCGCCGCGTTCCGGGCCAGCGGAAATGTTAGCTATAAGCGTCAGAGTCAATGCACTTTCGAGAATGGACTTCGTGGTTCTCGCATATTTAAGGGTCCATGATGATGCGCTGCGCCGCGCTGAATTGAATGGGCGCAGGGTTCCAGACCAGCATACAGAGATCCTGAAGCTGCTGCGCGTGGCAGCAATGCAAATGAGCAAGGACTACCTTTTCCCGCTCGAGGTTGCAAACTCGCCTGTTATTTTTGACAGCAGAAACAGAGGGCTAGCGCGCATGCAGATAACAATAAACAAGGCAGCTGCAAGATTCAGGGAACTTTGGTCAAAGCCTGAGCCGAGCGCGAGCGAGGTCGCAGCAGAGTTCAGAGCTATCTATGCAGAGGTATTCTATCCGCACTACGGCGCGACCAGGAGGATGTGGAGCTATTAGACCGATTAGACCAGGACGACCAGCACAAATCCAACGAGCGCACCTGCTATGCTGCATATGAAGTTAGAGGTGTACTTGTTCCCGATGCCTTTCTCCTCAAAGTACCCCAGATATGAGTCGGATATCGTTCCAACTAGACCTCCAATCATTGCCGATGCTATAAGAAGCAGGAGAAGTGGCGGGACGCTGCCGCACCCACCTACAGGGCAGTTGAAGAGGATTGGTTTAAAGAAAAAGAAAACCAGAGCGGAAACTACCGCGATGAGGAATGCACCGAAGACCCCCATCGCTATGCCGAAGAGGGTGACGCCGCCTGACGTGCCCTTCTCCACCTTCTTGAACGTGACTATTGATGTCGGCTCTCCATCGAGCACACCTATCTCGCTGCTGAACTTGTCCGCGGTGACAGCCGCAACGCTTGCCATGAAAGTGAAGGTGTAGACCGTGCCAGACAAGCCAAATGCCTGGAAGTGCGCTAGGAGCACGAATATGAGCGGGCCCAATCCGTTCGCTACTACATTCTTTATCCCCCTGGTCTTCTGGTACTGCCTTATCCGCTTCTTGTACTTCGTGCCAAGGTGTGTCACTATGGCAGAAAGCACCAGGAAATAGACCATGACAAAGACATAGAAGCTCCCGAGGAGCGGACCTCCAAGGTAGAGCATGACCAAGGCCATGGCCAAGGCCAGCAAAACACCCTTTATATCGAGAGTAAGTATGTCCATGCCATCAATCCATAACTATGAAAACCGACTGGAACGTCCGAAGTTATACATCTCGTGAGAAGCTTTTTAAAGCTTCTTTTTCCATATTTTATTACGGGTTCTCTAAAGGAAGGTCGTGAAAGAACTGGTCGCCTTGCCGGTGTGGCTTAAAAACCCGCCGGCACTTGTTCTTTTTGAAACAAACAGGAATTTTCTACCCCTAGCATCAGCAATTTTTCCCTCGAGAAGCGCGTGCTGTTCCAACCTTTAAATATCTTCTCCTTCATAATTAAGGTGTCAAAATAGTCGTGTTTTAATGGCAAAGGAAAAAGCAATAAGGGAGCTAGAGGACCTGCCAGGCATCGGGGAGACCACGGCGGAGAAGCTCAGGGCTCTTGGCATAGCCTCTCTCGAGCAGGTCGCGGTGAAGTCGCCCCACGAGCTTGCCGAGATAACCGGCATCAGCGTAGAGGCCGCGAAGAAAGCGGTCCTTGCAGCCCAGGAATCAACAACTGTGAACTACGAGACCGGAGAGGCCATACTAGAGAAGAGGAAGGAGATAGGCAAGATAACCACCGGCAGCAAGGATCTCGATGAGCTCATAGGCGGCGGCGTAGAAACAAACGCGATAACGGAGGCTTACGGCAAGTTCTCTTCAGGGAAGTCGCAGATAGCATTCCAGCTGGCAGTCAACGTGCAGCTGCCAAAGAAGGATGGCGGAATGGAGGGTGCAGTGCTGTTCATAGACACCGAAGGAACATTCAGGCCTGAGAGGATAGCGAGCATGGCCACAGCTGCCGGCTTGGACCCTAAGAAGGTGTTGGAAAACATAATAGTTGTCAGGGCAATGACGACAGACCAGCAGATCCTCACCGCAGAGAGAGCGGATAAGTTGATACAGGAGAAGAACATCAAGCTTGTGATCGTAGACTCAATGACCTCCCTCTTCAGGGCGGAGTTCCTCGGCAGAGGGGCGCTGGGGGAGAGGCAGCAGAAGCTCAACAGCCATGTGCATAGGCTGCAGACCCTCGCCGACAAGTACAACATAGCGGTCTACATAACGAACCAGGTGATGGACAACCCCGGAATAATGTTCGGCGATCCCACGACACCGATAGGGGGAAACGTGCTGGCCCATGCCGCGACGACGAGGCTTTACCTGAGGAAGAGCAAGGAGGAGAAGAGGATAGTCAGGCTGGTGGACTCGCCCAGCCAGCCGGAAGGGGAGTGCGTGATAAAAGTCACTCCGAACGGCATAAAGGACTAAGAGCAATGTGATAAGGTGCTTTATCTAATAGGAATAGGGTTGAACAAGAAGGATTTTCCCATAGGTGCAGTAGACCTCTGCGAGAAGTGTGACGTTTACATAGACAGATACACTACCTTCGTCGACGACGAGAGGATGTCCTATATAACAGGGCTGCTCGAGAAGAAGCCGGTGGAGCTGGGAAGGGCCCAGATGGAGGAGGAGCTTCCAGAGCTGCTCGGCGAGGCGAAGGAGAGGGACGTAGCTCTGCTCATAGGAGGCGACCCGCTTGTTGCGACCACGCACAAGATAATATTCATAGAGGCAAAGAAGGCCGGAGTCAGGGTCGAGGTGAGGCACGCCTCTTCCATACTCTCCGCGATAATAGGCGAGAGCGGGCTTGACTTCTACCGCTTTGGCGCTATATGCACCGTATCGAGGTGGACGACCAACTACACGCCGACATCATTCTACGAGACGATAAAGAAAAACAGGAGCAATAACCTGCACAGCATAGTGCTTCTGGACTATGACCCTGTAAAGAATTCATCGCTTGAGACCAAGGAGGCGATAAGGATAATGGAGGCGGCAGAAGCACAGTACAAAAGCGGAATAATTACGGACGACAGCGCTGTCTTCATAATGCACAAGATCGCTCTTGACGACCAGCAGAAGCTCCTTACCACAATAAGGGAAGCCAAAAGGCTCACATTCCCCAGCGGCCCGACAGCCATGATAATCCCAGCGAACCTCAGCGACATAGAGAAGGAGACGATAGAGAGCATGTACTAGTGGGTCCATGGCGCTTCTACTCGAGCTTATTGATGCGAAGAGCGCGATAGCCTCAGACCAGTCTACGAAGGACATCCTTGCCAAGGGTCACTTCGGCGAGATAAGCGGCAACATCCTGTACCTGCAGCCGGAGGAGGCGCTCTACCTTGTCGACGTGAGGAATGCGGAGCTGAAAAGGGAGGGAAGAACCCTTGACTTCAACGCAGCTGCGGAGATCTTCGGGACGAAGGGGAAGATGATGGCGAGGTATCTTACCTACAAGGATTGGAGGGACAGGGGTCTTGTCATCAAGAGACCAGAGTTCCTTGAAAAAGAGAGCACGAAGACGCCGATAAAGAGGTACCCCCAGGGAGCACTGAAGATGAAGCCATACAAGCTTGAGGGGGTGTTCTACCCAGAGGACCTTATAACAATAGTCAGCAGCGGCGGGGACGCCAAGGAAATCTACCTGCAGCATTGGTTCGGGCAATATGGGACTTACAAGGTGAGCAACAGGGGCTTGCTGAACAAGCTCGATGTGTACGAGACAGTATTCCTCATCGACAACGGGAACCTCAGCGTCTCGAACTATACAAGGAAGGAGATATTCGCGCATGCAGCGAAGAGGAGGAAAGATTTCCCGAAGCTGTATGATGTCTATGCAGACTGGAGAAGCAAGGGATATATTGTAAAGACAGGATTCAAGTTTGGGACGCATTTCAGGATATACTTTCCAGGCGCAAGGCCGGACAACAACGAGGAATGGTCGCACTCCAAGCACGTTGTCCACGTATTCCCAAGGGACGTGAAGCTGCTGATATCCGAGTGGGCGAGGGCGATAAGGGTAGCGCACTCAGTCAGGAAGACGTTCATACTTGCGATTCCCGGAAAGAGCAGGGCGAAGAAGCTGGGAATCGACTTTATCCTCTACCACAGGAAGGGCGGGAACATAGAGGTGCCAGCGGAGGACGCACCGCGGTTCGGCATGCTCTCGCTTAGCGAGGACGAGTACATAGGGGGAGCAGAACTATCAGCAATAATCAACGAGGCGAAAGCGCATAAGCTGGAGCTGGTAATCGCGATAGCAGACAGGGAAACAGCAGTTACCTACTACAAGGTCAGAAGGATAGAGCTCCCGAGAAGCGAATACGAATACTACGAGATAGACTGGATGCAGCCCTAAACAGCGTCGTGCCTGCGCCGCATGCCTTCGCAGACGAACGGCTTGTGCTCCGCATCGCGCAGTACTGTATGGATGGCTGAAAGCACCTTCTTCCCTGTTCTTCTGTCCTTCGCGAACGCCGTCATGGTGCGCCTGCTTAACGTGCGCATGAAGCTGACCTCGGAGTAGGCATTTATCTTAGTTTTCGAAGCCCCCCTCCTCCTGAGCTCGATGTCGTACATTCCAGCCAGAGTTGAGGCTAGCTTATCTGCATCCCTGTACGCTACCAGCCTGCCAGCCAGCCTAAAGAGCAGCAGCCTGGGCGCTGGCAGGACTGCTATTTTAAATCCAAGCCTTTGACTAGACAGGTAGAGTGCATCGAGAAGGAGGTAATCCGTCATCTTGTTTCCATCGCTGATAAAGAAACCGTGCTTCTCTACAACCGCGCCTATATATCCAAGCTCAGCGTCGACTCTTCTCTTTATCCTGGTCATATCGCTCAAGCGGTGGGATTCTTTGTAAGCCTCTGGGTCCTTTACAAAGCGCAGGTATGTCTCAACGCTTTTCTGTGTGAGGCCATGCAGTGCTGCGATCTCATGGTTGGTATACCCAGCAAGCTTCAAATCCAGGCATTTGCGTATGTGGTGCGGCACGCCAGCCGGTACCCCGTCCTTGCATTCGCGTAACAGCCAGCCATATGGCTGCATGAATCTCTCCTTTAGGAACTGAAGGATCTCGTCCCTCTCCCTCATTGGAGCAGGAGATAACCTGAGCATTTTCCCAGATCCAATTGGCGACCTCTCGATCAAGTCTGCCTTGACAAGCGCAGCAATCAATCTATTCCCCATCGCTTTGCTCATTCCCGAAATCGTGTGGAAATCCCTTTGCAATGGATTTTCATAGAGTGCATTGCATACGCTCTCCGCCAGCCCGAACGCCTTGCTCTGTCCGTTAACGCGGACTCCACTGCCCGAACCATCGACACTGAGAGACTGTGCCATGAGTCTCAACTCTTCCTAAACAGATATTTAAGTTTTTCTAAAGCTCGGCAGCGCTCTCCTTTCCATTCAGCTTGGTCTTTTCGGCCCAGCACCAATTCATTCTTCCCTTCCGCCATACCTTAGTGATTCCCTGTGCTCGCGTATCCTGCACATAATGCACACGCCAAGATTTGGGTCGTAGTGCTCGCCGCAGACGCTTTTCCCGCACGACTTGCACCTGTGGCCCGCCCGGTTTGAGCACACATAGCACTCCATACCTCCTCCACTCTCTTTCATGCTGCACTTCGTGCACATGCCTTTCGATTGGTCAAAATGATTTATGCAAACCCTGTTCCTGCAGTGTTCGCACATTCGCAGTGCAGTTTTTCCGCATATGTAACAGACCGGGCCAGCGCCTGTTTTCTTGCTCTCTTTGTTTTCCTGCTGTTTGGCCTGCTCCGCCTCCTCTCTCTCATCCTCGGTCGGACGTTCCAACGGTTTTACCTCCATGGCTATCCTTTCTCATCAAACGTTTTTATAGCTGACTTCGCAAAACAACAAAGGTGCAGGTTTTCTTTAAAAATACTTGGTTTTTTGTCGTTCTCCTTCAAGCTCTTAAATAATCCAATTGCGATGGTCTTTCAGGGGGTAGTACGCAAACAGAAACGAGCGGCGGAAATATTGTCGCTCAACAAACAAAAGCAAAAGAGACAAGAACACACAAAATATTCCGGTTGATGAGAGCCGGGGTAAAAGAGGTACTACCCTCTGCATATTCTTCGAGCTGCGAGAAGGAACACGGGATGGATGATATGAGCCGGCATCTGTTGAGAGCCGGCGCTTCACGACAGGCAGCCGTAAGGGAAATTCCAATGCGCGACACGGATAAGATAAGCGTGCATGTCAAGGAGCCATTCGATGTCGACGCAGGCTTCTGGGAAGAGGGAGCGCGCAAAGAGCGGTCCGCTCCTGCGAAATTCAACATACTCTATGATATCGATGACAGCATACATGGCATAGCAAGGCTTGGATTCCTTGCGACCGCAATCGACGCGGGCAGGTCGCTTTTCTTCGAGAGCAACAGCCTGCTTTCCACTATCACGGACAAGTGGGTATTCGTACCTGCGCTCGGCACCGCGATGTTCTTCACAACGCACTATGCCCTCTGCTCTTTTATAAGATTCCTCGAAGAGAGGGCAAGGAACATTGAGCAGGAAATGCAGAGGGCAAAGAGCATGGCGCAGACTAAGATTCCAGGACCTGGAGTTCCGATGTTCGGCTAGCCTGCAGCAATAATTATATATCAGAACAATGTGAGCCGTGAGTTAGCGGTTTACCAGAGTGCCGCTTCCCAGAGGTAGGGCGTAGCCTTTTATATTTTTAGTTTATCAATAATCTCGCTTATTCTGTGATTCAAATGAGCATGTACAAGTCAATGAGAAGCGCGTTTATTCAGGAGTACAAGGAACGCTCTCCGCAATACAAGGAGAGAATAGTCAAGTGGAGCTCAGAGCCTCCTGTTGTCAGGATAGAAGGCCCGACAAACATAGCAAGGGCAAGGGCTCTCGGATACAAGGCCAAGGAGGGAGTCATAGTCGCCCGCGTGCATGTCCTAGGCGGAACGAAGAAGCGTCCGGCGAACAGCGGTGGAAGGAAGCCATCAAAGGCAGGAAGGTTTTTTACAAGAAGGAAGTCATCGCAGGCTATTGCGGAGGAGAGGGCGAACAGGAAATTCACTAACTTCGAGGTGCTTAATTCTTATTTCGTCGGCGCTGCCGGATCGGACCAATTCTACGAGGTAATACTCCTGGAAAAGGCGAACCCGGTCATTCTGTCAGATCCGCACTACGCGCCGATAGTTTCCCAGACAAACAGAGCAGCGCGCGGCCTCACTTTTGAGGGAAGGAAGCACAGGGGAATCTCAAGAAAGGGCTTCGGTACAATAAGATTTAGGCCGAGCAAGAGAGCCAACGACAGAAGCTAATTCCATGCCCTACATCACTTTCTCAAGGAATCTAAGGGATGCCATGGAGCTCCACAGGATTTTAAAGAAGAGCCATCCGAAGGACTCTATTGTTGAGATGAGGGGCAGCAAGACGGTGAGGAAGATAGCGGAAAGGGCTGCGTCAAAGGGATTTAATAGTGCGCTGATAATAATCGGCCACAAGGGAAGCGCGTTCAATGCACAGGAGATAAGAATAAAAAGGAAGGGAATCGCGCTTGACTGGAAGTTCGGAAAGGAAAAGTCGATATCGGTGAAGGGATGAAGGCTTACTCGGTGAAGATTGTCATGCCTAAGAAGGCGAGCATAGACTACAGGACAGCGCTTGGCGAGATCAAGGAGCACGAGCGCAGCGGCGTCTCGGTAAAAGAGACGGAAAAGGAGCTCGTTATAGAAATAGAGACGAGCGATGCAACGGCGCTGCGGTCTTCGGTGAATGCTGTCCTCCGCGACATACAGACGATAGAGGGAGCGCTCAGCGCAAAGTGACGCAGTTCCAGAAATCAGCAACCTTTTTAAACCCCTTCCATCTAATATATTCTGCCGTAAGCAGTTCTTATTTTCCCGACGGCTGCATCTGGCAAGTTAGTATACACACTAAGTGTTCAAAATGGGACGATTTGGCTCATTGCAGTATTGGCAAAGAAGGAGGGCACACAAGAGGATGCCTAGACTGAGGAATGCACCATCGATGAAGGAGGCGCTTCTCACGAACCTTGTCGCATACAAGGCCGGAATGACCCACCTCACAATGATAGACGACACCGAAGGCCCAGCGAAAAACCAGGAGGTAGCCCGCGCATGCACCGTTCTTGAGGTTCCCAGGATGGAAGTATACGGAATAAGGATGTATGGAGCTGAAGGCGGGACAAAGTACCGCAAGACCAGGACTGAATTCTACAGCAAGGCTGCTGCACAGAAGCTTGGAATAAAGAATCTCAAGAACGATGAGAGCAAGCTCGAGCAGGCGAAGGGCAAGCTTGCAGATTATACCGACATCTCAGCCCTAATTGTCGCATACCCGAAGGATGTAAGCAGCGTAGAGCAGCACCACCCGATGAGGTTTGAATCCAGGGTTGGCGGAAGCACGGTGCAGGAAAAGTTCGATTACGTTTCAAAGCTCCTGGGCAAGGAGGTCAAGATGAACGATATCTTCAAGCCAGGAGAATTCATCGACGTCTCAACCGTTACTACGGGAAAGGGATGGGCAGGAGTGATAAAGAGGCACGGGGTGCACAGGAACGCGCACAAGGCGACCAACAAGATAAGGCACGGTGGACCTCTCGGTTCGTTCGGGGACGGAAGGATTTTCTTCACAGTTCCAAGGGCTGGGCAGATGGGGTTCAACTACAGGACAGAGCACAACAAGAGGATACTTAAGATAGGCCAGAAAGCTGACACAGAGCAGATAAACCAGAGAGGCGGATTCCAAGACTACGGTGTAGTCAAGAACGACTTCGTTGTCGTCGACGGCTCCATAGGCGGAACAACGAAGAGGCTTGTAAGGATAAGGAAATCGATAAGGGAAAGGAACGCAACAGGCATCAAGGAGCCGCGGGTCCTTTTCATAGCAAAGTGAAAAAATGAACGCTAACATATTGAGTCTGCAGGGAGCGCAGAAGGGTAGCATAGAGGTGCCAGCAATCTTCAGCGAGGCGGTTAGGGAAGACCTCATAAGAAGAGCTGTCATAGCAGAGCAGACTACAAAGCTGCAGCCGAAGGGGCACTACCTGCTGGCAGGAATGAATACCACGGCCAGGTACTACGGCGCGATGAGCTCGTACAGGACCGGCAGGCATATGGGAGTCGCAATAAGGCCAAGGCAGAAGCTCGGCGGAGGTCAGCAGGGGCAGGTGCGGAGGATCCCTTCATCGGTAAAGGGGAAGAGGGCACACCCCCACAAGATAGAGAAGACGCTTATAGAAAGGATAAACAAGAAGGAGTACCAGAAGGCGGTGAGGAGCGCGATAGCCGCGACCGCTGCCGTCGATATCGTGGTCAAGAAGCATTCTGTAGAGAAGGCGCAGCTCCAGCTTCCGATTGTCCTTTCAAATGAGATCGAGTCCATAAAGAAGACAAAGGACGTAATCGCGATGCTCACAGCACTCAAGCTTTCCGCAGAACTGGAGAAGAGCAAGGACCCTTCCCTTAGGAAGGGAATCCGAAGGCTCTCGCATAGAAGGCACTTCAGGAAGTCTGCGCTGATAGTCGTCGGAGAGGACAAGGGGATAATAAAGGCAGCCCGCAACATAGCTGGAGTAGATGTCTGCACGGTCAGGGAGATAAATGCCAACCTCCTCGCGCCGGGCGGGGTTCCCGGAAGGATTACTATCTGGAGCGAATCAGCTGTCAAAAGCCTTCCTTCTGAAGTGGAGAAATTATCGTTGATGTGATGCTATGGCAGTTTTGAAATACCCGCTTGCTACTGAAAAAGCGATATCGCTTATCGACAAGAACAACATAATCACTTACATAGCGGACTTCAGGGCAACGAAGACAGAGATAAAGAAGGAATTTGAGGCGCAGTTCGGCGTAAAGGTGGATTCGATAAGAACCGTGAACACGTCAACGAACCTCAAGAAAGTATACGTAAAAATGGCAAAGGGATTCAAGGCCAGCGACGTGGCCTCGAAATTGAAGCTTGCATAATAGTACTGCAATGGATGACAACATAATGGTGTAAAAATGGGAAAGCGATTGAAGCAGCAGCGAAGAGGAAAAGGCTCGGTTGCGTATAGGAAGGCGCCGGGGACCTTTGACATCAGCGTAGGCTATACTCCAAAGCGCGATTCCCAGCTTGTCGGAGAGGTGGTAGATATAATCCACCACACCGGGCACACGGCTCCTCTCGCCGAGGTTAAGTACGAGGACTTCACAACAGGATACCTGCTTGCGCCAGAGGGGATAAAGATAGGCGACAGGATACACATAGGTCCGACCCCGCACTACACGCTCGGAAGCGTCATGAAGCTTGGAGACATCCCAGAGGGAATTCCGATTTACAATATTGAGTCCATGCCAGGCGACGGTGGAAAGATGACGAGGAGCGCAGGAAGCGTCGCGTATGTCTCAGCGCACATAGGCAACATGACAACTATCGCCATGCCGTCAAAGAAATCAATAACGCTAAGCAGCGAGTGCAGGGCACAGCTCGGCGTAGTTGCCGGCGGCGGAATGGACGAGCAGCCTATAGTAAAGGCCGGAAAGAACCATTACATAATGCACGCTATAAACAAGATGTGGCCGACGTACAGGGGAGTCAAGCTCAACCCAGTTGACCATCCGTTCGGAGGAAAGCAGCACCACAAAGGCAAGAGCAGCATGACGAGCAGGAACGCACCTCCTGGCAGGAAGGTTGGACATATCGCAGCCCGCAGAGTCGGAAGAAAGAAGAAAGGTTAGAGTAAATGGTAGAACGAATAGCATTTAGGGGAAAGACGGCGCAGGAGGCGCAGGCGCTAAAGCCTGACGAGTACATGAGCCTTGTCAAGTCGCGCCAGAGGAGGACGATGAAGAGGCAGGGCCTCGTCTACAGGGAGCTAATACAGAAGGTGGAGATGCACAAGAAGAAGGGCATAACGAAGCCGATAAGGACGCACGTAAGGGAAGCGGTCATCCTTCCATCATGGATAGGGATGAGGTTTGACGTTCACAACGGAAAGGAATTCCAGGCGCTAGAGATAAACGCAAGTATGCTTGGCCACAGGCTCGGCGAATACGCGTTCTCAACCAAGAGGGTGCAGCACAGCGCACCAGGAATAAAGGCAACGAAGGGAAGCAAGTTCCTAGCGGTGAAGTGACAATGCAATACTCATACAATCAGGATAGGAAGGACATCGTCTTCGCTAACGCGCAGAACCTCAACGCGAGCTTCAAGGATCTCGGAATCGTCTGCGACGCGATAAGGTACAAGAGCGTGCCCAACGCAATCGATACGCTCGACGCAACTATATCCGGGGTTATGCCTATGCTATACAGGAAGCACAACAAGCACATGGGAGCGAGGCACGAGCTGGGCGGAAGGAAGGGCAGGTGGCCGATAAAGTGCGCCAAGGAGGTCAGGAAGGTCCTTGTCAATGCGATGGCGAACGCGACTAACAAAGGATTCGACCCTGAACTCATGTATGTTGTCCACGCATCGGCGAACAAGACGCTTATCGCACAGAGAAGGCCTTCGAAAGGGGCGCTCTTCGTTACCGGGGGGCCAAGCGGCTATGTGAGCGCAAGGATGTCCAATCTTGAGTTTGCAAGAGTAGAAATCGGCATTTCAACGCTTGACGAGAAGAAGCTCAGCAATACCATGGTAAGGAGGATAAAGGCGATAGCCAAGATAACGCCGAAGAGGAAGGCCGAGCCGTTGAAGGAAGTGAAGAAGGAGAAGAAGCCGCTCCTGCAGAAAGGCGAGAAGAAGGAAGAAAAGAAAGAAGAAAAGAAAGAGGAGAAGAAAGCGGCCATAGTACTCGAAAAGCAGCAACCAACGCAACCAGTCGTGGAGAAGAAGGAGCAGGCGCAGCCGGTGAAGCAGGAAGCTCAGAAGGCAGCCGTAACAGAAGAGAAGAAGTGAAGATATGACGATAGAGAGAAAATTCATAGACAATTCGATAATCAAGCTGAAGATATCAAGATACCTTGAGAAGGAGCTGATAAGGGCAGGCTTCTCCAGCGTGGAGATCCAGAAGACTCCGGTGCTCACAAGGATAACAGTTCACGTTCTCAACCCTGGAAAGGTGATAGGGAGGGGAGGCTCAACGATTGACAGGCTGACGGAGACGATAAGGACGAAGTTTCAGGTCGAAAACCCCCAAATAAACGTTGTCGAAGTAGAGAACAAGATGCTCGAACCTATGCTTGTCGCGAGGGATATAGCGGATAAGTTCGAAAGGGGGCTCAACGCGAGGAAAGTGCTGCAGAATGCGCTCAGGATAATCATGGAGAATGGCGCTCTTGGCGCAGAAATAATCGTAGCCGGAAAGCTTGCAGCGAAGGGTGCGAGGGGAAAGACGATAAAGAAGAGCATAGGATACATACCAAAAGCAGGGCAGGTAACCGACCTTGTAAGGGAAGCAGAGGCAGTTGCATACCCAAAGTACGGTGCGATAGGAGTAAAGGTTCGAATAGTGCCTCCTGGAACCCAGTTCCCGGACAGGGTAATAAAGACAATCGAGATTCCGAAATCGATACTTAACGCCTGAAGGTAGAACTAGCGCGCCGCAGCCTATGCCGATGGGATGCTAGACAAACTTAATAAACCCTTTCCTTCTAATATAATCCGAAGATTTGACTTCTTTTTTGGGGTCTTTCAGATTTGTTTAGAGTGTAGTAGATGTTGGGCACAATTCTAGTCGCATTCATAGCGTTTTTGACAGCGATAATACCTGGATTCTTCCTTGCGCTTGCGCTGCTGCGGAAGACAGGCCTCCACCTTATGGAGATCATAGTAATAGGGTTCATCTTCGGGCTGGTCGCAGCGCCGGTAATGACGTGGATGGAGTCCTATCTCATGAACTCCATTCACTTCTTCTCCTTCTCGCTCGGCCTTTACCTAGTCAACACGCTGATACTCACCATAATTGGGCTGGCGCTCTGCTTCTGGCAGGGAGCGTTCAAGGACTTCAGGAGCGAATTTCTACCGAAGAAGGGAGAGCCACTACAGCCGCATATGGGGAAGAAGGTCTCGTGGTGGGTCTGGGCCGCTCTCATCGTGATAATGCTGTCCGTATTCGCGACAAGGATGCAGAGCATAGGTATTGCGCCGGTATTCTTCGAGTTCGACCCGTACTTCGACATGGTAGACACAAACCAGATACTTACGTTCGGCCAGCAACTCGCATGCGATCCATCAGCATGGCCGCTCCCCTCAACCCCGCAGCAGTGTGCTGTCGGAAGCGTACACAGGATAGAGCCGATAGTCCCGTACCTAGAGGCTTATTGGTACAGCCTGTCAAACTCAATGGGCCCTAACCTGAGCTACTTAAGCACGACAATGATGAGCGATATAAGTAGCCTTTATCCGCCCATCGCAGCTGCCCTCCTAGTCTTCGCGATCTTCATGCTGATATACCACGAGTACGATGAGAAGCTTGCGCTCGTGGGAGCCGGCCTTGCTGCCACCATGCCTGTACTATTCACCACATTCATAGCCGGAGAGCAGCTTGTAGAGCCTTGGGGGATATTCGCCCTCTTCTTCTTCTTCGCTGCGTACATGCTCGCGGTAAAGAAGCCGGAAAGCAAGAGGCTTGCAATCTTCGCAGGCCTCGCATTCGTCTCCAACTTCCTTGGAGCCCACTACTATTCCGTGACAGCAGGAGTGTTCGCTGCGTACATACTTGCACAGGGGCTTGTATCTATTCTGCGTGGCGACCTGAAAAAGGACTTCTACAAGATGAATGCAATAATAATAGCTGTCATAGTGATATTTGCAATCATATTCATACCATACGGGTCTACGCTCGGCGCCTTCTCAGCGGAGATACCGATAGTGATCATAGGATTCCCCATAATCGCGCTGCTCGGGGTATGGATCGTTGACTTCCTTACCAAGGCAGCTGCAGGCAACCTGCAGAGGTCACCAGCGCTGGTCATAGCTCTAAGTCTTCTATCGATATTGCCTATAGCTCTCGTTTCTTTCGTAATCCTGACCTCTCTTGGGCTGTCGTTTGCAATCTGGCTACCGCCGACCATAGCCGTTGCCGCGCTTGTAACCATCATGCTCAGGGGGTCTGTGAAGGAGAACATGCCTCTCCTTTCGAGGTATGCAATCATCTCGGTGCTCATGACAATCGCAGTGATTGCCGTGTTCTTCACGCCGCTCGGCTCGCCGGTGCAGCGCTACATACAGCTGACACGCCACTTCACCACGCCGTCAGTCCCGCTATTCATGACAGTGCAGGAGTATGCGCTTACCGGCATTGGATATAACTTCGGCGCGGCAGGCCTCGGTCCGATTGCCGCCTCAATAGGGGGGCTTCCGCTTGTGATACTCGTGGTGATGGCGCTTGCGCTCTTCCTTGTTGAGCTGAGCGTTATACTCAGAAATAGCAAGACAGGTGTGTTCTACCTGGCCCTTTCGCTTATCGCCCTCGCGGGATTCTCCGAGGTAAAATACCTGCCGCATCTTGGCGCTGTATACATAGTGCTGTTCTGCGCTATGCTGGGAGAGCTGACATACCTCGCGGAAAACCGCTTCAAATTGAGGAGCGCGCCGAAGACCGAGAACGTCATCGAGCAGCAGGGCGAGCTACTCACAAAGAATGAGGACACCAACAAACACTACAAGGCCATGATACTTGGAGTGGGATTGTTCCTGCTGTTCAGTATCTTCGGTCTCGTGTACGTGCTTTATCTTGCCATGCAGAAGGGCATTACGGGAAAGGCAAAGGAATATATGTGGGGGCTGTTCGTTTTACTTGTGCTCGTAACAGGAATCTTCTCATTTGCCAAGGGAAGCTTCTTCATGGGAGAAGGCTCCTCATACGCTGACTCGATAGGATCCGCAATGCTTGCAGGGAGCGCGCTAACACAAACCCAGCTCTGCAACCAGATATCCGCAGCAGGCTATGCAATAGGCTCTGACCTGTACTGCAACACAATACCGCAGTACTGGCTCAACTCCATGCTCTGGATTAGGCAGAATATAGGTCCGAACGCGCCGCGCATTCTTTCGTGGTGGGACTACGGTGACTGGATAAACTGGTTCGGCAACAGCAACGCGGTGCTCAGGGGAGACAACAACAACCCGAAGGCAGACTATGCCGTGGCTGCGCAGTATGTGCTCGGCTCGAAACAGGGCTATACGCCGCAGACGCTTGCAAATATGATGAACCACAACCAGACAGAATACGTTCTCATGGACCAGGACCTAATACAGAAGTGGTCGGCGTTGAACTTCCTCGGCTGCGTGCACGCCAACCTAACGTCGGAGCAGGCGGCGATTGCTGCAGGTCAGGGAGAGAATCCGCCCATCCCATATGCTACGGGCGGCTCTACGTGCGAGCTCACCCACATACCGCAGATGGTTCTGCTGCCCCTGGCTGCGCTCGTGCCGACGAACAGCACTCAGCAGAGTATAAACTACTATTGCCCGTTCTCAAACAGCACAACACAGTACATAATCGGCTTCCTCAGCCCGCAGTCAAATGCGACAAACCAGAGCCAGGTCTGCGTTGACGCTGCACCAAATGCGAACGGAGTAATGCAGGTCTACACAAGCAACCATACAAAGATGAACGCGGTCATCCAGGCTGCGCAGTATCTCGGTGTGGTATATTCGCAGAACCCGAACAACGGGCAGCCAGTGCCATTTGTGGAATACATGATGATATACCTCCCGAACGGCCCGAACCAGACCATAACCGATGAGCCTACGCAGTTCTACGATTCCAACTACTACAAGGGATTCATACTCGGCAACCTGACCGGATTCCATGAGGTATACCCTGCCAATGCATCCGGAATCAACTATGTCAATGGCACGTATCCAGTGCGCATATTCGCGCTCAACAACTACACAGGAGGCAATGTGCCGGTGCCACAGAAGCCATCATGGATAACGAACAATTATTCGATGCCATGAGGAGCTGGAGCACACAGGCTGGCAGTGGAATAAAAATAACCATATTTGATGTTGACAAGGTCCTGCTCTATTACCGGGATAAAAGAGCTCAAGGGCGAACTCTCCCGCCTTGGTATCAAAATCCAGTAAGGATTATATATCTTGTCTCGACAAGTTTTATGCTTTATGTGGGCTCGTAGCTCAGCCTGGTCAGAGCGATGGTCTTATAAGCCATAGGTCGTGAGTCCAAATCTCACCGGGCCCACTCAGCATTATAGTGGTGGTATGAAGGGCTGCAAGTTCTGCGAAGATGACATAAGAAAGAAGGGTGTAGTATACGAAGACAAGCTATGCTATGTCGTCCCGTCAGGATATCCCAGGGCATTCGGCCATCTTCTAGTAATCTCGAAGAAGCACTTCAGTGACATGGCAAGCATGGATAAAAAGACCCTTCTTGGCTGTTTCTATGTCGCGCACAGGCTGTTGCCGAAGATGAAGAAGGCGCTAAAGGCGCGTGGGATATACGTGATCGTAGATTCGGAGGGTGCCGAGGAGATATACCACTTCCACATACACCTGATCCCGAACTACAAGGAGGTGCACAGGAAACGATTCGCTTACCTCTCCTATAAGAAAATCTCTGATGCAGACAGGAGCAGCGTGATAAAGCTGCTGAAGATGAACTGACTCAGTAATGCACATGGACTTCATTTCCGCATTTGGTGCACCGCGTAGCTACGTATCCCTTAGAGCTCACTATCCTGACGCTTGCATTCAACCCAGGCACAAGCACCTCGTTGCACTTCTTGCATATTCCGTTCCTTATCTTTTTTGGGAGAGGTACCTTGTAGTGGCTGCTCATGTAGCGCATCCTCTTTATGTATCTGCCGGACTGCTCCCTATCGCTGCCAATGGTCCTTGTGGCCAAGCCAAAAAGGAGGGCTATCCTCTCTCCAGCGATTTCTTTAACAATATTCTTCTTGTTCTGGTGCATTCAAACACTAGCGAATAAAATCAGATTGCGCCGATATGCTGGAGCAGCTCATGTACCTGGGTCTCGAGGCTGCTGCCCTTCATCGTGGCGATATTGCCCGATATCTCAACGTTTTTGTCGGATGGCACACCATGGAAAAGGAGAATCGCCCTCTTGGTTTCTACATCATCTGGGACTACCATCTTCTTGCCATTGATTATGTTGGCGCGTGCCACAACCTTTATTGCGTTATTAACAGCCCCAATTATCTTGTTCTGGCTGTTGAACTGCAGGAGAAGGTCTAGGAGCGGCCTGTATTCATAGAGCTTGTAATCCTCTATTCCATTCCCGTCTACGAGCACTATCCCGTCGTAGTTCCCGACTGCCGCAACATTGGTGTTCACAGACGGGCTGTAGACCGCGCCGTGAGCGCCAACACACTCCTTTTTTGAGTAGCTCGATATGTCATAGTCGATGCCCCATCGCTCGAAGAACATCTTTATTGTCGAAACCGTCTCATCGCGGAAATTGTTCGGTGCGATAAAGACTAGGAATCTCATGTTAATCGCTCGACATGTATGGGGCCAGGAAATATGAGAGCGCAGCGTCGCCTATCTTGTAGTCGATTCGGATTGGTTCCTCGCTCTTGAGCGAGAGAGCCACCGCATTCTCCGCAGGGCATGCGCCTATTATGCGTTCCAGATACTCGAGATTGAACGTTGCGGATGATGCCTTATCAACGCTGAGCTTCTTTATAACGTCCGTGTTGTTCAGGTGCTCCTCTTCCAGCTCCCCTGCGTCACCCTTTGCCAACACCATGAAGGAGTTCTTGTCCGTCTTGAACCCTATGTATGTAGAGAGAAGGTTCGCATCCTTGAGTATCTCCTTGAGCGCATCGCTCCTTACCTCAATATTAGACTCGAACGCAATCTTTGGCTCCTTGTCAGCGTCCTTCTTGACATCTATCATCGGGAGCTTGTACCTTCTCCTTCCATTCGGGCCTATGAACTCCATCGACAGCTTGTTTCCCGCGTCCTTCATCACAAGCTGCTCGTTCTGCCTTGCGCTCGCCAGTATCTTGCCGAGGTTGTCTAGGTTCAGCCCGACCCCCGCTGTCTTGTCGACTTCGAACTTCGAGAATGCCTTGTTTGGGATGAAGAACGATACCATACTGATCCCGGACGGGTCCATCGCCTTGAGCGATATGCCCTCCTTGCTTATGTTGAACGTACCCTCGTCTACGAGGCTGACTATTGAATCTACGCAGCTCTTCCAGTATCTAGCATCATCTATCTTAATCTCGAACATTTTCTCACCTAGAATGTAGTGAGTATATTGCACCAAAAAGGAATATAAACACATCGAAAATCCTTGGAGAGAGGTCTGCCATGCCCAAGGCTTTTAAATGCTGTGTCACAGCGCCACATTGATAAGTATTTGGGGCAAAAGCGCATTCCGTTAAGGCTGGTCTCAGGCACAGAGGCCTAAGCAAGGATGAAACCGCAGGTTCCGGGCTTTCAGAGCCGTGGCGGCGCAAATACATCAGGAACGCAGAGTCTTGCGCGATTGCTGTTTCTCCAGGTTCCTTATGTGTCCGCCCGTCATCTCGAGGTATGGCGGTAGGAGATATCTCTGCCCCGACTTGATGTGATGATTCATAGCCATCAACTCCAATTACGCGCACCGCACCGAGCTCGAATGCACTGGCCACATCTCCGAAATAAGGCACTCTAATGCGCTAGATATCTAAAATATCCCTATTACCCTAGCGCTAAAGCGCCCAGCTAGGCGCGGAATACTGTCCTGGCTCCCCGCTCTCACTTCTTCTGCGAGAGCAGCATCACAGAGAATGGTATCATAGCCACCTCTATGATGTTAAGTACTGGAACCAGCTCTACCAGAAGCGTCAGATACAGCATTATGCCGGCGTTCGACGACTCCTTGTTAACCTGCGCAAAAAGGTCCCAGAAGTTGTACCACTGGGTCTTCTGTGCAACGAACGCGGCAAGCCCGATGCCTATTGCGCCAGCGATGAATATCGATTCTATGAATATTGCAAGGTATCCGAAGCCTCCAAGGAATGTCCCTATAAGGCCGCCGACAAAGGCCAGTGCGGCCATGGCCAGAAGGGTGTTGGGGTGCGCAAGCGCATCGTGGAGCCCCTGGCTTACCAGGTTGACATAGTTGATATTCGTTGACTTCGCCTTGAACTCATCGGCAAGTCTGTAGAATGCGCCAATGAACCACAGGTAGACGAACGCTATCAGCGCAGCTTGTATAGCTGTGACTATCGCAAGCGCAGTGTAGTCGACACCGAAGAAGAACCTGCCAACTATCTGGCCTTCTATTGCTCCGAACACAAGGAATATTATCGCAGACGCGACAACGAACAGTATAATCATTATCACGAAAGGTGCGAAGTTCGCACTAACCATCTTCATAGTGTTGTTCCATATATCAGAAGAGCCCTTCGAATCCGGCTTCTTGGCTGATTTATCATCAGATGCTGCCATCGGTTTCACCCTGAATAAGGCTTATCAACAACAATTTAAAAAGCTTGCTAAACTCTTTCGTGGCGGAAAGGCAGGAGAATTTCCATTCCAAAAGGAAAAACGGCCAGTTTACTGATTACAAAACCGGCAAAGAGTACAAAGATAACACAAAATACTATTGGAAACCGTTCAGAATT
>JAKAVF010000002.1 GCA_021827605.1 Microcaldota archaeon
TTCGCGATGGCGGTGAGGAAGAGGATCGAGGGTTCAACTATAGAGTCGATAAGGCAGATAAACGACGACAGGATACTTGAGATCGATGTGAGGAAGGGCGACAAGCACCTGGGGATGATTCTCGAGATGTTCGGTCAAGGCAACCTCATAATAGTCGATAGCGGCATGGACATACTCCTGGCGTACAGGCGCAGGCAGTTCAGAGGCAGAAGAATCGACGTCGGCGAAGTGTATGCGCCGCCGCGGCAAGCAGAAGGATACAAGATGGAGCTGCCAAACGAGATAAGGGTCGCGCTGCTGCTTAATGGGCAGGGTAAGGCTGTAGATTATACGATAGACGGTGGCAGGAACGATGATGCACGCCAAAAAATTGAATTTGGGACCCTGCAGGAGGCGCTGGATAGGTTCTACTACGAAAACCGGATGGACGAAAGAAACGAGCCTGTCAATGAAGCAGAAAAGCAGCTAAGGCTCAGTATAGAGAAGCAGAGAAGGCTGCTGAAGGGCACAGAATCAGACATAGAAACAAATAAAGAAATCGCCGATAAGATATTTAGCAATATGGAAGCGATAAACAGCATGATAGCCGAGCTGAAAAAGAACAGGAGAATCACGAAGGAGGAGCTGCAACTGCGCACAGGCAGGATAAAGGTAATAGAACTGGACCTCAAGGAGAAGAGAGCGACGATAGACGTTGATTGAATGCCATTACCGATAAATATAACGTTCCTGGGCACCGCAGGCTCAACACCGACGAAGGAGAGGGGCCTCCCGAGCGTAGCGATGGAATATGACGGCAATGTCTACATCTTCGATTGCGGCGAGGGCGCGCAGAGGCAGCTGATGGTGTACGGGATAAGCCCGTACAGGATAAAAGCCATTTTCATAACGCACATGCACGGCGACCATGTCATAGGCGTGGCAGGGCTTGTCAGGACGCTTGCCCTTAACAGGAGGGCAGATCCCCTGTACATTTATGTGCCAAGAGGGGAGGAGAGCAAGGTGACTCCGCTGCTCACCTTCGACCGCGCGATGATGGGCTATGAGGTGAAGGTGGTCGGCGTCAAATCTGGCGAGGTGCTGAAGGGCAGAGGTTTCTCGGTAAGCGCATTCAGGCTCAGGCACTCGATACCAACGTATGGGTACGTTTTCAAGGAGAATGACAGATATAAGTTCGACAAGGAAAAGTGCAGGAGGCTTGGCATCAAGGGCGAGGTGCACTCGAAGCTGTTGGCGAAAGGCAGCGTCAAGATAGGCAATAGGACGGTGAGGCTCAAGGACGTAGCGGTGGAGGTGCCTGGCAGGAAGGTTGTCTATGCTGCCGATACAAGGCCTGTAAGCGCTACGGTCGAGGCGTCGCGAAGCGCAGACATAGTCATACATGAAGCCACTTACACAAACGAGTTGAAGAAGTTCGCTAAGGAGAGGCTGCACTCAACAGCCGCGGAGTGCGCCGAGATAGCGAAAGATGCAAAAGCCAAGAGGTTGATAATATTCCACATAAGCGCGAGGTACAAGAGGCCCGATGAGCTGCTCAAGGAAGCTAGAGCGGTGTTCAAGGACACGGATGCCGCATATGACGGCATGCGCATTACGATTTAGGGGCTCGTAGTCGATTGGTAAGACGTCACGTTGACAACGTGAAGATACGGAGTTCGATTCTCCGCGGGCCCATTCTACTTAGATTCCCACTTCTCTACATATCGCTTTATGTAACTTTCTATGCAATAAACATCCATGGATGGCAAGAGGGAGGGTCTCGAGAGGAACATAACCGACATTCTGGCCAGAATGAGTTCAGCATAAAGCTAGGCACAGGGTGTATCGTGAGATTCAAGAATCTGTGCCAGGCGCTCCGATATATTATTCCGTTTTTGGGATATTTACCCCTTTATCTCTAAGATGTTCTTGGTGAGACGCGATGTGGCTAAGAGCCGCCCCAGTTCCTTGAGGCCGTTTCTGAGGGCTTCTCCACCCTTGGTTTCACTCCAGGGTCCCACCTGATCATGTTGAACTCTCCTCGCACGTCAAGGCTCCTTGTAGGGAAATGGCCGAGCAGCGTTTCGCCTATAGTTCCGTACATGACCTTCACCTTGTGCCTCTTGTACCTCTCCCGGTAGTACTTTATCAATCTGTTGTATCCGATATCGTAGCTGTCGTAGACGCCCACGAAAAAGAAATCGTAGCCTCCTATAAGCTGCGCGGAGAAGAGGCATCTGCTTATCAACGGAACCTTGTCATCGAGGAAGGTTATCTCCCTGCGCATCCGCATTGAATCCTCTTCGAAGCCCTTCGCTATCACGTACTTGCCGAACATGGACATCATGGAGACGCTCTGCGGAGTTCGCATGACCATCGTGAAGCGCTTTATGTAGCCGCTCTTCAGCAGCTTCTTGAAATTATAAGCCAGGGTATTGGACTTCATGCCAAGCCTCTCCGCCATCTTGGCGAACGACATCCTCGAATCCTCGTTTAGCAGCAGCAGTATGTCCTTGTAGATCTTGGGTATCTTCAGTCTCTCGATCAATGCGTTCCTGATTGGGAAGAAGCCAAGGTGCCTGAATGCCAAGTCTGACGGCTGCCACAGCGCTTTGTATTCAGAAAGCAGGACCTGCGTTGTCTTGTCCCAGTAAACGTACTCGTTCTGGTCCTCTGCATTGGCGTACACGAACAGGTCGTAGGTTCCGTTCACCCTGACTGCCACCTGGGGGATGTGCGAGCCTTCGAGAATCCTCGCCACTTTGCCGTAATCCGGCTTTTCCGTGAATTTTACGAGTATGAGGTGCTGGTTGTTCAGGCCCAGCGCCGCCTCGTTGAGCTCAAGCGTGTATATGATGCCCAGCTCCACCTCGGCCTTCCTGACCATCTTCTCCACGGTCATCCTCGAGACGCCGAGCCGCTTCGCCATGCTGGTCACCGACATCCTTGAATTATCAGACAGCAGCCTGACGATCCTCTTCAGGAAGGGGCTCCACCGCTCGTTGAACGCGCTGTGGAAATCGTAGTCCTCCATGATTATGCTTGCCTGGCAACGCATTTATTACTATCGGAGAGCTGTAGCAAAACAGCAAATATACGTATTTAAATTGCTATTTTGAGAAGAGTATATAAACTGTCATGTTTCAGTCTGAACCATGGAGATAAAACATAAAGCGTATATTTACCTGGTAGCGTCGATGCTCATAGGCTCTTTCACGCCTGCGTTGCTTCTGCTCACCAGGGGATCTGGTGCGTTCGAGCTGTTCTTCCTCGCCTCGCTCGTGAGCATACCATTCGGGTTTCTGCTCCTCGCCAAAAACAGAAAGATCGGACGGCTGCCCAGCCTGTTCAGGAACAAAAGAGCGCTCTTCTTCGTCGCTGTGGCCGCGCTCCTGACCTACGTCCCGTACGAATACGGAATCGCTTATGCCGAGCACTTCATAACGGCGTCGCTCTCGACCGTCCTTTTCAGGCTGAATCCTCTGCTTATGCTGCTGTTTATACCATTCATCCTTAAGGAGAGGCTTAGCAGGAGGCAGGTGCTGGCCTTGACGCTTGCGTTTGCAGGCATCCTTATAGGAGTGAGTGGCGGAAATTTCTCATCCGTACTCTCCAATCCAAACATACTGATAATACTGTTCGTGGTGCTGCTTGCCGCAGGCTACGCCCTCGCAACCGTCATAATCAAGTGGCAGTCGCTCGATAATGACATGTTCCTCTTTACCGCCACCATAGTGCTGACCCTGTTTTTCGGCATTCTTTTTGCGGGCAGCGGAGCAAGATTTGCGCCGCTTAGCGCCACTGACATAACCATAATCCTGTATCTGGCCGTGACGAACATCTTCAGCTTCTACATGTACATACATGCGTTGAAGGTGCTGAAGACCACCGTGGTGACAAACACCTTCCTGCTCTCCACCTTCTTTACCTTCGTGTGGGCCGGCATCCTCTTCGGGGAAACGATACGCGTATACTATCTGGTGATAGCTGCGCTAATCGTTGCTGGCATTCTGATTCAGCGAAAAGACCCGCTCGGTGGGTCATACACACCCAAGAAGTCGAAAAGGAAAAGATATGGGTTCGTGATGTTTGACGTAACAGGAGCGTTCATCGACTCCACCGACGACACAATAAAGGAGGTTGTGAGATCCGGAGGCAGGGTGATTGCGGCCAAATTAAGCAAGCGCGGCTCTAAACACATAACAGCCATGGTAGGCAATCCCCAGTTCAGCAACGTTTACACCGGCAACGAGGGCTTTATCACTAAAGAGTCAATATTCATCAAGGAGGTCCTCGGGGCAGGCGAGAGCGAGTCAATGGTGATAAAAGCCGGTCCAGATGCAGAAAACGAGGAATTCTTCGAGGAGCTGAACAGGAGGATTCTGGCCGAAAAAGCAGAATGAGCACCATCATTGAGTATATGTATACCGAGGGAAAAGTAGCAAAACAGCAATATCCTTTATTAAAATTGCTATTTTGCGCTAGGTATTAATACTTCAAAGCCCCCAATATCAATCCAGGTATAAGGATGAAAGGGATCTCAGATAAACCGGCGCCTTATGTGCAGTCTTTTCAATCCATTCCAAAGGAAGGCATCAATCCCCACTCAGATCCTTCACCTTATCCCTACATATTTGGGCGTGCCGCAAATGGCGCGCCCTCCCCTACTCTAAAGTTTTTCAGGTATCTTGCGATCATTGGTGAGAGAATGGATATCTATAAACGTAATGGGGGAAACGAACAGGCTGACGATGCAGAGATATACCAGTGCTGGATGTGCGGCATGGTGCACAGGAATCCGACTGCATACCTGTGGCACATACATGCATGCGGCCTGGAGAGAACAGGCAAAAGCGCAATCATGGCAAAGCAGGAGATTACGCTTTCTGTCGCAGCAATAAAAAAACAGTGAAAACCATGAGGTGTCCGCACTGCGGAAGGCTTCTCAAGATAAAATGGGAAGGCGCCAAGGCAAGGCACATTTGCGTGTACTGCGATTACGAGGCGCTAGATGAACAGGCACGGGTGGCGTAATGGCAAGGAAGAGAAAAACAGACACCAGTATGAACAAGAAAGGCCGGCTCCAGAGGTTCTTCTTCATAATGCCCAGGCAGGATGCCAGCATGAAGGAGCTCGCAGATAGAATTCTGGAGCTAAATCTAGTGGAAGAGGTCTCCCTGACAGAATATGACAGCGGCTTTATAGCAAAGATAAGGTTTGACAATAGTATGCCGCCAAAGAGGGTCGCGTCATATCTTTCTGGATACATAAGCAAGGACTACGGCAGAATAGTCAAGGGATAAGCATGAATCAATCCGACCCCCGTCGTAGTTATGTTTTTGGTTAAATATCAGAACTGCGCATGTTTAACTGGTCAATTCAGGGCAACATAACAAACTGGACAAAAGACTTTTATACTATTAAAATTCCAATTACACTCGGTGATAATATGAGAAAAACAAAAGGATCTGGAAAGGGACTGAAGGCCAGTAAGTTACCTGGCTGCAAAGATTAAACGTTGTTGGTTTTTTATTTTTTTTAACCAACATTAGTGTCTACTATAAACAATTAAACTGATGCGAATGCAAACTCACACTGTATCTTTCGAAGCAACAGGCCAAGCAGCGACGCAGACTTCGGATGAATTTTTTGCTGGTCTTGTGCCTAAAGAAACTTTATTTGTAGACTTTAGAAAGATGTTTAAAGGTGAAGAATCAGCATTGCACACCCTATTAAAGAGCAACGAACGAAAAACCGAGTTCTACCAGCAAAACCCAGAGGTATATCTCAAGCATACGAACGGTGCAGCGAAGCTTTATGCAGAATTAGATAACTTCCTACTGCTCAACAGACATGATTTGGAGACTCTGGAAAAAGAGAGAGACCTGGTGACATTGTGCAGAATTCTAAGCCTATTAGTCTCGATAGACCGGGCCAATAGGTACCTCCATTACATAGTGAAATCGGTTGTTGAAAGCCAGATTCCCAAATTCAAGATGGAGGACGTGCCAACAATCTTGAGCCCTGTAAAAGACTCCTTCCCGATTATGTTTTCCAGGGATGTTGCTATCTACGGTTACGACAGCGTAGAGGTACGAGAAAGGTATTTTGGTGGGAGTGGTTACCTCCAGGATGCGCTAAAGCCCATGTACCCAGAGCTTATAAATGCAGATAGAGGGCAGCTTCTTACGGACTTGAGGGGCGTAGCAGAAAAGAAGCGGCTATTGCGCTCTGCAAGATCGTGCCTTGCTCTTAAATATGGCGTCATAGTCGATGCAATAAACGAGATGTTGGAAAATGACAATACCAACGATTTTATACGCTCAATGTCTTCTGGCCTTGGGGATTACCTCCTGCATAAAATCGCATCGCATGTTACAGGGGCAGGTATAGAAGATTATGATGGACAGCTTAGAAAATTGCGCTCTGCCGGAGAGGTAAACTCAGGTTCACCAACATCCAAGGAAATAAGAGAGAAGGTGGCGCGTTTTGAGGAAAGAAATAAAGAATCGTTAGAAGTTGTGTTCAGCATTGCGATGTATGTGATTTTATGAGACCACAGGATAAAAACAGGATTCTGATTCCCATGATAATGCATAATTATGAGACTGCGAGGAAAAAGTATGGGTTAACAGGGACAAAGCTCAGGATACTGGAACGACTTGACAAATATAATTTAACCCCGATAACAGCAAAGTTCACATACAAGCGGGGCGTGTTTAATAATGAACAGGTGTACCCAATTCTGCAAATGTCTAAAAAAATAGACGGAAAGTACGCAAAAGGACTAGAAACCGAGTTCAAAAGGTTTATTGCGATGGGTGTGCTTAACCGCAATGTAACCCCCTCTGTGCAGGTTGATATGTATTGGCATTTATTTATTTTAAACACCAGAGAGTACAGAAAGTTCTGCAAAATAGTTCTAGGCAGGTTTAAAGAGCATGTTCCAAGTAGCGCCGAATCAAAAACCAGTAAAAAAAGACTTAACGATCTTTACAATGATTACATGAATACGATGGAAATGCATGAATGTCTATTTGGGAAACCCAGTCCTGATTTCTGGCAGGTATAATGCTTAATAAGATTTAGCCTAGAGAGATAACAGTGCAGGTAAATCTGGTGGTCTCATGCCCGAAACGCTCACAAACTTGAACATACTTGGTTACGATAAGAACCCAATAAAGAACACGTTATTTAGCATGGGTCCTTCCACGAAGATAGCGCTATTCTTTCCTGGAATAGGCTATACCTGCCAAATGCCTGTGCTCTATTACGCAACGACGGTGTTGCTGAAAAAGGGCTACGACGTCCTGTGGGTTGAATATGATTACATGAACGAGAGATTTGACTCCTGTTCCGATAAGGAGAAGGTCACATGGTTGAACTTTGACGCTGACGCGGCTTACGGCGCTGCAATCAGCAAGGAGGGCAAGTACAAAAACGTTTTATTGGTGGGAAAATCACTAGGCACCTTTGCGCTTTTGCATCTTAACAAATCAAAAAAGATAAACAAAACCATATGGTTTACGCCGCTGCTCAAAACTGCCAGCGCAGTAAAGGTAGAATTATTCAACGACCTTATTGACGTCTGTAGGGGTGGGTTATTTGTCATAGGCAAGGAAGATCGCCATTATGATGTGACAAGAATTGGCGCGCTTCAGAATGCCGGTGCCAACTTTATTTCAATAAAAAGAGCAGGCCATAATCTGGAGGTAGAAGACGACCCATATAAATCGCTTGAGATACTTGCACAGCTGGCGAAGGAAACAGAAGCATATTCAGATTAAAGCCAGCTTTTCCGGAATGTGTTGATGAAAGTACACTAAAACTATTAAAATAAAATTTATTTGAAAGCAGGCCATTGGCGCTATCCGTAGTTATTCGCTTCATTTTTATCGCCCGCCGTTCTTCCTCGCCCCTTCTCTTTTTTGTCCATCTCCCTTCACATCGCGTTCAGCTCCACACACACCTCACCTGGCGTTAGCTTCCTCGTCGTGCCTATGTGCCTTATGGTCTCCAGCACGAAATACGAATCTAGCGCATTGATTATCTCATCGAAATTCAAGATATCCGCCGGAAGCCTATGCTGCCGCCTCTTCTCCAACCGCCCGTATACCCTCATTTCGCTGCTTTTGCGAAACGCAGTGTAGCTAAAATTGCTGAGGAGTCCAACTTAGGTTTTTGGTCTATGGTAGCAAAGAAAAGACTCGAGGCCGGGCTTGACGCTGCAAGAAAGCTGCGCTGATAGCAAGAGACGCACCTTAAATAAATATTGCTGTACTACACATTTTAATGATCAGATGGGGTACCTAGACAACATAGCGGTCCTGGATGTCGAGACAACGGGGCTCAACCCGTGGAAATGCGCTGTCCTTAGCGTCGGTCTTGTATCCTACAGCGGGCGGCTAAATGAGTTCTACAGGGAGTATTACCCATTTGACGGCGCCGAAGTCATGGAGGAGGGCATGAAAATAAATGGATTCGAACTCGATAAAATGCCAATGGATCAGGTGAACGACCCGAAGAACGTCGTCGGGGATATCAGGTTGTTCCTCAAGGCCAACAGATGCAATGTAACTGCAGGGCAAAACCCGTCTTTCGACAGGGATTGCGTAAATGCGTACGCGGAGCGGTACTGCGCGGATTTCAGGCTGCCAATATGGATGCTCGACATGCATTCCGTCTGCATGGGCTACATGCTTGAAAAAGGCATTGAGGTCCCAAGGAAGCCGGATGGCGGCCTCTACCTAAGCGGCGACGCGATACTGAAGTTCGTCGGCCTGGGCGCGGAGCCTAAGCCGCACAACGCCCTTACCGGCGCGAGGTACGAGTTTGAGGCGCTGTGCAGGCTGATCTACGGAAAGAGCGTGCTGCCTGGATTCAATGATTATCCGGTGCCAGCAGAGCTCGCCAAACAATCGCTCCCAACCGGAAAATAATCTTTGGCACCGGTCGCCAAGATCCCGTCGCGTTTTTTGAGGTCTATC